>NZ_CP022521.1:3925277-4227222 GCF_002234535.1 Actinoalloteichus hoggarensis
AGGTTCCCGCCGCATACCCGTGGCAGGGTGCGCCCGACTACTTCCCGAGGGCCGTGGACCAGGGAATCGGCCGGGCGCTGTGGTTCATCCATAGCGGACGAACCCGCGACGTCGCCGCCGCCGTCGCCCGCTTCGCCACGACCCGACACGCCGACCTGTGGAGCGGAGTCGGGCTCGCCGCCGCCTTCGCGGGCGGCAGCACCCCCACCGCGCTGGCGGAGCTGCGAACGCAGGCCGGACCTCACGGGCTCGAACTCGGTCTCGGCGCGGTCTTCGCCACGCAGGCGCGCTCGATGGCGGGGGCGGTCCCGCCGCACACCCACCCCGCGCTCACCGCCTTCGCGGGCGTCACCGCACCGGAGGCGCTGCGGATCGTACGCACGACGGCCGGAGTCGACCCGACCTCGGCGACACCCGCTTACGAAGCGTGGCGACAGCGAATCCGCGATCGGCTCGCCGCGACGAACGCGGCGGGCACGGCACAGACGGACGGATCCGGGGCCCACCCGCCACCGAGCGACGTCCCCGCCCCCAGAGCGGTCGCCGACGACGAACCTCCGGACTCCTCGAGTTGAACATCCGCGGCGACGCACGGCCAGAGCCGCGGCCGGTCGCTCCCGAATCGGCGGCGAACGACATCATTCCGATACCCGAAGGCAGAACTCACCTCTCACATACCATCTCTCATGACGATGCCATCCTATCTGATTCCGCCACTGAACCTTGATTTCCCTGTGGCGACGTCGAACTATCAGAGTGACAGAACCCGACTCCACTGATTGCCACACGTACTGGGGCGAACAACTGATACGGAATGCTTGATTTCAGGCATGCCGCGCTTCATCGAGCGCCGCCTCGCCACTGGGGAACTCCACTGTCTGAACATTAGGGGAGAGAATGCAGCGAGCAGCCACCACCTCGACGATAGACGAACGTGTACCGGCCGGTATCGAGCAGGCCGTGTCCCGAGTGATCACCGCGATGCGCGAGAATCTCGGGGAGACGCTCACCATCGATGACATGGCCCGCGCCGCGATGTACAGCAAGTTCCACTTCTCCCGCGCCTTCCAGCGGGTCACCGGTGTCTCGCCGGGGCGCTTCCTCTCCGCCATGCGGTTGCAGGAGGCGAAGCGACTCCTGGTCACGACCTCGCTGTCGGTCACGGAGATCAGTCATCGGGTCGGCTACTCCAGCGTGGGCACCTTCGGCTCCCGATTCTGCAGCACGGTCGGCGTCTCGCCGACCACGTACCGCAGACTCGGCGGCTACTGCTCCAAGATCGTGACCGATGACCGCCGTCCGGTCCGCGTCGACCACACCGTGACGCTGCGGGGCACCGTGCACAGTTCGTCGCCGGAGTACGAGTCCTCGGTGTTCATCGGTCTGTTCCGTGAACCCATCCCGCAGGGCAGACCACTACGGTGTGCCGTGCTGGACGCCCCCGGTGCATTCGAACTGGCCGACGTCCCCCAGGGCACCTGGTACGTCCTGGCCCAGTCGGTCATGACGGACCCGGCCGAGCAGACCGACGGCGGGCAGGACGGGCAGGTCTCCGTCGGCTCACACGGGCCGATCACCGTGCGGCCCGGCCAGCCGATCCACACCGTCGACATCGCCCTGCGGCCGCTCCGACAGCTGGACCCGCCGGTACTGATGGCACTGCTGGACGCGCGCACGCCACGCTGATCGACGCCCGTACGTCGTCGCCCCGGCCGCCTGGTCGGGGCGACGGCGTCGTCACCCCGGCCACCGGCACCCCGGTCAACGTCATCCCGGTCGACATCGCCCGGCACCCGCCGCGTCTCGGCGGCCGCCCGGCCAACGGCGACCGGAACGGGAGCACCCCGCGGCATCCACCCGAACCCCGTCGCACGGACAACCCGAGATCCGGTCCCTCCGGCCGCGACGGCCGCGACCGAGCCGCGCCTGCCCCGGCGGACTCGGTCACCGATCCGCGCCAGGGCGGCGCAGCCCGCCCGCGGTCAGGCCACACGGTGCACGGACATCTCCAGGCCGCCCCGAACCCGCAGGGACAGCATCGGCTCCGGCACCACCGGCCTGCCCGGGACCGCCGTCAGCCGCAGCTCTCGCGTGATCATCGCGATGACCAGCACCGCCTCCATCATCCCGAGGCTGCTGCCGACGCAGAACCTCGGCCCCGCGCCGAACGGCAGATACGAGTAACGAGACCGCTTCGCCTTCTGCTCCGGCGCGAACCGCTCGGGCCGGAACAGCTCGGGCTCGTCCCAGAACTCAGGATGGCGATGCAGCGTGTAGGGACAGATCAGCACGTCGGCACCCGCGGGAACGTGATAGCCGCCGACCTCGTCGTCCCGCTGTGCCTCCCTGGGCAGGATCCACACGGGCGGATACAGCCGCATGGCCTCCTCGACGACCATCGTCGTGTAGGGCAGCAGGCGGAGGTCCTCATGTGTCGGCTGTCGGTCGCCCAGCACCGCAGCGGCCTCCGCCCGCAGCCGTGCGCCGACCTCGGGATGTCGATCGATCAGATGCAGCGTCCAGCCCAGCGTGCTCGCCGTGGTCTCGTGCCCGGCGAGCAGCAGGGTGACCACCTCGTCCCGCATCCGACGGCGCCCGACCTCGGGATCGCTCTCCTGCCCGGTCGACTCGATCAGCCGCGAGAGGACGTCGTCGCCGTCGCCCGTCTGCCCCGCGCTCCGCTCGGCGACCAGCCGGTCGACCACGCGATACAGCTCGGCACGGGCCCGCCGGAAGCGGCGCTGCCGAGGCAGCGGAATCCAGGTCGGCACCATGCCCATCGACACCATCTCGAACATGGCCTGGTCCTGCACCGCCTCGAAGGCATGGCCCACCGCGTCATAGGCGCTGAGGTCCGCGTCGAGCAGTGCCCGGCCGAGCACACCGAGGGTGAACACGGTCATCTCGTCCAGGACGTCGACCGGCTCGCCCGCCCGCCTGGATCGCAGCCGGTCGACGAGTCGGGCGGCCTCCGCCACGACGGCCCCCGCCTGACTCGCGATCCGCCGGGGGGTGAACGCGGGCTGGATCACCTTGCGCTGTGTGCGCCACAGCGCGCCCTCACTGGTCAGCAGCCCGTCGCCCAATGCCCGTCTGGCCTGTACCAGCCCGATCCCCTTGTGATAGTTCGCGCTGTTGTCGGTGAGGACGTGCCGGGCGTGGTCGGGATGGTTGAAGAAGTACAGCGACTTCGGTCCGATCGTCAGCTTCGAGGCGTCGCCGTAGCGGGACGCCGCCGAGGACATCAGTCCGAGGCGGTCGCCCGCCAGTCTCCGAAGCATGGCCAGGGTCTCCGAGCGCGGCGGGCCCGGCGGCGTCCGGCCGCGCCGCGCGGCCTCCGGCCCGTTCACGTCCGGACGACCCGGTTCTCGGTGGGCACCGGGGCAGGCTCGGCCGCGGCGGTCGACCCGACGTCGGACGTCTCGGCGGGGACCTCCTCGCCGGACCCGCCCGTCGCCGTGCTCGGCTCCCGTTCCGCCTGCTCGGTCGCCCGCCGCTGCGCGGCCTCGTACTGTTCCCGAGCCTGGTTCGTGTAGTGCAGGGCCCACAGGAACAGGCCGCGCACCAGACACACGATGGCCGTGGCGAAGAAGATCCCGTAGGCGATGTGCATCGCGGTCAGCACGCCGTAGGCGACCGCCACGCCGCCGCCGAAGGCGACCTGGGAGGCGGGACGGGACGGGGTGGTGCCGGGGTCGGTGATCATGTAGTTGGTGAACAGGATGAACGCGATGCCGGTCATGGTCCCCAACGCGCCGGGGATCGACACGCCTTCCACGACGCCTCGGACGACGGCCTGCAGGGCGAAGCCGCCGACCCAGCCCGCGATCAGCCACATCCGTCCGGTGAGCTTCCCGTTGATCATCGTGCCGCCGACGATGATCAGTGCCGGGATCAGCCAGTCGATCCAGCCGTCCACGTGCTCGCTGAAGTGGTACGGCGGCGCGATGCTCCCCCAGGGGAACAACAGCAGGATGACGGCGATGCCGAAGTTCGACGGGTTCATGAAGTGCCGCAGCCTGCCGCGCACCGGGGCCCGCAGGATCCACTTGGCCCCCACCGCCACCAGCACGCCGAACATCATCACGAACACCTGGTCGTTGACGTAGATCAACATGTTGAGCGCCAGGCTGGTGATGTGCGCCGGGTACAGGAACTCCATCAGGCCGCGTGCTCCGTTGCCCGCGAACCGCGGCGCCCGGCCCTCCGACCTGGCGGCGACCCACTCCAGGACTATCTCCACCGTGTAACCGGTGGCCAGGGCGATGAACGGCCACAGCCAGGGTTGCTCGAAGCCCAGCACCGTGTAGCCGAGCAGGTTGAAGATCGTGATCGAGATGGCGAACCGGCGCAGTGCCGTGATCACCTTCGGGTCGTGTCGTGGCGGCGAGGCCGCCTGCTGCCGTCCTGCCATGTCCGTCACCCCTCCTGCGCGGTGGTGCCGAGCTGGAGCGAGTGCCAGCCGGGTTCGAGTCTCAGGTTGTCCTCACGCACCTGGCCGGTGCGGTCCCGCCATCTCAGGTTCACGTCCACCGGCCCGGTCACCCCGGAGCCGAGTCCCACGTGGGCCTCGTGGCTGCGCTTGCCGGAGTGGCCGCTGCCCCCGTCGACCCGCGTGATGAAGCGCCTGCCGTCCTCTCTGGTCACCGTGACCTGCGCGCCGACCACCGGGGAGCCCGGCGCGGCGAGATCGCCGTCGGAGGGCTCCTCGTCGTGGGTGAGCCGCAGGCCGAGGAAGCTGTTCTCGGCGGGGCTGACGTTGTGGTGGTACAACGGCGCGTCCCACTGCCGGGCGATGGCGAAGTCGAGCAGACCGTCGCCGTCCGAGTCGCCGGTGGCGATGCCCCTGGTCGGTACCGGGATCGCCAGGCCGAGTTCGACCGAGAGGTCGACGTACCGCCCGTCGTCGCCCTTGACGAAGAACGCCATGTGCTGGTCGCCCGCGAGGTCGTCGCCCTCGGTGATCTGGGGCCAGGCCAGCGGATTGCTGAGCAGCTGGTCGTTCGCGGTGGCCAGCTCCTGAAGCTGGGGCCAGCGGTTGGTCCGGCCCTTGACGAACCCGGTCGCCTGCGCGACCACGAGGTCGCCGCCGTTGTCGAAGTCGGCGATCTTGGCGTCCCAGCCCCATCCGGACCACGCCAGGCCCAGGGGCGCGCTCTCGTCGGTCCACGGCGCCTCGCCCGCCTGGAGCCGAGCCCGCAGCTCGGCGGGGTCGTCGGCGTCGCTGACGAACGCGAAGTGGCTCTCCTCGATGCCGAAGGACGTCGTGATGTTGCTGACGAACATGTCGTACAGGCCGTCGCCGTCGAGGTCACCGAAGTCGATGCCCATGCCCTTGAACGAATCCAGGCCCACGTGCTTGGACTTGGGCACCATCGGATGTCTGGCGCCCTCCACCACGGAGAACCGGATGTCGCCGGGGGTGGAGCGGTTGTAGAGCAGCCGGTCGGGCCCGAAGTCGTTGCCGACGTACAGCTCCGGAAGCAGGTCGCCGTCCACGTCGGTGGCCCCCGCGGCCAGCGCCCAGCCCTTGGAGACGTCGACGGGCAGCACGTCCTCCAGGAGCTCGAACTCGACCGCGGGTTCGTCGTCGTCGGTGACGCCCGCCCAGCGCAGGAAGTAGTCCTCGCCGCCGTTGAAGGCCTGGGACATGGAGTGGTTCATCTGTACGCCGCCGCTGACGGAGTCGTCGAGCACCGGACCGTGCGGGAAGTAGTTGCCGACGAAGACGTCCAGGTGCCCGTCGCCGTCGAAGTCGTCGACCGCCACCGTGTTGGTGTTCCACTGAGGCCCGTCGTAGACCTCGCCCTGCCTGCCGGGCACGACCTCGGTGGCGCGGTAGGTCTCCGGGCCCAGCGTGGCGGCGTCCGGGTCGGCCAGGTAGAGGATCGGGGTGCGACCCCAGAGGTACACGAGGAGATCCAGCCTGCCGTCCTCGTCGAAGTCGCCGGGGACGCATCCCATCGGCGCCATCACGTCGTTCATCGGCAGGTCGCCGGGGTCCAGGACGAAGGGCTCATAGCGGTCCGAGCGTTCGTCGGGGACCGGTGTCACGATCACCTCGTCGGAGCGGGGATCGGTCAGGCACAGGTCGTTGGCCAACCCGTCGCCGTCGAGATCGTTCATGGCGATCGACGCGCCGACCGACGAGATCCAGGCGTCGATGTGGCTGTAGTCCTGATTGACCCGGCGGATGGTCTGCTGCGGCAGCCCGCCGGGCAGCGCGATCGAGCGAGGCTCGAATCCGTAGTCGGCGGCCAGCCGCTCGATCTCGGCGGCCGACGAGGTGGGCAGCCGGACGACGACGAACGTCGCCGCGATCAGTGCCAGCGCGAGCACTCCGGCCAGCTGCCTGCGCATCATCTTGACGATGGACGACATGTGTTCACGACCTCCCCAGCGAGACGAACTCCTCGGCGATGCGCCGCCGCCACGTCTCGAAGGCGGGCACCGCCTCGGACGTGGACGGCGCGGGTCGGGCCGCCCGTGAGACATCGGCGGCGCCGTCGGGGTCCGCGGCACAGAACACCCGCGTGGCGACCCCCGTGTGCTCGACCACCAGCCCGGCCCGCACCCTGGCCTCCGCCGCGAACGCCGCGCCCTGCGCCACCTGCGGCCGGTGCTGCCCCGCCCGCTCGGCGAACAGCCGCAGCTCGGCCTCGTCCACGCCCCCGAGGTAGGTGGCGGCCAGCCCCGCTCCGCTGAAGAGATCCGCTCGGCGCGCCGCGGGGAAGGCGTCGATCAGGTCGGCGACGCGGGCGGCGTCGGTACCGCCGACGAACCACAGGGCACGGCCGATGCCCTGGTCGATGGCGTTGTCGGCGTAGGGATGCGGCGCGTTCGACGGCCACGGAAAACGCGGTTCGCGGAACTGCTCGTGGACGTACCGCCGCGTATGAAAGTAGGCCTGGTGGAACCCGTAGCCGTCGAGGACCAGCCAGCGCAGCAGCGGATCGGGCGGCAGCATCCTCGGCCAGCGGAATCTCGGGACCCTCGCCATCGCCCAGCCCACGCCGATGTAGGCCATGTACACGTGCTCGCCGCCCCGGCCCGCGAGGAACCGCTCCACGTTCCCGCCGCCCCACGGCAGCCCGTCGAGCACCGCATATCCCATCGCGGCGCCCTCGTAGGCGAAACCCCGGAAGAACGTCGGAAGCGTCTCCAGCCGTGCCTCGGCCTCGGCGGCGGACCGCGACTCCATGGCGTGGGCATAACCGGTGAGGAACATCCGACCCACCGTCTCTATCAACTCGCGTGCCGCGGGCGACTTGTCGTGGAATCCACGGGTGGCGAGCTCCGTCTCCGACACGTTCGGCGTCAGAACACGGCGTCTGAATCTCCGAAGTAATGTGCTCAACGTGCGCTCCTTCAACCGGAATGAGTCGGACTATCCTTGTCTGCCGCACCGGTTGTTCCGACCATCACAGCCGCCTCGGGATCTCGGCTACTTCTTTCGTGCGCAGGCGCCGTCCCCAGTTATGAGCCGCAGTTCCACAGGAGTCGCTGCGCAATGGAGAAGGTGCGGTGCCGCCGCCGTCGAACGGACGATGAGTTCGATCGCGCATCGGATTCCGACACTTCCGATGATCAGCTGACGGCGGTTCGGCATGAGACGGGTGAACGCGCGGATTCGTCGTCGAACGCTCATCGTGACGCCGACGATTCGACGGTTGCTGTCGGCGGAACGGCGGGACCGCGTGGTTCGCGGATCGCGCGGAGAACCGAACCGTTCGCGGTGGAAACACCGAATCGGGCCGCCCTCTCGTCGGATGTCGCCGACAACGAAGGAGGAGATGGTGTGACCTCGGATCAGCCGACTCTGGATCGGATCACGACGACGACGCTGGAGGCGTTCGCCGACACGATCGTCCCCGGGGAGAAGCGAGCCCCGGACGACCATGCCGTGGCGGGAGTCGCCGAGGGCGGCGGCGCCGTGGCGTCGGGCGCCCTCGCGCTGTTGAACGATCCGGCGAGCGGCTTCGGACCGGCGCTGGCGTCGCTGGCGGGCCTGTTGAACGAGCATGCGGACAGGTTCGCCGCCGAACGCGGGGTGGCACTCGACGAGACGCTGCCCGCCTTCGTCGCGCTGTCCTATGCCGACCGCGCGGCCCTGATGCTGCGTCTGACCGCCGTGGACAACGGGGAACGCGACGGCTGGGTCGCGCTGGCGATGCTCAGCAACATGGCCTTCGACACCGCCGCGCACCTCCACACCGCCGACGCCTTCGCCCAGGGCCACCCGGGCCTGTCGATCCTCGGCTTCGCCCGCCCCGAGGCGGACGGCCTCTGGCGGTTCCGCGACCACTCGTACGGCGGCACCCCCGCCGCCACCCATCCCGACACCAGCCCCTCAGGGAGTCCGGCATGAGCAGCACGGAGCGCACCGACGTCCTCGTGATCGGCAGCGGGTTCGGCGGCGCCGTGACCGCGTATCACCTGGCGGCAGGCGGGGCGAAGGTGGTGGTCCTCGAACGCGGGCCCTGGCTGACGGGCGAGGAGTTCGACCACGACTTCAAACTCGGCTCGTCGTACACGAGGGTGTTCGACTTCGTCGTCGGCGACGGGATGAGCCTGCTGGGCGGCAACTGCGTCGGCGGCGGCAGCGTCGTGTACTTCGCGGCGATGCCGAGGGCCCCCCGGTTCGCCTTCGAACGCCACGGCGGCATCGGACGCCGCATGTGGCCCGCGGCGATCAGCCGGGACACCCTGGACCCGTGGTATGACAGGGTGTCGGAGGCACTGCCGGTGACGCGGCAGACCTGGGACGACGTCAGCTACGCCGCAGGGCTCTTCGGCGCCGCCTGCTCACACGCGGGCCGCACCGCCAATCCGGTCCCCGTCGCGATCGACACGGCGCTGTGCACCAACTGCAACTGGATGATGGCGGGCTGCCGTTTCGACGCCAAACGCTCCCTGTTGTTGAACTATCTGCCCGCCGCCGTCGCCCACGGCGCCGAGATCCGGCCGCTGCACGAGGTGCAGCGCCTGTCCAGGACAGACGACGGGGACTACCGAGTCCACTACGACACGATCGACGCCGAGGACTACCGGATCAGCACCGGCAGCGGCACGATCGACGCCCGGATCGTCGTGCTGGCGGCGGGCGCGGGCGCCACGCCGATGATCCTGCAACGCTCCGAGGCGACGCTGGGCCCGATGCCGCACGCGGTCGGACGCTACTTCTCCGGCAACGGGGAACGGCTCAACACCGCGGTCGTCGACGAGGAACGCGCCCACGAGCTGTTCGGCCTGTCCCGCCCCGACGGCCGGGTCTACGCGGCGAATCAGATCGGTCGAGGCCCCGCCGTGGCCAGCTGGGACGATCTCGACGGCACCAAGCCGGAGTACTCCCGCTTCTCCCTGGAGCAGCTCTACTTCCCGCCCGGTCTCGGCACGATCCTGGCGCAGACGCCCGACCCGACCGGCGCGACCTGGTTCGGGCCGAGGAAGAAGGAGCTGCTGCGGCGATGGCCGTCGTGGCTCACGATCTTCGCCATGACCGAGGACGACAACGAGGGCGTCTTCGGGCCGCCGCCGCCCACGGGCAACGCCTACCGCATCTCCCAGCAGATGCTCGGGCGCGGCACCCTCTCGTACCGGCCCACGGCGAACACTCTGCGCGGCTGGGCCGCGTCGGACGCCGAGATCAAGCGGATCATGGAGCGCGACGGCCTGTCGACGGTGCTGCCCTGGACCAACGACGTCGTCGGCGCCTACACGGTCCACCCGTTGGCCTCGTGTCGCCTCGGCGACGACCCCGCGACCTCGGCGCTGGACGACCGCCACGAACTGCGCGGGCATCCGGGCGTCTTCGTCACCGACGGCTCCGCGGTGCCCGGCGCTCTCACGGTCAATCCGGCGCTGACCATCGCGGCGCTCGCCGAGCGTGCCGTTCCCGGGATCGTCCGCGCCGCACGCGAGCGCGGCGTCGCGGTGACCTACGGGGCACCGGGGCCGGGCGGGGAGACGAGCGGGCGGGCGGCGACGGCCCGCGCGGCGGCGACGCTGTTCGAGCGGCCCGGTCACGACGGTCGCGTGATCACCTCGCCGGGTGAGACGGGGTGAGAACAGCGTGAACAGTGCAGCATGGTCGCCACCTGCCCGCCGCACGCGGCATGCTCGGCGACGCGCGGTGGTCCCGCCTCGTCGGCCAGGTGTCGATCACCCCATTCCATCAACGCCGTGACCACGGTGGCCAGCTCCCGTCCCCTGGGGGTGATGCGGTACTCATGTCGCACCGGGCGGTCCTGATACGGGACCCGGTCCAGCACGCCGTGTTCGACGAGGCGGTGGAGACGGTCGGTCAGGACGTTCCTGGCGATCGCCAGCTGGTCGAGGAACCGGTCGAAACGGGTGACCCCGTGCAGCGCCTCGCGCACGATGAGCAGGGTCCAGCGCTCACCCACCACTTCGAGAGTGCGGGCAACCGAGCAACGCTGGTCGTAGGTCCGTCTCAGCACCTGATCGATGCTAACCATTCCCTGGGGGTCGCTACCGCACGTCGAGTGAGTTGTCTGACGAAACCAAGGAGGCGGCGATGACCGGACCGTTCATCAGATCGGCATCACGCAGGGCGCTGAACCGGACGCGGCACATCAGTCCCGTGCCGCCGTCCGCGGCCGTCGGGATGGTCGCCGACGTCTACCGGCAGGTGGAACGCGAGTTCGGCCTGCTGGCCCCGCCGATCGCGGTGCACTCGCCCTCGCCCGCCGTGCTGGCCGCGTCCTGGGTGCTGCTGCGCGAGACGCTGCTGGCCGCGGGCGCGGTGGACCGGGCGACCAAGGAGGCGGTCGCGGCGGCGGTGTCACAGAGCAACGCCTGCCCGTACTGCGTGGAGGTGCACAGCACGACCCTGCGCGGTCTCGGTGCCCGGACGGCGAGCGCGGCGATCGTCGCGGATCGGCCCGCCGACGTCGCGGACGACCGCCTGCGCGCCGTCGTCGAGTGGGCTCGCCACGGCGGGACGGCGGACGGGGCGCTGCGCACGGTGCCGCCGCCCGCCGTGCATCGACCGGAGCTGATCGGCGTGGCGGTGGCGTTCCACTACCTCAACCGCGTCGTCACCGTGTTCCTCGACGACTCCGCGCTGCCGGGTACGACCCCGAGTCTGCGCACCGGACTGGGCAGACTGCTCAGCCGACACCTCGGCGCCACCGCGGATGCGCGCTGTGCGCCGGGCCGGTCACTGTCGCTGCTGCCCACGGCACCCCTGCCGTCCGAGCTGTCCTGGGCGGCGGAGAGCCGGCCGGTGGCGGACGCCCTCGCGCGCACCGCGGCCGAGCTGGACCTGGCGGGCGTCCGTGCCGTGCCCGCGTCCGTCCGGGCGCTGATCGTCGCCGAGCTGGCGGTCTGGCGCGGCGGGCCGCGCGGTCTGAGTCGATCATGGGTGTCGGACGGCGTCGCGAGCCTGCCCGAGGAGGACCGAGCCGTCGGGCGGCTCGCCCTGCTCGTCGCCTTCGCCCCCTTCCAGGTGGACCCGGCGGTGGTGGCCGACGTGCGACGGCGGCAGGCGAACGACGCCTCGATCGTCGACGTCACCGCATGGGCGGCCTTCGCCGCCGCCCGGCGAGTCGGCTCGTGGCTGCACGAGGCGGCCGTCCGGACGCGATGACCCGCGCGGCGACCCGGTGCGGCAGGACGAGGCCGACGGACGGGCGGTCGACGGTTCGGCGTGTCACTCGGCGACACCGTCGACGTGGCGTGCTCGGGAAGGTGTTTCTCCGAGATTGCCCATTACGCCCCGAGTTCCACGGAGACCTTCATTCTCGGTTCCCCCGACACTACGGTGAGGTGAGCCGAGGAGGACGCCGGGGTATTCCCACACCGCGCCGATTCGACGGCGTCGTGCGCCGCGGAGATCGGTCCCATTCGGCTGCGATGACGTGCGGATTCCCTCGGTCACGAATCGACGACGTGATCGACGGCGCGTCCGCTGCCGTTTCGACGAGTCAGGAGAACGATGATGTCGACGTCGATGGTGCGTAGACGGGTTCCCCGGCCCGGCAGTCTGTTGGAGACGCTGAACACGAGTCGGCATGGCGCCGCCTTGGCGATCTACGGCATCGTGGTCCTACTGCACTGGGTGGAACACCTGGCGCAGGCCGCGCAGATCTATCTCTGGGACTGGCCGATTCCGGAGGCGGGCGGCGCACTGGGTCTGGTGTTTCCCTCGCTGGTGCAGAACGAGCTGCTCCACTATGGGTTCGCACTGATCATGATCGTAGCGTTCTTCATGCTGCGCCACGGTTTCACCGGGCGATCTCGGACCTGGTGGGGAATCGCGCTCGGCATTCAGTTCTGGCATCACATCGAACACCTGCTGCTGCTCATCCAGTCATGGAGCGGCGCCTATCTGCTGGGCAAGTCGGTCCCGACGAGCATGATCCAGCTGTTGATCCCGAGGGTGGAGCTGCACCTGCTCTACAACGCGATCGTCTTCGCTCCGATGGTGGTGGCGATGGTGCTGCATCGACGAGCGACGACGGCCGAGCAGGCGATGATGCGGTGCGACTGCGCCCACCCGCCCGCACGGCGAGACCGCAGGGCCTCGGCACGGGCGTCGGTGTGATCGGGGCGATCCTCCTGGCCGCGGACTCCGCTCCGCAGGCGGCGGTGGTCGGCGGGCACGGTCACGGAGGCTCGCCGACACCCGCCGGAGCGCTCGGGCTGACGCTCGCGCTCCTGACGACGACGATCGTCGCCGCCGCGGCGGGGCTGCTCCGTCCCGCCTCGCGGCTGGACCGGCGCGGCACGACCGCGCTGGCCACGACGGCAGCACTCGGCGGAATCCTCTCGCTGCTGTTCACCGACGCTTCGTGGATCCCCGACCCGATGGCCTTCCTGCTGCTGGTCTGTCTGGGCGCCCCGGTGTCGCTGGCGTTCTCCCGCACCCGGCCGGGGCTGTCCGGACTCACCATGACCGCGCTCGTCCTCACGACGTCGGTGGCCGTGGGGGCGCAGGCGGCAGGCCTGCTCGCCGTCGTCGAGCCGCCCGACGCCGTCGCCGACACGGCGGTGCTCGCGGCGTTCGCCGCCGTGACCTGGCTGATGGTCTGCACTCCGACGGGGAGACGCTCGGCGTTGGTCGTGCGTGTCAGCGGCATCGTGGCCTCGGTCGCCCTGCTCGCGGGTACGGCGCAGGTGATCGTGCTCGGTCGGCTCGACGTTCCCGTGACCGGCCAGCCGCTGCTGGTCTCGGCGCCGGTCGGCGGACGGGCGGTGGACCTGCTGATCGTGCCGCACCGGCCGGGGCCGAACCTGGTCCATGTCGGGGCGGCCGACGTGTCGGTCGGGACGTCGCCCTCCACGATGGTGCCCGCCACGGCCCGGCCCGGTGCGCCGGGCGGGTGGGCGCTGATCGAGCTGGCCGAGGGGCGGGACCGGCTGCGGGTGGAGGTCGAGGGGCGGGTGGGGACGGTGTCGGTCGACCCCGGCGAGGAGCCCTGGGACGGCCCGGACCCGCGTGATCCCGACGCGCCGGAGTACGCGAGCGCGGTGCTGGGGCAGGCGTTGATCGATCCCCGTGTCGCCGTCCCCCGGCCCTCGGCCGAGCTGACGGCCGACGACGCGGCGGAGCTGGGTTCGCTCATGCGGTCGTTGGCGGGGCGCACGATCGAGATCGTCGGCGACGACTCGCCTCGATCCGCTCAGGCGACGCGAGTGCTACGAAATCAGGCGGCCCGCCACGGAGTGACGGTGCGGGACGAGCCGACCGAGTCGGTGACCGACGTCGTGGTGGTCGCGGGCTGGACCGGAGCCGCCGCGGCGCGGCGATCGGCATCGCGCGCCGCGGAGCCGCGATCGCTGCACCTGGCCCCGTGGCTGGTGACCTCGACGCTGCTGTCGACGACGGAGGTGGAGCAGACCTTCCCACTCCGACACGCGCCGGACGATCCGGCCGTTCGTCGTCATCTCCTGGCGCTGCCCGCGGACTTCCGGGCCGCGGCGCCCACGGCCGTCGCGTTCGACACGTGGCGGACCGCGATCCGATATCCGACGACGCCGACGAATCGGCGGTACCGGATGAGCGAGTCGCCGGGCGTGCCCGATCCCGAACAGCCGGGGTGGCTGCGCGCGGAGAGCCTCACGCCCGCCTTCGGCGCGTCGCCTCGGCCGGGGCGCTGACCGGCGGAGGCGGCGACGGCCGGGTGGGACTCCCTCTCGTCGTAGAACCCGATCGCGGCCCGCCGAAACGGACCGGGCGAAATCGGACGATCGGACGGTCTCGCCCTTTCGTTCACCGCCTGCGCTAATCCGTCGGACGACGCGCGCCCGTATTCGAGATCCGTGTCGACACGCCCGGAATCGATCGAGTCGCCGCCGCATGCTTGCCTTGGCAAGGAACGTGTCCCTATGGTGGACGCATCCGGGAAAGCGCTTACCGAAAATCGCGTGAGTATTCGAGCAAGAAGATTTCGGCGAACCACTCCGCGGCGACGGCCACGATCCCGACAGAACCGGGCGACGGCCGTGCGGCGCGGACGTCCTGACCCGCCTTCGGTCCGATCGACCCGTCGTGCTTCCGCGCACCGGAACGCGTCGGGGTCGACGGTGCTCGAAGGCGCGGACCGTGTCGACCGCCACCGGCGTCGACCGACACCAACCGCAGGGATGGAGTGAGAGCAGTGGGCAAGCGCAGCTGGTGGGTCCCCGTGCTGACCGCGATGGCGGTCACGGCGACCCTGCCCGCGCCGGCGACGGCGACAGGCGTCGAGACGGCGTCGTCCGCCGCCGCCTCGGCCGACGAGGCGATCAGGGACCCGATCCCCGAGGACCCGATCCAGTCCCGCCTCGGACTGGTCCTCGAGGAGTACGTGCGACTCCCGGCGACGGAGGCGACGCCGCCCGCGACCGACCCCCGGTTGATCCGACACAACAGGATCAACTTCATCGGCGAGGTGCCCGACGGGACGGGGCGCCACTACGTCCCCGATCTCAACGGGCCGCTCTACCTCATCGACGAGGGACGCGAGCACCTCTACCTGGACTTCTCCGAGCGTTTCGAGCACTTCTTCTCCGGCCGAGGCATGGGCAGCGGCTTCGGCTTCGTCACCTTCCACCCGGAGTTCGCCGACAACGGCCGCTTCTACACGGTGCACAGCGAGAACGAGAAGGCGATCGAGAGCGAGGAGCCCACCTACCCGAATCAGCCGAACTCGGTCGTGCAGAGCGTCGTCACCGAGTGGACCGCCCACGATCCCGCCGCCGACGAGTTCGCCGGAACGCGACGGGAGATCTTCCGCTTCGGCTTCGCCACCTACATCCACGCCGTCCAGCAGATCGACTTCAACACCACCGCGAAGCCGGGCGACGAGGACTACGGCCTGCTGTACCTCGCCGTCGGCGACGGCGGACTCGGCGTCCGCTCCGACGTCGCGCAGGAGATGGACAACCCCGCGGGCAAGATCCTGCGCATCGACCCGGCGGGCACCGACGGCCCGAACGGCCGCTACGGCATTCCCGAGTCCAATCCGTTCGTCGACACCCCCGGCGCGCTCGGCGAGATCTACGCGATCGGGATGCGCGACCCGCACCGGTTCACCTGGGACCCCGAGGGCGACAACGCGATGTACCTCGGCCACATCGGCCAGCACGCCATCGAGGCGGTGTACGAGGTGCGGGCGGGCGACGACTTCGGCTGGAGCAGGCGCGAGGGCGACTACGAGTACCGCCGCGAGGAACAGTGCCATCTCTTCCCGCTGCCCGAGAACGACGCCGAGTTCGGCTATGTCTATCCGGTGGCCGCCTACGATCACGATCCGCCCGCCAACTGGCCCTGCGACTCCGACAGCGGACACGCGATCTCCGGCGGCCAGGTGTATCGCGGAACGGACCTGCCCCGACTGCGCGGCAAGTACGTCTTCGGTGACCTGGTCGACGGCAAGGTCTTCTACACCGAGGTCGACGAGATGAGGCGCGGCGAGCAGCGGGCGCCGCTGCACGAACTCCAGCTCTTCGACACCGACGGCAACCGGAAGAAGATGACGGACTTCGTCGGTGAGGGCCGCGTCGACCTGCGCTTCGGCATCGACTCGGACCGCCACCTCTACCTGCTCGCCAAGTCCAACGGCATGATCTGGCGGGTCGTCGACACGAAGCAGGGACCCGGCTCGGAGGTCACCGACCGCGTGAGGCGGAACCTGGTGGCCCACTACGACTTCGAGAACCCGTTCGCCGTCGACGGCACGCGGGAGAGCGACCTCGGCTCGTCGAACACCCTGCTGACGCTGATCAACGGCGGAGTGGACATGCGCGTCGCCGACGGCGCCTTCCCCGGCAGCAACAACGCGCTACAGGTCAGGCAGGTCGACCCGGAGAACCCGGGCAACGACGACTGGAAGGCAGGCGTCTGGGACGACGGACCCGACGGTGTGGCCTCCTTCGACGCCTTCAACGGCACCGACGGCGCGACGGTCATGGGCTGGTTCAAGATGACCGGCGAGAACCCCGCACCCGACTCCAACACCACCGACCCCGACGATCGCTACAACGCGGTCGGCCTGGCGGGCATCCTCTCCGGAGGCTCCGACGGGCACGAGGTCCGCGCGTTGCTGGAGTTGATCGAGGTGGACGGCGAGCTGCGGCTCGTCGCGCTGGGCAGGCGCATCGACGGCGGAGCCTCGCAGACCTTCGCCGCCCGCCAGGACTGGCGTGAGCTGCTCCCGAGGGACGAGTGGGTGCACCTGGCCGCGACGTTCGACTACACCACCGGCGAGATGGCCCTCTACCGCAATGGAAGGCCGCTGCGCGGCTTCTACACGAATCCCGGCGATCCGTGGGAGGTCGACGGAACGGGCGCCTCCGCGACCAACCCGCGCGGGCTCAAGATCGGCGGCAGCTTCCCGCGGAACGACCGCGAGCGCAATCCGTGCGACTGTCGGATGGACTCGCTGATGTTCCTGGACACGGCCGCGTCCGGCGCCACGATCGCGCAGCAGTACCGACGCTTCCTGCACCACTGAGGCCGAGGGGATCGACGTCGGGGCCGGACGGCTCCGACGTCGCCGCCGCCCCGTGTGCTCGTCCGACGCGGACGGCCGCGGGGCGCGTCGGCGGGTATGAGAGATCGGCGTCTAGACGGCCGACTCCTTCGTGAAGTCGACCACGACGAGCGAGCCCCGGTGGACCAGCGTGCCAGGGCGGGGCACCTGTGCGGTGACGACCCAGACTCCCGGCCAGGCCCGCGAGATCAGCGGCGGTCCGTCGAGATCGGTGCCCGCCACCACCAGCCCGACCTCGTGGCCCATCGCGATCGCCATCCGCACGGTCCGACCGACGAGACGGGGCACCTCGACGCGGACGGCGTCGCGGCTCGGTGGTGTCATGGGCGACCTCCCGAGATGAGACTCCCCCGAATCCGCCGCGCGAGGCAGCGACCATCTCGGGTAATCCGTCCCGCCTTCCGTTGCTCCCGCCGGCGCCGCCGTCGGTCCTCGGCTGGGAACGGCGTGGGCTGACGGCCTCACGGCGACGGCGTCCGGCGACGGCGTCCGGGCGGAACCGACGACCGGAGGCCGGAGATCACGACGACGCATCGGCGCACCGCCCATGCGGTACGGACCGTGCCCCGAGCCTGCCGAGCGACGCCGCCCTGGTGTCCGTCGGGTCGCGGCGATACGGTGATCACGGTCGTCGGCACGACCGTGTCCGCACGGTGCATGCCGGCCGCGGAGCGACGAACGAGAGGACGGCTCGTGACGCTGAGGGCACCGCAGGCTTCCACGAACCCGCACGCCGCGCTGATGTCGATCGGCGGCTCGTCCTTCTACCAGCTCGTCCGGGAACACGCGCCGCAGACGCTCCCCCAGTACCAGGCAGGCGGCGCCGACCCGGAGTACCGCCACGGCACCACCGTGCTCGCGCTGCACTACCGCGACGGCGTGATCATGGCGGGCGACCGCAGGGCGACGATGGGGAATCTGATCGCCCAGCGCGACCTGCGCAAGGTCGAGCCCGCCGACAGCCATTCGGGCATCGCCTTCGCGGGCGCCGTCGGCGTCGCCATTCGCATGGTGGCGTTGTTCCAGGTGGAGCTCCGGCATTACGAGAAGATCGAGGGCGTGGAGCTCAGCCTGCCCGCCAAGGTCAATCGCATCTCGGTGATGATGCGCGGGAATCTGCCGCAGGCCATGCAGGGGCTCGCCGTGGTGCCGCTGTTCGCCGGCTGGGATCATCACGAGGGGGCGGCTCGGATCTTCACCTTCGACATCGCCGGATCGACTTCGGAGAAGACCGACTTCGGCGGCGCGGGCTCCGGCAGCCAGTTCGCGCTGAGTTCGCTCAAGAAGCTGTACCGCCCCGGCCTGTCTCGCGACGAGGCGGTGCGGATCATGCTGGAGTCGCTCGTGGACGCCGCCGACGACGACACGGCCACCGGCGGGCCGGACGCGACTCACGGGCGGTATCCCGTCGTCGCCGCGATCACCGAGGGCGGCTACTCGGAGATCGCCGAGGACGAGCTGGCCACGCTCGCCTCCCCCCGCGACTGATCCCGGCGACGGGGCGGGGCCCGGCCGCGGGCAGCCGACGTGGCATCGAGGTCCGCGTCATCGCCGACACCAGGCAGGCGATGCCGTCGAGCGCGATCGATGCGGCCGGGTCGAACAGGCGCGTGGGCGGCCGGCGTCGGACGCGCCGAGCCGGGCGTCCCGGCCGGAGTCTTCCGGTGTGCGTCGATGCGGGGCACACACGCGACGTGCGGTCGTGCCCGCCGCCGGGCCTGCCCGGTCACGAAGCGTCAGTCCCACTCTTCCGGATGATCCTCCTTGACCTCAAGCATTCTTCAGGTTGAATGCTGGTCCGCATGAGTGCACCAAACCAGGCCTCCCACGGCTACGACGATCTCGCCGCGCTGCTCACCCTGATGACGGGGGATGAGAAGCACGATGCCAGCGCCACTTCGACGCTGGACGTCCTCTGGGTGCTGTACGACCGCATCCTGCGGGTCGCCCCCGACCGAGTCGACGATCCCGACCGCGATCGCTTCCTCCTGTCCAAGGGCCACGGGCCGATGGCGTACTACGCGGTACTGGCCGCGAAGCACTTCCTTCCCGTGGCCGATCTGCCCGCCTTCGGCGGCTTCGACTCGCCGTTGGGCTACCACCCCGACCGGACCCTCGTTCCCGGAGTCGAGATCGGCTCCGGCTCGCTCGGGCACGGTCTCGGGCTGGCCGTCGGCACCGCGCTCGGCCTGCGTATGACCGGGCGAGACCGGGCCGCGGTCGTCGTGCTCGTCGGCGACGCGGAGCTGGAGGAGGGCAGCAACGCCGAGGCGATCCAGGTCGCGGGGCGCCGTCACCTCGGCAACCTGACGACGGTCGTCATCGACAACTCCTCCGCCTCGGCCGGGTGGCCGGGCGGCATCGCGGCCCGGTTCGCCGTCGAGGGCTGGTCCACCCGGGACGTCGACGGGCGCGACCACGACGCCTTGGAGCGCGCCTTCACCGCCGCGACGGACGACCGGCCGCACGTCGTCGTCGCCCACGTCGACCCCGAGGAGCCCCGATGAGTGCCGACACCGCGACCACGCGCACCGTGCCGGGCGAGAACCAGCGTGACCGCTTCTACCGGCTGCTGCCGGGACTGCTCGCCGACCAGCCGCGGCTGGTCGCCGTGCTCGCCGAGATCAGCGTGAACTACCTGGAGGAGGTACCGCCGTCGATCGCCGACCGCGTCGTGAACGTCGGAATCCGCGAGCAGCTGCTCGTCGGCGCCGCAGGCGGACTCGCACTCACCGGTATGCGGCCGATCGTGCACACCTTCGCCGCCTTCCTCGTCGAACGGGCCTGGGAACAGGTCAAACTCGACCTCGGGCATCAGGGCGTCGGCGCCGTGCTCGTCAGCGCGGGCGCCTCCTACGACTGGCCGGAGGGCGGCGAGACGCATTTCGGACACCGTGACGTGGCGCTCCTCGACACGCTCGACGGCTGGACGGTGCACGTGCCGGGTCATCCCGACGAGGCCGAGGCGCTGCTCCGGGCCGCGTTGCCGGGCGACGACCGGGTCTACCTGCGGCTGGCCTCGGACAGCAACCGCCTGCCGCGGGACGTGAGCGACGGACGCATGCGGGTGCTGCGGCGGGGCTCCCGAGGCACGGTCATCGCGGTGGGGCCGCTCGCCGACCGCACACTGGCCGCCACCGAGGGACTCGACGTCACCGTCCTCTACGCGGCCACCGTCCGCCCGTTCGACGCCGAGACGCTGCGCACGACGCTGGACAGCCCGGACGTGGTGCTCGTCGAGCCCTACCTGCGCGGCACCTCCACCGCCGAGGTGACCGCGGCGCTGCGCGGCCTGCGGCATCGGGTGCTGGGGCTGGGCGTGGGGCGGAACGAGTCGCGCCGCTACGGCGTTCCCGCCGACCACGATCGCCTGCACGGCATCGACGAGGCCGGGCTGCGCCGGGCGATCACCGGATTCATCACCGAGTTCGACTGACGGCCTCGCGGCCTGGGCGTCGACGCCGAAGCACCGGACAGCGCGAGACCGGGCCGAGCATGCCGCGGCAGGAGACGCCGCACGCCGACGGCCCGACAGACCCCGACCCGTGTCGTCTCCGCGACACGGTCCGCTCCGAGGGTGTGTCATGACCCCCGGGCCACCCGGACAGGACGTCCCGTCCGACGCGGCGACGCACGGCCCGTCCCGACGCATCTCGCATCGGCTCACTCGGTGTGTCACCACCGCCTCGTCGACGGGCGGGATGCAGCCGGCTCCGCCGAGCGACATCGGCAGCGACGTCGCCCGACCGCGGACTCGTCGGGCCGCCTCGCATCGCCGCGGTGCGGTCTCGGCTCCCTGATGGGCGCCGTTCCTCGAGATCGGCCGGTCCTCGGTCCGGCGGACGGCGGTGGAGGTCGCGCCGCGTACGACATGCGGCGCGAACCCGCCGACGACAGCCGCACGCCGCCGAGCCGCCCGTCCAGCGGGGGAGGCGACGCGGCCGTACTCCGTGGGAACGACGGGTCGATCTCGGAGGATGCGCACGCGGGCACTGGGCAGGCCCGACGCAGGACGGACGAGCCGCGGTGCCGCGTCGAACCACCGTGCGAGCCGCCGAAGAACCGGCGCGGCGATCCGGGCGGCGGCCATCACGGTCGCATGCGGAGCGCCTCAAACCCGACGGAACGCCCGCGAACCCCGGCCGGGGACGTCCGCCGGTCGACGCCGTCGGCCCACGGTGCCGCGGATCGACGGCGGGGAGGCCTGGCTCAGGCGGACGTCTCGGCGGCCACCGGCGTCAGGCGGACCACCGCCAACGGGCGGCGCAGCTTCGTCGCGTACTGGCGGTAGAGATCCCGATTCACGCGGTTGACGGCCGCCCACAGGCGCGGGTGATCCGGATGGTCGGGCAGGCACTCCTCGGCGACGGCCGCCGTCCGCCACCGCGCGACCTGGACCTCCGATCGCGGTGTGGCCCGCAGATTGTGCAGCCAGGCCGGGGCACGCTCCGAACCCCAGTTGGAGGCTACGACGAGGAGGTCCGCTCCGTCTCTCGCGTACACCAGGCACGCCGTCCGCGGCGCCCCCGTGCGGCGTCCGGTGGTGGTCAGCAGCAGAGTCGGGCGGGTCAGCAGCCGATGGCCCACCCGGCCGTCCGTGCGTCGATAGACCGCCTGATGCGCCGAGGTGATCCAGTGCAGGACTCGTTGTGCTTTCACATATCAACGCTAGCCCGCCTGGTCCGCCCGCACACCGGCTGCCCGCCGACCGCTCACCCGGCTGCCGCCGCTCCGGTGGCACGTGTCATCGGAGGCCTGCGAGGTGCACGAAACGGCGACCGCCGCGCCGAGTCGACCCACCGGGACACGCGGGCCCGGCGTCGGCCTCACGACGTCGAGCGGGCCACACCTGCGTATCCCTTCCCCGTGCATCCCCGCCCGCGACCCCGCCGCGGGCAGCTCTCCTTCCGACGGGCCCGAACCCTAGGACTCCGGGCACCTCGCGCCCGGGCGCTTCCGACACCGAGTACTCCCGACACCGGGCGGTTCCGGCAGCGGGTGCGGCTGGCCGCGGACACGCCGGACACCGAGTACAGCCGGTTGCGAGTACCGCCACCGTCGGCTCCGAGGGCCCGGCTCAGGATTCCGCATCCCGGCGTTCGGACGTCACGCTTCGGGGACACCGACGCAACGGCATCGACGCAACGGCATCGGCGCCCGATTCACGACGCCGCCGTCCCGCCCGGCATCACCTCCGCCGTGCCGCCGAACCGGCGCTGCCGCACGGTGTAGGTCTGCATCGCGCGCCACAGATGACGGCGATCGAACTCCGGCCACAGCGTGTCCTCGAAGACCAGCTCGGCGTAGGCCGCCTGCCACAGCTGGAAGTTGCTGATCCGCTGTTCACCGCCGGTGCGCACCAGGAGATCGATCTCGGCCATGTCCGGCTGATACAGATAGCCCGCGAGATCCTGCTCCACCAACGCGGCGGGGTCGACCCGCCCCGTGGCGACGTCGACGGCCATCCGCCGGACGGCGTCGAGCAGTTCGGTGCGGCTGCCGTAGTCGAAGCACACCGCGACGGTCAGCACGTCGTTGTGTCGTGTGAGGTCTTCGGCGGCCTCCAGTTCGGCACGGAGCGCGGGGGCGGCGCGGGTCCGGCGACCCGACCAGCGCACCCGGATGCCCTGCTCGTGCCACCGCTCGATGTTGTCGCGCAGGACCTCGTGCAACAGCAGCATGATCCCGTCGACCTCGGCGGCGGGCCGCGCCCAGTTCTCCGTGGAGAAGGCATAGAGGCTGAGCTGCGCCAGGCCGATCTCGACGGCACCGTCGACGACGTCGACCGTCGCCCGCGAGCCGCCGCGATGCCCGCGTGTCCTGGCGGCGCCGTGGCTCGCGGCCCAACGACCGTTGCCGTCCATGATGATCGCGACGTGACGCGGCAGCCTGCGCTCCGGAATCCGCGGCGCCCGCGCGCCGGAGGGATGGGCGGGAGGCGGCAGTGGACGCCGAGGACGCGGCATCGGCTCGACGGGCAGGCTCACGGGTTCTCCCCCTCGGTCGGGATGCCGGACGGCTGTTCGGTGTGTCCGTCGTGCACCGAGGCGAGGTGACGAGATCCGGTTCTCCCGACGTCGCCGCGACCCGGTGCCCCGAGGCGCCCCCGGCCCGCATGCGCCTGTCCCCGGCCGAGGAGCAGTTGCGGCAGCGCCAGCCGAAGGAGTCGGGCACGGCTCAGCGTGGCTCGATCCCGCAACGCTCTGGCCCCCATCCGGTCCACGAGGTCGAGATACTCGGCGTGGATCTCCACCGCCGTCAGCACGAACGGCCGGTATCGACCGGGCAGCAGCGCCACGAGGCCGATCGACTCCCGATGGAGTCCGCGTGCCCGCCGCACCTGGTGCCGGACCAGCTCGTCCAGGGCGCGGCTGGGCGGACCCCAGCGCAGCATCGTGCGGTCGGCGCCCACCCGCTCCATGTCCTCGGCCGCCACGTAGACCCGGTCCTGCGGCAGATCCTCGGGGTAGTCGCAGAAGACGTCGATAAGGTGGTGCACCTCGCCCATCAGGGAGGCCAGGCGCTCGAGTTCCGGGTCCGGGCGGTTCAACAGGCTGACGCCGGCGACGGCGGCGGTCCCGGAGACGCCGCGCAGGAACCGCCGGAGGTCCTCGAAGGTCTGGAAGCCGGACGAGCCGGTCAGATCCGCCCGGGTCTCCTCCAGGAACCTGCCGAACAGCTCGGGAGGCAGGTCGTGCACCCGACTGGTGTTGATCAGCGCACGACGCAGCGGATGTCGGCTCTCACCACGTCTGAGCTCGTCCATCGACGCTGCCGACCAACGACGGAAGGCACGCTCGCGAACGCGGAGCTGTCCGACGTCGGCGATCCGGTCGCTGGCGGCGAAGAATGCCAGCAGCGCGTGCGCGTGCGGCCGGATCGACGGCGGCAGCAGCAGTCGGGTGGCGAGGTAGGTCGGGCGATGCGTGGCATGGACACGCCGACACAACGCATAGGACTCGCGGAGCGCGGGGTCGATGCTCCGCACAGGTGCCATGTGCACCGCCATCGTCGGTGACCTCACAGACTTCGACAGCGCCCGAGCCGCGCGGGCCGGCCGGGAGCGGGCAGGGAGACGGGAGGCAGGGAGGGCTTCGGGGCCGGCATGGGGTCGCGGACTCAGGCGGGGCTGGTGGGGAACACGGGACGCGGGGATCGGCGGGGTCGGCGAGACGGCGGGGGTGTGTGGGAGAGCGGTCGGGCCGCGGTGCGCGGCCGGCGTGATCGGAGGGTGCCGCGCCGGCGTGCGGCCGGCACGGCCCCGGAGCGGAGGACGGGAGGACGAGGACTGGTGCGCCGGGCTCTCGCATGTGAGGCCGGCCGCGGCCGCCAGCCCCACGACACCACGTTAACGAGGCGGTTCCCGCCCTGCCATCACACGATCGATCATGATTTCTCCAGCGTGGCGCGATCAGCCGTGTCCGTGCTCCCGGGACGCGCCCGTGTGCCGGACCTCGAGTGCTCGCCGCCCTGTCCCCCGCCGCACCGGCGCGGACTCGGGATGCGGCCGTGCCGGGGCGGAGAGGACACGGCCCGATCATCACCTCCGAGGAGGGTCATGACCCGGTGCGGGCACCGGGTCGTCGGACTCGACCTCCCTGGTGGGCGCCGAGCCTCGGCGCCCCGACACGACGCCGATCGGCGCACCGGCACGGGCCGCTGCTCGGCCGGCGGTCGAACGACGGTCGGCCGCCACGGCCGGCCCGCGGGTCGACGGTCGTCCGCGTGCCGATCGGTTCCCGACGCCGTGACCACAGCGACCGTGCGCAGCGGGGAGATCGTCTCGCGGGTGGGCGACGGGCCGCGAACATCGGCCGCACGGCGGAATCCTTGACTTCCCCACGACGGCGTGGCTAATTTCGGCCCCGTCCTTAAAGGGCTCGGCGGCGGTCGGTCGTCGTCACACCAGGGAGGACCAGCCATGTCGATCCCCTCGTGCTCACGAATCCTCGGCGGGGCTCGGCCGCCGCGCACCGCGGCCGTCGCCGTCGCGGCGCTGCTCGCGTTGTCCGGTGTCGCGGCGGGCTCGACACGGCCCGCCTCGGCCGCGGCGGAATCGACACCGCCGATCCCCGTCCACTCGGTCGAAGGCGACTCGACCGGGCCGAGCCGCCTGTCGACCGCGGACTCCGTCGCCCCGCACGGCGGCGAGTCTGCCGCACACCGCACCGCGTCCGCCGACGCCTCGTCCGTCGTCTCGCTCGGCACGCCGATGCTGGCCACCACGACGATCGGCGGGGCGGTCGGCGTCGCCGAGGACGGCACTCCCGAGATCTACACGGTGTCCAGCCGCGACGACGACATGGGCGTCTTCTCCGTGCTGCACGGGGACACCGGAGCGGTCAAGCACAGCATCGATCTCGGCAGGGGCGCGCACTCCTACGGCGTGGCGGTGGCGCCCGACGGCGGAGTCTGGATCGCGACCACCAGCACGGGAAGGCTCCTGCGATGGGAGCCCGGCTCCGACGACCTGGCCGATCACGGCAGGCTCTTCGCCTCCGAGAGCCATCTGTACAAGCTCGCCTTCGACGACGCGGGCGTCGTCTACGGCGGCACGTACCCGAACGGCAAGGCCTTCCGCTACGATCCCGCCACCGCCGAGCTGCGCGACTACGGGACCGTGGCCGACGGGCAGAGCTACGTCCGCAGCGTCGGACTGTACGGCGACACGCTCTACGCGGGCACGCAGCCGCATGCGCATCTGGTGGCGATCGACGTCGACAGCGGGGACCGCGCCGAGGTGGCCCTGCCCGAGGGCACCGACCTCGATCAGGTCGTCTACGACGTCAACGTGGTCGGCGACCGGCTGTTCGTGCGGGTCACCAAGACCGGCCTCAACGGTACCCTGCTGGTCCGCGACCTGATCAACGGCGAATGGCTGGCGGAGTTCCCCGGCGTCAGCGGTCTGGACGTCACCCCGGTCGCCGAGGACGGTCGGGTGTACTTCTCCCAGAACGGCGTCCTCACCGGTTACGACGTCACCACCGGCGAGACGGCGGCCACCGGCCTGGTCTTCCCCTACACCGCGCAGCTCCGGTCCCTCGGGCTGGGCAGCCTGGCCGACCCGGAGTTCCCCGGTCAGTCGGTGCTCGGACTGCTGCTCACCGGCGACGTCTTCTGGTTCAACCCCGAGACCGGCGCGCACCGGATCTTCGCCTCGGACATAGAGTTGAACCCGGTGCGGATGCGCTCTCTGGCCGAGGGGCCGGACGGCTCGGTGCTCACGGGCGGCACCGGGACCGGTGCCTTCGCCATGGTCGACGGCGAGACCGGCGACGTGCTGACGTCGGAGCGCTTCTCCGAGGTCATGGGCATGCTCACCACCGACGACGGCGTCTACCTCGGCGCCTACCCCCGTGGCCGGGTCTACGCATGGGACCGCGATCGGCCCTGGGAATGGGCCAACATCGACGACGGCGGGAAGGTCAACCCGGCCGAGGTCTACAACGGCGACGACTCCTTCGGTGATCGCACGTTCGCCCTCGTCGAGGCGGGCCCGGACACCATCGCCGTCGGCACGGTGAACAAGAGCGGTTATCTCGGGGGCTCGCTGGTGCTGCACGACACCGTCGACGGCACCAGCGAGGTGCACTCCGACCTGGTGGCCGACCAGAGCGTGATGGCGCTGGCCTACCGCGACGGCGTGCTCTACGTGGGCACCTCCGTCTACGGCGGATACGGCGCGGTGGAGACCGAGACCGACGCGCGACTGCTGGCCTGGGACGTCGAGAACGGCGAGAAGCTGTGGGAGACGATCCCGGTGGCGGGCGAGCGGACCGTCTCGGACCTGACCTTCGACGGCGAGGGCAGGCTTTGGGGCGTCACGGCCGGGCTGGTGTTCCAGGTCGATCCCGAGGACGGCACGCTGCTCGGCTCGCAGCGCCACGCCGCGTACTCCTGGCCGGTCGACGGCGGCTACGCGTTGGCCGATCTCGACTACAACGCGGTCGACGGCGATCTCTACGCCTCGATGCCCGGTGTCGGTCTGGCCAGGATCGACGCGGCCGACGGGAGCCTGGAGGTCCTGACCGATCGGGGCGTGTACCGGATGTTCGTGCACTCCAGCGGTGACGTCTTCGCCAACGACGGCGCCGAGCTGCTGCGGTACCGGCCGAGCTGACCGCGGGCTGGGCGGCCGGACGGCGGCGGGGATGTCCTCCCTCCCACGGCGGGCGGCGCGACGGCGTCGGCGGGCGTTCCTGTTCTCGGGCACGCGCCGCCTCGGCGCGCCCGCCGCCGACCTCGCGGGCCCCGCGCGACTAGTCGGCCGCCCGCGGCCGTGCGGTGAGCGTGTCGAGACAGTCCGACACGGCCTGGCGGTCGCCCGGCGGCAGCGCGGGGCCGTACGGATCGTGCGCGGCGTGCTCGGCGAGGAGTCCCTCGTGGACCGCCGCCCAGAACATGCGCTGCACATAGCCCTCGATGGGTGCGAAGAACGTCACGGCGGCGAACCGGTCCAGCGCCGCGGAGTCCCGGTGGAACGCCGCGTGGGCGCCGGTGTGCCAGGACCGCAGCACCGAGGCCGTCAGGTCCGCGCGGGCGGCGGCGATGCCGGCCAGGGCGGCGTCGGCGCCCCACATCAACGACGGCCCGAACATGCGGTCCTCGCCCGTGACGGCGAGTCTGCCGTGTCGTCGGATCTCGATGATGGCGTCCTGGCAGGCCATCGCGCGGTCCAGGGTGGCCAGCTTGACGCCCGCGACGGACGGCAGGGTCGACAGCTCCCCGAGCAGGGACGTCGGGTACTCGTAACCGCCCGCCTCGCCGTGCAGGTAGAAACCGAGCAGCGGGAGGTCCACGGCCGCCGCGATCCGCTCGTGCAGCCGCAGCACCTCGGCGTCCCGGCGAGCCGATCCGCGCAGGGCCGCGGGCGGATACACCATCACCGCGTCCGCGCCGTGTTCGGCGGCGTCCACGGCCATCCGCACGGTCTCGTCCTCGGCGGTGCCGGTCCCGTCGTCGGGGGTCCCCGCCCCCGCGACGATCGGCAGGGTGGTGACCTGCCGGAAGGTCTGAAGCACCCTCAGCCGGTCGGCGCGGGCCAGCCGCAGGCCGCGCCCGGTGTGCGCCCAGACGGCGACGCCGCCCAGGGCACCGTTCCCGGCGTCGCCGAGGCGCCCCGCCGCCGGCGAGCCGCTCATCGAGGGCGTCGGAGTGTCCGGTGTCTCACCGAATCCCGGTCCGCGCCGCGGGTCGTCGATCATGCTCCCGGCGGCGTCGGCGACGCACGCGACGTCGGCCGCCGGACCCGTCGGGAGTCCCGACGCTCCCATGCCGGGCGGCCCGCCGAGCGGGTCGACTCGGTCGGCGGCGAGGAGGCCCGTCGCGTAGCGCTCCAGTTCGCCGAGGTCGACCCGTCCGTCGGCGTGCATCGGGGTGAGCACGGCGGGCAGCAGGCGATACCGCAGGGCGTCGATCAGGGCCTCGGCGGCGGGCCCAGGCGTGCCGTCGAACGGCGGTGGCGGGTGTCCCGACGGCGGGGTGGTCCCGCGGCCCGGCGGGGTCTGCTGTGTCGTCATCTGGACTCCCTACCAGAGTCGGACGGATTCTCAGAGGGTCAGCTCGTAGACGACCAACGGCCTGCCCGGACCGCTGATCCGCCTGCCGCTCGGCACCGCGATGCCCGCCCGCTCCAGTTGTTTGACGAGTCGCCGCGCGCTGCGTTCGTGAATGCCGAAGGCATCGGCGACGTCGTGTGCGGTGACCTGGGTGCTCTCAGTGCGTTCGAGCAGATCGCGGATCACCAGCAGCGTCCGGGGGCTCACCCCTGCCCGACCCGCGAGCTGGCGCAGGTCGGCGGCGGGTTCGAGCCCTCGGCCGCCCTCCTCGGCGTACAGCATCCTGGGCGCCTCGTTGGGCAGCAGGAGCGCGGCGGCGACCGGCCCCCCGTCGACGGCCTTGCCCAGCGCGGTGCCCGCGGCGGACTCGGCGGCCGACGCGGACCGTCCGATGCCGATGCCCAGGTGCGCGCGGGCGGCGTTCTCGGCGAGCTCGGCGAGTACCGGCAGCCGGGTGAACCGATGCGTCACCGTCCACAACGGACCCCGAGTGGTGACGAAGGCCGACCGGCCCTCGCCCACGTCGAATCGGCTGGCGCCGAGCCTGCTGAAGAGGCCGGTGAGCGGCGTGTCGTCGCCGTCGACCTCGGCGAGGCCGACGGCGACCTGCGCGTCCGAGTAACGATGGCTCTGTGTCTTGAGGACCAGCGAGGCGACCGCCTCTCGGGTGTCTCGCCGCGACGGGACCATCCGCACCGTCGGATGGTCGGCCCGCAGCGCGGCGAAGGCCGAACCGAGGCAGGTGAGGATCACCGTGTCGGGGCCGAGCCGGTCCACCGCCCGCCGGTGGAAGGCCACCACGTCCGCTCCGGTCTGGCCGCCGCGATACTCCAGGATCTCGGTGGCCGTGGCCTCCAGGCCCGCGGCGGTCAGCGTCTCGCGGACCTCGGCCGCCTCCAGCGTGTCGATGCTCAACGCCCGGATCTCCCGGCCGTCCCGCAGCAGCCGGATGACGTCGCTGAGCAGCGTCACGCCGCTGTAGGACACGTGCTCGGCCGGGTGTCCGACGACCCCGGCGTCCTCGGCGATCGTGTGCGGCACCACTCCGGTGAACAGCCAGGCGTCGACCTCGTCGTGATGCTCGGCGACCAGCGACGAGGCGTCGTCCTCGTGCTGGTAGGCGATCCGTATCGCCCGATTGCGCCTGCCGTCCTCGGCGACGACCGCGATCGGATCGACGAGGTCTCCTGGCCCGACCACCCCGATGGTCAGTCCGCCCACGACGCCCCCTCGCCCTCGATCACGTCCGGGGAGTCTACGGCCTGTCGACCGTCACTCATCCGGTCCGCGATCCACACGATCGGCGGAATGTGCGCGGTTTGTCGGCGCGGCGCCGCGCTGCCGTGCCGGCCCCGCCTCGGTCCCGATCCGGCCGTCCGGCCGGGTCTCACCCACGCACCGGAGGTCACCGATGAGAAGATCCAGATTCTGGCGGGCGCTGCTCGCCACCGCGCTGACGACGGCGCTCGCCGGACTCACGCTCGCGCCCTCGGCCGTCGCCCAGTCCGGCGCCCCGGCGGGGATGCACCGGTTCGTGGTGGCGATCGGCGGTCTCGACGCCGGATCGCGACAGAACTGGGTTCGGCTCGGGAACTACTCGCTCACCGCGGACGGCGAGGTGTTCGAGTCGCACTTCCACTGGAGTCAGCGCAATCGGGTACGGCGGACCGGAACCGGCGTGCGCGGCGTGGACTGCGTGGCGCGCGCCTGCCAGGTGTACACCGCCAACGGCTTTCAGGCGTCGTCTCCGCCTCAGCGGTTGGAGGGCACCTACACGGTGACCGGCTCGGTGCTGCGGATCACCTGGGTCGGCGCGGGCTGGGAGGAGTGGACGGTCAGCGAGCCGATCGACGGCAAGCTCGCGGCGCTGGGCTTCAGAGGCAGCTCCTTCGGGGCGACGCACGGATACGGCTACGGCAGCAACGCGGCGTGGCATGAGCGGGCGTCCATGGCGGAGATCGCCGCCTTCGATCACACCACGCTCGATCACGACTACCACCTCTGGAAGACCGACGCGGGGCGGCCGTATCTGGACGAGGGGTCGGGCGGCCCGTTCTGGATGCGGGACTGGCAGCGGTGTGACAGTGCGCGCTGTCTGGGCGGCCGGACTCCGGCGACCGAGTACTACCTGTCCACCGCCAACCCGACCGCGACGGATCGACGTGACACCCTGTGGCACTGGCGGACCGCCTTGGCCGACGGGCGCGGCGAGCACTGTTACACCGGAAACTCCCACGTCAAGCCGATGATGCAGATCATCGACAGCGACGGCGGCTTCCACGGCTGGGTGGCGGTGGAGGCGTCGCTGAACGAGTCCGTCCCGGATCAGGGCACCTCGGCGGACGACATCGGGGTCTTCCAGATCAGCGCCTTCTGATCGGCGCCCGCGCGGTGTGACTGCCGCGCGGGTGTGATTACTCGCTCCGGTGTGCCCCGCCGATCGGCGTCCGCCGGACGGCGCCGTCGGGACTCGCCGGACGAGTCGGCGGCCACTGAGCCCGCCCGTCGCGCACGGCGGAACGGACCGGACGATCCCGGCTTCCGGGTGTCCGGTCCGTTCGTCCGCCGGGCCGAGGTCTCGGCCCGGCGCTCCGCCGGTGTTCGCCGTCGCCGCGCGTCGCGTCGGGTCACAGCCGGAAGAGACGTCGGGCGTTGCCGCCGAGCACCGCCGTGAGTTCGTCGGCGGGCAGCCCGGCCGCCTCGACGGCGCCGAGCGCCGAGGCGGGATCGGTGAGCGTGGCGTCCGTGCCGAACAACAGCCGGTCGACGCCGATCCGATCGCGGACCCACCGCAGCCGGCCGCCGGGCGCGCGAGACAGGCTGGGCTCGAACCACAGTCGGTCGCAGCGTGCCGCGGCCGCGGGCACCAGCCGCCAGGCCGGGCCGCCCATGTGTCCGGCTATCGCCCGCAGGCCGGGCACCATCGCCACCACCTCGGCCAGGTCCAGCAGGTCCTCGCCCCAGGTGTGCACCAGTACGGGGACGTCGTGCTCCGCGACCAGTTCCAGCGCCGCCCGCATCTCCGGGGCGGCGATCGGCACGTGGGCCAGCGGCGGGTGGATCTTCGCGCCGACGAAGCCCGTGCCGATCAGCTCGCGCAGGTCGCGGCGTGCCTCGGGCAGCCTGCGCGGGTCGACGACGACCATGCCGCGCAGCCGAGGCTCCCGAGGCAGCAGGGCGGCCAGCGTCCGGTTTCCGGCCACGGCGTCGTAGAAGATCGCCTCGGTGTGCGAGACGAGCTGGCAGTCGATGCCATGCCGGTCCAGCACCGCGCCGGTGACGGCGAGATCGCCTACCGCGCAGTCGAAGGGCTGGGGGCCGACGTGGCCATGGACGTCGACGACGCGGGCGACGTCGACGGCCGACTCCGCTGTCCGAGTCGCCGCCGCCGTCCTCACCGCGGCGAGTCCCGCCGACACAGCCCCCACCACAGCGGTTCCCGCCGACGCTCTGGCGCCCGACGGACTCGCCGCCGGGGAGATCTCCGCCGGGTCCGACACCGAGTACACCGGCGCGGGCGGGCGCGCCGGTGTGGCAGGCATGCCGCCTCGCGCCCCGTCCGTCCACGGCGGGACGCGCGGTCGTGCTGGATCGGCGGTCGTGGACACCTCGGCCACGCCCGCACCGGCCGCTCCCGTGCTCCGCGGGTCGGCCCCCCGTGCCGCGGCCCCGCGCCCCGGGTGATCGGCGGTACCGAACAACCGCGCCGCGTTGCCCGCTCCGACCAGTTCCGCCTCGGCCTGCGACAGACCGGATCGGCGCAGCCGCAACGCCACCGGCTCGGCGTCGAACGTCGGCGTCGCGGTGCCGAACAGCAGACGGTCGGCTCCCACCGTCGCGGCGAGTCGCTCCAGCGAGTCGGGACCGACGAGCTGCCGGACACACGCATGGAAGCCGGGCTCGTCCGCGCAGAGCAGCCGAAGGTCGCCGAGATGGTAGGCGTGCGCGTCCAGGAACACCACCTGTGCGTCGCGCCCGACGAAGGGCTGCCAGCCGACCCGCAGGTCGCCCTCGACGAGGGCGACGAGGCCGCGCTCGGCCAGTTCCCGCGCGATCCGCCGCAGTCCGGGCGCCGTCGACGGGACGTGCTGGGCGTCGGGCAGCAGGCGGAAGGCCCGGACGCCGAGGACGGCCAGCCGCTCGATCTCGGCCAGTGAGGCGTAGGGGTCGCGCAGGTCGAGCACGCCCGCCGCGATCAGCCCCGGCTGTTCCCGCGCGGCGGCCAGTGCCTCGTCGTTTCCGGCACGCAGCCCGAGGATCGCGGCCCGCAGCGAGCACACGAGCCCGCCGGTCGCCCCCAGGCCGGCGAGTCGGGCCGCCAGTGAGGCCGCGTCGGACTCCGTCGCGCTGCCGGGGTGTCGACCCAACAGGAGGTCGCAGTCGAATAACCGGGGTCCGTCGGCCTGCGCCTCCCCGGACATCGTTGCGGTCACGACCGAAAAGCTAGCAGTCGTGCGGGATCGACTCGGCGCCGCCGCCGACTCGACCGGCACGACGTCGGAGACCGGTTCCGGCGAGGACTCCCCGCTCCCGCGGGCGGCCCGTGATACTGCCGCCATGCGGATCGGATTCCTCGGCCTGGCTCACTCCCACCCGTTCACCGACGCGGGCGTCGCCCGTTCGCTCGGCGTCGACGACATCGTCGTGTGGTCCGACGAACCCGAGCGCCTGGCACGCTTCCGCGGCGACCACCCCTGTCGCGTCGTGGACTCCCCTGCCGCGCTGCTGGCCGCCCGACCGGACGTCGTCGTGGTGACGATGCGGCCCGCCGCCGCGCCGGAGGCGGTGCGGCGGGTGCTCGCCGCGGGCATCCCCTGCTTCGGCAACAAGCTGCTCGCCGTCGACGAGCGGGGACTCGACACGCTGGACGCGGCCGTCGCCCAGGCTCCGGACCGCTTCCTCACCACGTCGGTGCTGCGCTTCTCCCCCGCCGTGGCGGAGTTGTCCGCACGCGTCGCACCCGGCGACGTCCTGGCCGCCCGCGCCGAGGTGGCGCACGACATCGGGGCGTTCCTGGCCCCGGAACGGGCCTGGCAGGACGATCCGGCGACCGGCGGCGGGACGCTGCTCTCGGTGGGACTGCACGGCATCGAGCTGCTCGACGCGGTGCTGCGTCCGCAGACCGGCTTCTCCCCGGTCGCGGCGCTGGGTGCGGCGCGAGTGCACGACACGGCGTCCGAGGACGTCGGCGTCCTGCTGTTGCGGGGACCCGACGGCCTGCCCGCGACGGTGGAGGTCGTGGGTGTCGGGCCGGGTGAGCGCTACGCCGTCACGCTGCACACGAGCTCGGGGCGCGCCGAGGCGGTGCTCGAGGGCGCCGATCCGCGGGAGGCCCTGGGTTATCGGGGCACGATGCGCGCGGTGCTGCGCATGGCGGCGGGCGCGAGCAGCGAGGTCGACTGGACACGCAGCCGAGCGGTGCTGCACGCGGCGATCCGGTCCGCGCGAACAGCTCGTTCTTGACGCCCCACCACCACGAATATACGGTCGTGTCCGCAATTGGGAGGTGGTGGCCATGCGGAGGACGCGACTCGCGGCGGCGCTGACGGCGGTGGTCTCGGTGTGCGGCCTGCTCACCGGCTGCGGCAGCCCCGACGACGGCCGGGACACCGTGACGATGTGGACGTATCCGATCATCACCGATCCGACGGCCGATCGGGAGTTCTGGACGCGCACCGTGGCGGGATTCCGTGAGCGACACCCGGAGATCCGGGTCGAGGTCGTCTCCCAGCCGTGGTCCAACCGCGACGCCACCCTCACCACCGCCCTGCTCGCGGGCAAGGGACCCGACGTCGGCTATCTCATCCCCGACCAGGTGGGCCGCTACCACGCGCAGGACGTCCTGGCCCCGATCGAGGACTTCCTCCCCGAGGAGACCATGGCGGACTACCGGGACAACGCGTTGGCAGCGCTGAGCATCGACGAGATCCCGTACGTCGCTCCGATCCTGATGAGCGCGCTGGTGGGCTCCTGCGATCAGCGGGTGTTGGACGCCACCGGCGTGGAGCCGCCGAGCACCTGGGCGGAGTTACTCGAGATCGCGCCCGTGCTGCGAGAACAGGGCTACTACGCCACCCACTACCAGGGCGATCTCCAGGCCGCGCTGAACATGAACTTCTACCAGTACCTGTGGCAGGCGGGCGGCACGGTCTTCACCGACGACGGCGACCGGCTAGCCGTGGACGGCCCCGAGGGCGTGGCCGCGCTCGAGTTCCTGACGACGCTGGTGGACGAGGAGTACGTCGACCGCTCGGCGCTGACCCAGGCCTACCAGCCGGACCAGTCGCCGATGGCCAGGGGCCGGGTCGCCTGCGTCTACAACATGGGTCCCACCGAGGCCGCCGCGGCGATGGGCGGCAGCGAGCATCTGCGGATCACCCCGCCGCTGACCGGCGCCGTGCAGACCGCCTACGGGACGGTCGGCGGCTACGCGGTCTTCCACGAGGCACGCGACCCCGACGCGGTCCGGGCCTGGATGGCGTATCTGACCAGCACCGAGGTCATGTCCGACTACAACAGGGCGGCCGGGTACTTCTCGCCGAGGGAATCGGTGACCGACCTCTACCCGGACGATCCGGTGCTCGCCGAGGCCGAGCAGTACCTGGAGCTGACCACACCGGGCGAACCGCACTCCCGCTATCGCGAGGTGCTCCAGATCGTGGCGCCGCTGGTGCAGTCCGCGCTGCTCGGCGAGCAGTCTCCGCAGGACGCGCTCACCGAGGCCGCGCGGGTCGCCGAGCCGTTGCTGGCGAGCTGACCTCCGCGTCGCCGTCCTTCCCCGCCCCGATGTCCAGGCGGCGGATCACCGTCCGCCTCGCCACGAGGAGTCGCCGTCTGATGACCACCATCGCGCGCCGCGCCCGACGCGGCAGACCGCTGTCCCCCGGCTGGATCGGGCTCGGTTTCGTCCTGCCCTGCTTTCTGCTGTTCCTGATGTTCCGCTTCGGTCCCGCCATCGCGGGCGTGCTGCTGAGCTTCGCCAACTACACCGTCGGCGGAAACCTGGAGTGGAAGGGCCTGCTCAATTACCAGCGACTCGTCGCGGACCCCGGCTTCCTCAACGCCTTACGGGTGACGCTGGTCTACACGCTGATCTCGGTGCCGTTGACCATCGTCGCCGCCACCGGCCTGGCACTGCTGACGCGACGGGCCTTCCGCGGCGCGCGGCTGTACCGGTCGATCTTCTTCCTTCCGGTGGTCACCAGTCTCATCCTGGCGGGCGTCGTGTTCACCTGGATCTTCTCCAGCGGCGGGCCGTGGTCGACGGTGTTGAGCGCCTTCGGGTTCCCGGTCACCGACTGGCTGGAGAGCGGCACCTTCGCCCTGCCCGCCGTGGCGCTGGTCGGCGTGTGGACGCGGTTCGGCTACGGCGTGCTCATCATCCTCGCCCGGCTTCAGGAGGTGCCCCGCGAACTCGAGGAGGCCGCGGTCGTCGACGGCGCGGGCCCGTGGCGTCGCTTCCGACACGTGGTGCTGCCGCAGCTCCGGCCCGCGGTGTTCTTCCTGGTGATCATCGAGACGACCTTCTCCTTCCAGGCGTTCGACACCATCTACGTGATGACCTCCGGCGGCCCGGTCGACGCCACCTACTCGCTGGTGTTCGACCTCTACCAGGAGAGCTTCGTCAACTTCGACTTCGGCTACGCCGGGGCGATCGGCGTCGTGCTGTTCGTGCTCACGCTCGTCATCGCCCTCATCCAGCGGGCCACCGTGGGCAGGGAGTCCTGATGTCGGTCGTCGACACGATCAACGGGCTGACCAGGCCCTCGGCCGGTCGTCGAACCACCGCCACGCGGGACCCGTTCGCGCCCCGAGGCGTGGCCAAGGTGCTCACCCACCTCATCGCCGCGGTGTGCGCCCTGGTCACCATGTTCCCGCTGTACGCGATGGTGATCCTGTCGCTGCGCAGGCCGGGAGCCGTCGAGTTCCCGGCGAGCCTGGTGCCCTGGGATCTCTCCGTCGAATCGTTCGGCCTCATCTTCGCGACGCCCGAGGTGTGGCGGTGGATGGCGAACACACTGGTCTACGCCCTGGTGTCGGTGGTGCTGATCCTGCTGATCTCGGCGATGGCCGGCTACGCCTTCGCCAAGCGGCGGTTCCGGGGCCGCGAGGTGATGTTCTGGTCGCTGGTCTCCATGCTGATGGTGCCGTACCAGGTGACGCTGATCCCGCTGTTCATCCTCGTCGCACGCTCGGGCGGGGTGGACACCTACTGGGGGCTGATCCTGCCGGGGCTGGCCAACGTGCAGGCGGTGTTCCTGATGCGGCAGTTCATCATGGGCATCCCGGACGACCTGATCGAGGCCGCGCGCATCGACGGGTGCGGCGACTGGCGGATCTTCGCCCGCATCGTGCTGCCGCTGTGCAGGCCGATCCTGGCGACCCTGGGGATCTTCGTCTTTCTGTGGCACTGGAACGACTTCCTGTGGCCGCTGCTGGTCGGACAGGACCCGGCGATGCGCACGCTGACCACCGGCATCGCCTCCCTGCAGGCGGAGCAGATCCCGTTGTCGCAGGTGTTCGCCGGTTCGGTGGTGGCCTTCGTGCCGATCTTCCTGGCCTACCTCGTCGGTCAGCGCTACATCACCGACAACGCCGTGGCCGTGGGAATCAAGGGATAGGGAGCGACATGTTCACCGACGAGATCGCACTGGAGACGGCGTTGTCCGCGCCGTCGGCCGCGCTGGTCGCCGAGGCGGCCGACTGGCCGGGCGACCTGGTGGTGCTGGGCGCGGGCGGGAAGATGGGCCCGACACTGTGCCGGATGGCCCGGCGGGCCGCCGACGAGGCGGGCCGCACCGACCTGCGGGTGCACGCCGTGTCCCGCTGGACCGACGCCGCCGTCGCCGACCGGCTGCGCGCCGAGGGCGTCGAACCCGTGGTCTTCGACCTCACGCTCGACGCCGACCTGACCGCGCTGCCCGACGCGGCGGGCGTGGTGTTCATGGTGGGGGCCAAGTTCGGCAGCTCGGCGGCGCCGCACCACGCCTGGGCGGTCAACGCCGTGCTGCCCGCGCTGGTGGCCCGCCGCTATGCCGACAGCGCGATCGCGGCGTTCTCCACCGGCAACGTCTACCCGCTGGTCCCCGTGGCCGCCGGGGGCTGCACCGAGGACGACGCGCCGGGGCCGGTCGGCGAGTACGCGATGGCGTGCCTGGGCCGGGAGCGGGTCCTGGAGCACGCGGCGGACGCCAGGGGAACGCGGATCGCGGTGCTGCGGCTGAACTACGCCGTCGAACCCCGCTACGGCGTGCTCGCCGACGTCGGCAGGGCCGTGGCCGCCGCCGAGCCGGTCGACGTCACGACCTCCCACGTCAACGTCGTCTGGCAGCGCTACGCCAACGAGGTCGCCCTCCGAGCCATGACCAGGGCGAGCAGCCCGCCGCTGGTCCTCAACCTCACCGGGCCGGAGACGGCCTCCACCCGCCGGATCGCCCTGGGACTCGCCGAGCGCCTCGGCGTGCCGGCCGTGTTCACCGGGGAGGAGGCGCCCAGCGCCCTGCTGAACGACGCGGGCCGCTGCCATGCCCTGTTCGGCTACCCCGACGTGGCCTTGGGGACGCTGCTGGACTGGCAGGCGGAGTGGATCGGCTCGGGCGGGGTGCTGTGGAACAAGCCGACGAAGTTCCAGCGTCGCGATGGGAGGTTCTGATGATCTCGACCGCCCTGCCCGAAGCCGAGGCCGCGCTGCTGGCCGACGGAACGGTGATTCCCGCGCATCCGCTGGCGCTGACCGCAGGCAGGCGACTCGACGAACGCCGCCAGCGCGCCCTGACCCGCTACTACGTCGACGCGGGCGCGGGCGGCCTGGCCGTGGCCGTGCACACCACTCAGTTCGCGATCCGCGAGCCGTCCGTCGGCCTGCTGCGGCCGGTGCTGGAACTGGCGGCCGAGACGATGGACGCCCACGTCGGCGACCGACCGTTCCTGCGCATCGCGGGCGCCTGCGGGCCGGTCGCCCAGGCCGTGGCCGAGGCGGAGCTGGCGGCCGAGCTCGGCTATCACGCGGTGCTGCTGTCCCCCGGCGGGCTCGCGAAGCTCGACGAGGCGGCGCTGCTGGATCGGGCCGCCGCCGTGGGCCGAGTGCTGCCCGTCATCGGCTTCTACCTTCAGGAGGCGGTGGGCGGCCGCAGGCTGACGGTGGACTTCTGGCGGCGGCTCGCCGACCTGCCGTCGGTGGTGGCGGTCAAGGCCGCGCCCTTCGACCGCTACCGCACCCTCGACGTCGCCAGGGGCCTGGCCGAGTCCGATCGGGGCGGCGAGGTCGCCCTGTACACCGGCAACGACGACAACATCCTGCTTGACCTGCTCGGCGGCGGGGGCGGCCGGGTGGTGGGCGGCCTGCTCGGACAGTGGGCGGTGTGGACGGCGGGCGCGGTGCGGACCTGGGAGCTGGCCCGCCGGGCCAGGCAGGGCGACGGCGCGGCACTGCGGCTGGCCGTCGAGCGCGCCCCGCAGCTCACCGACGCCAACGGCGCGGTCTTCGACGTCGACAACGCCTTCCGCGGCTGCATCGCCGGGGTGCACGAGGTGCTGCGCGGGCAGGGCCTGCTGGCGGGCACCTGGTGTCTGGATCCCGCCGAGAGCCTCTCCCCCGGGCAGGCGGCCGAGATCGACCGGGTGCGCGCGGCCTATCCGTGGCTGCTGGACGACGAGTTCGTCGCGGCCAACCGGGATCGGTGGCTGCGATGAGCATCGTGGTGGCGGTGCCCCGGCGGTGGCGCGAGGCGTTCTTCGACGCGGGAGCGGCGGTCGGGCGAGGCCGGGACGAGGACGGGGCCGCGCAGTCCGGTGTGGACGGATCGGCCGACGCCGGAGGGCCTGCGTCGAGCCTCGGTGCCGAGCGGGGGCCCGGCATCGGTACGCGGACGCGGTGCGGCACGGGCGAGGACGCCGGGGAGGATCCCCGTGAAGGCGGTGCCCGAGGCTCCGGCGAGCCCGAGGAACGGTCGCCGGTCCTCGACGGATCGGCGAGCGGCGTGGGGGACGTCGGCACGGCGGACGACCTCGGCACGCTCGCCGCGCTGACCGGACTCGGCACGCTGCGCGTCGTGCCCCAGTCCGACCCGCTTCCCGCCGACACGCGGGTGCTGATCACCGGCTGGGGCGCCCCCGTGCTCGACGAGGTGACGCTGGCGGCGGCCCCGCGGCTGGCGTTGGTGGCTCATACCGGCGGCACGGTGAAGCCGTTCGTGACCGACGCCGTGTGGCGACGGGGCATCCGGGTGACACAGGCAGGCGCGGCGATGGCCTATCCCGTCGGCGAGGTCGCGTTGGCCTTCACCCTGGCGCTGCTGCACCGGATTCCCCGCTTCGACCACGCGCTGCACGCGGGAGCGGGCTGGGCGAGGGCGAAGGCCGCGCCGCCCCGGCACGAGCTGGCGGCCGGCCGGATCGGCGTCGTCGGGGCGTCGCGCACCGGGCGCGAGTACATCCGGCTGGTGCGGCTGCTCGGGGCGACGGTGACCGTCGCCGATCCCTACCTGACCGAGGCCGAGGCCGAACAGCTGGGCGTGCGCGTCGCGACGCTCGACGAGGTGCTCGCCGAGAACCGGATCGTCGCCCTGCACGCCCCGGTGCTGCCGGAGACCCGACACCTGCTGGGTCCGCGTGAGCTGTCGCTGCTGCCCGACGGCGCCGGCCTGGTCAACACCGCCCGATCCTGGCTGGTGGACCCCGTCGCGCTGCTCGCCGAGCTGCGCAGCGGCCGGATCGACGCCGCCGTCGACGTCTTCGACGACGAGCCTCTCGCCGAGGACGATCCGCTGCGCGACCTGCCGAACGTGCTGCTCACCCCGCACGAGGCGGCGGGCACGGTGGAGGCTCGGCGACGGCAGGGCGATCTCGTGATCGCGGAGATCGAGCGATTCCACCGTGGTGAGCCACTGCGACACGAGGTGACGGCGGCGGACTGGCATCGGATCGGCTGAGCGGCCCCGCGCCGCGGCACACGAGGCGTTCTCATCGTCGGCGGGCCGGAGGTTCCCGTGCGGCGTCGGCCGGGTCGGCGGCCGGGCGGGTCGGCGGCCGGTCGATGCGGCGGCCGGTCGAGGCGCCGGACGTCCCGCGCCGTCAACGCGGGCGCGGTGAAGGACGACGGGCCGCAGGCCGGGCGTACCGGTGTGGCACGACGGTCGCGAGTCGCACCGGGCACCCGCGATCGAGCGGCCGAGCCGGTGCCGTGCGGGCACGGGTGCCAGTGCCAGTGCCAGTGCCGGTGCCGGTGCCGGTGCCGGTGCCGAGCGGGTACGGGGGCGGACGTCGATGCCGGACCGCACCGGCCGGGTGTCCGATCACGGGACCGACGGGACGGACGGGACGGACGACGGCAGTCCGGGATCTGCGGCGTCGAGGCGGCGGCCACGTCCTGGTGGATGCCGCGCCGCCCCGTCCCTTGCTGTCGCACCCACGGCGCGGGCATGGTCGAACCGTGAGGATCGCCGACTACATCGAGACGCTCGACCACGAGGGCAGGCTGGTCACCGAGGCCGCGCGCCCCGCCGACCTGGACGCCCCCGTCCCGGACTGTCCGCGATGGCTGGTGCGGGACCTCCTTCGACATCTGGGCGCCGTCCATCGCTGGGCCACCGCGTTCGTCGCCGAGGGACGAGACCAGCCGGTGGCACTGCCGACACCGCCCGCGATGTCCGACGACGCGCTCCTGCCCTGGCTGCGTGACGGGTTGGACCGGCTCGTCACGACGCTGCGGGCCGCGCCCCCCGACCTCGCCTGCTGGACGTTCCTCCCGGCACCCTCCCCGTCGATCTTCTGGGCACGTCGCCAGGCCTACGAGACCGCCGTACACCGAGTGGACGTCGAGAAGGCCCGTGGTCTGCCGATCTCGCCGTTGGACCCGGAGTTCGCGGCGGGCGGCATCGACGAGCTGCTCACGGGGTTCCACGCACGACAGCGGAGTCCCGTGCGCACCGATTCGCCGAAGACGCTGCGGGTGCGGGTCACCGACGTCGCCGAGGCGGACTGGATCGTGCGGCTCTCCGACGAGCCGCCGCGGACCGTGCGTGTCTCGGCGGACCCGCCGGCCGCCGACTGCGTGTACGAGGGTCCGGCCGCCACGCTGTACCTGGTGTTGTGGAACCGGCTCCCGCCGGAGGCGGTGCGGATCACCGGCGACGTGAGTCTGGCGCACCGCTGGCGTGCCCTCACCAGCGACTGATCGACGCCTTCCCGCTCGGCGAGCCCCGGCGGCGGGGTCCAGCGGCGCGGCCCGCCATCGACGCCCCGTCGCCGTCGGCGGGCAGCATCGATCTCGACGGCGGGGGCACGCGGGCGGGCGCAGGCCCGATCGGCGAATCCCGCGAGCGGCCCGACGTCCTCCCGCCCCGAATGCGGACATCGAGGAACACCCTCGTGGTCGACGCGGACCATCGGGGCAGCGGCGAGTGCTCCGGTCACGTGATCATCGCTGTCGGACGACCAGACTAAAGTCTTTCGATGATCAAGGACTTGACGGTCGAACGACCGGCGTGATCGACGGGCCGAACCGAGACGCACCCGCCGGACCACGCTCGCGCCGACGACGCCGTACCCCTCCCGAAGGAGCCGCCGTGACCGCCGACGACGAGGACGTCCTCCGCATCCCGGTCGAATGGCACCCGCACATCGACCCACGTCGCGACGGGCGCAGCCTCCCAGCGCTCACGCCGGTGCCCAAGGCCGCGGCGAAGGCGGCGAAGCTGGTCGCCGACGCCGCCACCACGCTGGAAACGGTCCTGGCCGGGCCGACCGCCGACGGAGACTGCGTGGCGGCCGCACGTGACCAGCTCGCCGGGATCGCGACTCCGCTGGGCGCGGCCGTCGTCGCCGGAGTCGTGACCACCACCTTGGCGGACGCCAGGCTCGGCGGCCTCGCGGTGTTCGCCGACGCCTGGGCGTCGAGTCACGGGATCGTGTTCGCCGCCGAGGCCGTCGCCGAGCTCGCCGACCTCACCGTCTCGGCGGGCATCCCCAAGCAGTCGGGCTCGGCCAGGTCGGCCGAGACCACGGGCCCCGGCATGGACACGCAGGCACCCCCGCTGGGTCCTCGCCCGAGGAGCGCCGGTGAGCAGCATCCGGCGCGCTGGCCCGCCGAACCCGTCGCCCGGCGGGTCCGCGCCCTGCTGGCCCATGCGGACGAGGCGGACTACGTCGCCGCGGGCATCGCCTTGGCGGCGCGGCGACGCGGCGAGTTCCAGCGGACCGTCACCGCTTTTCTGCTGCCCACCGAGCAGTCCTGGCTCGGAGCCGGAGCAGCGGGCTCGGGTAGCAGGGGGATCACGGCCGTCGACTCCCTGCTGGCCCGCACCACTCGGTCCGCGGCCGACGGCTCCCGACTGCTCACCGCGCTGGCGGCCGACAGGAACGCGAGCACCGAACAGTGGTGGAGCCTGTTGTGCACGGCCGCGGACGGCCTCGACGACTACACCGTGCTGATCGGACTCGCCACCACGCTCCTTCACGGCAGACCCCTCGGCGACGGCCGGGTACCGGCGGTGCCGGCGGCACGGGACGTCGCCGCCGCGATCTTGGCGGCGCTTCCGGCGGATGCCGCCTTCACCGCGCTGACGCACACCTCCGAGGAGGAGTGGGACGTGGGCGCGGCGGTGGCGACGGCGGTGCGCCGCTTCCCGCGCCGTGGCCTGCGGCTGCTGGCAGGCGTGCAGGCGAGCGCGTCGACGGCGGCCGGTCGGCTGTCCCGCAATCTCGCCGCGGCGAATCCGGCGCTCGCCGCCGAGGTCCTCAGCACGCTGTCCGGCGCGGCCGCCGACCGGCTCGCGACGACGATCCAGGCGAACAACCGGTATCGAGTGGCAGCGGACGACGCCGTGCCCACGCCACTGACCGTCGTCCCGTGGACCCGGACCACGCCTGCGTCGCCGGTACCGGCGATCTTCGATCTGCCCGTGCCGCCCACCGAACCGCCGAGCGCACACTGGTTGCCGGGCGAACAGCACGCGTGGGCTCGGCATCGAGCGGCCGAGGCCTATCACGATTGGGACGAAGCCTTCGCGGACTGGGCGTCGGTCGCCGATGCCCATCGCCGGGGCGCCCTGTCCGACTCGAAATCAGTCCGTCTGTTCGCCGAGGGGCCTGCCACACTGGTCGGCCCGATGCTCGCGGAGTGGCACCCCGACTACTCCTGGGACATCGGGCGCCACGCGCGGAGGCTCGCCGGTCGCCACGGCGTCGCAGTGCTGCCGACTCTCCGGCGGATGGCCGCCGAACAGCCTCTCACCTGCGCGGTATCCCTCTTACCCTTTCGCGACGCCGCGGTGGCCGAGTTGATGGCCGAGCTGTTCTCCCGGAGTGCCACGGTGCGGACCGTGGCGTCGGCCTGGCTGGCTCGGCACGGCGTCCATGCCGCGCGGCTGCTGCTGCCCGCGGCGCTCGGCGGCGACGGACGGGGGCGGACACGGGCGCGGGCCGCACTGCGCGTCGCCGCCGACGGACACGAGGAGGCCGTCACCGCCGATGCCGCGCGGTTGTACGGGGAGGCGGCGGGCGAGGTCGTCGCGAGACTGACGGCCGTCGACCCCCTGGACACCGATCCGATGTCCGGGCGTGCCGCGCGGCAGCCGGTGGTCGGCGACTGGGCGGATCCCGTGCTGCTGCCGCCGATCCTGCTCTCCGACGGGCGACATACCCTCCCCCGCACCGCGATCCTCACCTTGCTGACCGTCCTGGCGACGCGCGGCATGCGGCGATCCCATCCGCTCCTCGTGGCGATCCGGGCGTCCTGTGACACGGCGTCGCTGGGCGAGTTCGTCTGGCGGCTTCATCAGATCAAGGAGAAGACGGACCGACGGGAACGGACGGGATGGGAGCAGCGCGCGGGCGCCGACGTCTCGGACTGGGCGGTGACCGCGCTCGGGCTCCTAGGGGATGACGAGACGGCCCGCCGGATCGCCGGGATCATCTCGGGCCGTGCACGGGTCGTCGGGGCCGCCAGGAACGTCGCGGTCGTGCGCGCGCTCGCCGAGATCGGCACCGACGCCGCGCTCACCCACCTCCAGCGCGTCGACCGGCGTGACCGGACCGAACGTCAGCAGGATCAGGCACGACTCTGGTTGACCATCGAGGCCGGTCGACGCGGCCTCGGACTCGCCCAGCTGGCACAGCGGACGGTGCCCCGCCTCGGGTTCGGTCCCGACGGGCGGCAGACCGTGGACTACGGACGGCGACGCTTCAGCGTGAGCATCGACGACGGTCTTCAACTCGTCGTCACCGACGAGACCGGCGCCGTCCGCAAGACCCTGCCCGCCGTCCTGGCGAGTGACGACCACGAACGGGCACAGGCGGGGCAGGACCGGATTCGAGTGCTCCGCGCCGAACTGCGAGCCGTCGTCGACGACCAGGTCCGGAGGCTGACCGACGAGATGACCCGACCGGTGCCGCAGCCGGTGGCACTGTTTCGAGAAGGACTGCACCATCCCGTGTTGTGGCCGGTGTCACGCGGTCTGGTGTGGCTCGCGGTCGAACCCGGCCGGAAGCCGGTGGCGTTCCGGGTCGCCGAGGACCGGACCTTCGCCGACGTCGACGACGATGAACTCGCCGTCACCGATGCGGCGACCGTCTCCCCCGCCCATCCCGCACGGCTGGGCGCGGGCCTCGATCGTTGGGCGAAGACGTTCAGCGAGTACGAGATCCTGCAGCCCTTCCCTCAGCTGGGCAGGCCGGTACCCGCGCTGACCGACGACGAGCGGGGAGCGAGCGAACTGGCGCGGTTCCACGGGCTCGTCCTGACCGGCGCCGCCCTCCGCAGGCTCACTCATCCCTCCCACGCCTGGCAGAAGGCCGGACTGCGCCCCGACGGCTCTTACCGTGCGCTCATCCGAGAGACCGGCGACCGGACGGTGGTCGTCGAACTGGACGTGTCGCCTGCGGGGAGGCGGCGGATACACCGAATCCGGCTCCACGACGAGCCCGGTGGCGGCTGGGGGGATCGCCAGGCAGGACGTCCCTTCGGTGACCTCGACTCCGCGACCGCGGCGGAGGTCATCGCCGATCTGACCACGCTGACCGAAGCCGGACAGATCGCGTGATCACCCACTGCCGACGATGTCCCGCGCGTCCGGCCGGAGCGGCGCGACCACCGCGATCCGCGGGCGGGACGGCACGTGGCCGGCGGCGCTCGCCCGCCTGGGCCGGACGCGGTCCGCGTCGCGATTCCGCGGTCTGGTGGCGCACCCGATGCTCTGGCCGCTACTGCGCGGCCTGGTGTGGCTGGCGACGGAACCCGGTGGGGAACCGGTCGCGTTCCGCGTCGCCGAGGACCGCACCTTCGCCGACGTCGAGGACGACGAGCTCACGGTGAGCGACCTCCCGACCGTCACCGTCGCCCACCCCGTACGGCTCCGCGCCGACCTGGATCGGTGGGCGAAGATCTTCGGTGAATACGAGATCATCCAGCCGTTTCCCCAGTTGGGCAAGCCGATTCCTGTGCTGACCGCTGCCGAGCGCGCGGCGACCGAGCTGGTTCGATTCCAGGATCGCTCCGTTCCCACCACCGTGCTCGGCCGGTCCCTGCGCGGCGCGAGCGGCCGGTGGGGGCGGGATGGCAGGGCGACGGCTCGTACCGGTTCCTCGTCCGCCGGACCGCCGTGAACCGCACCGTGGTCGTGGAGCTGGGCGACTCGGTGTCGGGGCGGCGTCGGTTACGCCGGGTGCGACTGGAGGACGAGTCCGGCGCGGGCTGGGGGGATCGGAAGTCGGCCGGTTCCTTCGGGGATCTCGACCCGGCGACCGCAGCCGAGGTCCTCACGGAACTGACCGAACTGACCGGAGTCGACGAGGCGACGGTCTGACGGGGTCGGCCGTCGGGCAGGCCGCCCGCGAGGTCGGCGGTGCCGCGGCGAGGCAGGCCGGCCCTGCCGGGACGACGTCGGCGAGACCCGTGCCGCCCCGCCAGGACCCCCGGTGAGGCCGGGCCCGACGCCGATCGCGACCCGCGTCCCGGCCCGAGCAAGCGGGACGGCTACCCCCTGCGTCCGGTCAGCACCGTCACGGTCACCTCCTCCACGAACGGCGCGTGCGGCTCCAGCGCCCGGTGGATCTCCTCGGCGAAGCCCGGGCGGTCGGCGGGGACGGGCAGGCGGTCGACCGGGAGGGCGGACAGGACGCCGCCGACGATGTCGTCGCTCGACAGCACGTCCGAGTAGTCGATCTCGGTCGTCTCGGTCTGGAAGCCCGCGGTGACCAGGTCGGCGTGGTACGCCCGCCGCGTCGCCTCGTCGGATCCACAGGTGCGGGTGAGCCGCTGTCCCCGCCGATGTTCCAGGAGGGCGCGCAGCGCCCGTGACCAGTCGGTCTCCTGGAGCCACAACGGGGTCCCGTTGGTCACCACGGCCACCCCGCCGCCCGGCCGCACCAGCGAGGACAGCATGGGGAACAGCGTGTCCCGGTCCATCCAGTGCAGTGCCTGACCGATGGTCACGGCACCCAGCGACCCGGCGCCCAGCAGAGCGCCGAGGGCAGGCAGATCCGAGTCGGCGCCGATCAGCCAGTTCACGTTGGTCGTGCCCTGGTCGGCGGCGGCCCGCCGACCAGCCAGCAGCATGTCCGGCTCCGGGTCCATGCCGATCACCGAGCGGACTCGCGCGGCCAACGGCAGAGTGAGCTGGCCGGTGCCGCAGCCGAGATCGAGGACCACGTCGTCGCCGGTCAGCCCGAAGACGGCCGTCAGCGCGTCGATCACCTCGTCCGGATAGCCCCGTCGATAACGCTGGTAGTAATCGGCCACCTCGCCGCGAAACCCCAGATCCGTCATGCCGACACTCTCTCAGGTGACGCGATCGGCGGGACGGCGATTCCGCTCTCGGCGTGATCTTCGACCGTCTGGAGCGCCGGGGCCTGCTCGCCCGCGGTCCGCCCTGGGCACCGGGCGTCCGCCGAGCCGACTCCGCCGGGCCGGTTCCGCGGCGTCGTCCGACACGGCGACGACCACGGCTACCGCCGCCGCGGCGACGCGAACCGTTCCAACTCGTCTCTGACGCTGGTCAGCGCGGCGAGGATCCGCGGGGTGGTCGTCTCGTTCCATCGAGCCGAGGGCGCCGTCACACTGATCGCGTCCAGGGACGCCTGGCCGAGCCGTAACGGCACCGCGACGCAGGACACGCCCGGCTCGTTCTCCTCGTACTCGCTCGCCCAGCCGCGCTCGGCGGCCTGGCTCAGTTCGGCGAGCAGGGTGTCGACGTCGGTCCGGGTGGCGGCGGTGAGCGCCTCCAGGCGTGGGCCGACGATGCGTCGGACGTCCTCCGGTGGCAGGCAGGCCAGCATCGCCTTGCCCAGCGCCGTCGCGTGGGCGGGCAGTCTGCGGCCGATGGCCGAAAACAGCCGAAGTGGATGTACCGACTCGCGCTTGGCGAGGTAGACGACGTCGGCGCCGTCGAGCCTGCCGAGGTGGACGGCCTCCCCGGTCCGCCGCGCGATCTCGTCGAGCGCCTCCTGACATCGGGCGGTGACCGGATCGGCGTCCACGTAGGCGGTGCCGATCTGGAGAGCGCGCACGCCGAGGGAGAAGCGGGTGCGGGAGCCGTCCTGGTCGATCCACCGCCGGTCAAGCAGGGTGTGCAGCAGGGCGTGCAGGCTGGACTTCGGAATGTCGAGCCGGGTCCGCAGCTCGCCGAGCGTCAGCTCGCCGTGCTCCGCCAGGCATTCCAGAATCGCCAGCACCCGGTCCGCGGACTTGACCGGAGCGTGCGCTCCACCGCCGGGGTCCAGGGCCATTCCGGTCTCCTCGTCTCGCGATCTCACGGTTTCCTCCCGATCCCCGCGACCCTTCCGCAGCGGAGATCGATGCCGTATCTTCCAGAAATCTGACCACGGTTCACATATGTGGTCAACGTCGGCGGCAACGGCGAACGGGGGACGCATGTCCGATGTCATCTTCGAACCGAGAACCGGGCTGCGCGGGCGGTCCTCGGGTGGACGACCCGCGACCGCGAGTCCGACCGTCATCCGGTCGACGGTGATCCGCTCGCCTAGGACGGCGCCGCACACCCCCGCGGCCCGGTCGACGGCTCGGGACGCCCTCGGCGGCGGTCCTGCCGCCGAATCGCCGGAATCGACACCGTGACCGGCCGGGCAGGCGGCCACCCCGCCCTGTCCCCCGGACGATGACGTCGACCGACGCCCCGCGCTCCGCGGCCGTCCTCGGGTTCTGACGACTCTCAGGCGGCCGGCCCTCGCTCGGAAGCGGCCTCGTCGTGGGCGCCGCGGCACCGAACCGACGTCGTCCCGCGGTGCCCGGCGGGGCGGAGTACCCGCGGCGACCCGCCACGCGCCTCCGACGAACACGCTTACCCGCCAGGCAGACCGAGTCTGGCCACGACCGACCACCGACGACGGCGAGTCGACGCCCCGTCGAGAAGGGCATCCCCGCTTCACCCCGGGCGGAGACCGGGCCGCGGCGACGACGCTCGCGAGCCCGCGGCCCGGGTGAGATCGGCAGTGAACTGAGCTGGAGGCAACGATGCTGAAGCGACGCGAAGCCCTGCGAATACTGGGACTGAGCGCGGTCCTGGGTTCGGGTGCGCTCGGACTCGCCGGGTGCGGCCGATCGGGGGGCGGAGCGAACGGCCCGCTGCGGGTGGCCATGGTCAACCACGTGTGGACCGACGCCGTGCGGCCGAAGATCGAGGAGTTCGAGGACCTCGCCGGCCGCCGGGTGCTCGTCTCGACGATGACCTCGGACCAGCTGTCGAACACCTACAACGTCAAGTTGAACGCCAGCGCCCCCGACCTCGACGTCATGATGTACCGGCCGTTACAGGAGCAGCTCCTGTTCGCCCGCAACGGCTGGCTCGCCGAGTTGAACGACCTCGTGGAGTCCGACCCGGATTACGACTGGGACGACGTCCAGGACGCGGCGAAGGAGCGGGTCACGATCGACGGCCGGATCTTCGGCGTCCCGATCATCAGCGAGCGCCCGACGCTGTACTACCGCCGTGATCTCGTCGACGCGCCGCCGACGACGCTCACCGAGATGCTGGAGACGGCCCGCAGGCTGCACGATCCCGGCGCGGGCCTGCACGGTTTCACGGGCCGAGGGCAGCGGGCGGGCGCGGTGAGCATGTTCTCCAGCTACCTGTACTCGTTCGGCGGGGACTTCATCGTCGACGGCCGCTCCGGGGTCGGCTCGCCGGAGGCCCTGGCCGCCTACGAGTACTACGGGCGCCTGCTGCGTGAGGTCGGGCCCATCGGCTCCACCAACATGACCCTGGAGCAGATCACGCCGATCTTCGCCCAGGGCAAGGCCGTCTTCGCGATCGACGCCGACGCGGTCTATCAGAACTTCATCGACCCGGCGACCTCACTGGTCGGCGACCGTACGGGGTTCGCCGCCTTCCCGGCGGGCCCCGCGGGCTCGCGCCCCTTCAACATCCCGTCGTGGGGCTTGACCGTGAACGTGTTCTCGGAGCGCAGGGACGCCGCCTGGGAGTTCATCCGCTGGGCCAGCGGCCCGGAGATGACGCTGCGGCTGCAGAACGAGGGCGTGCCCAGCGCCAGGGACTCCGCCTGGGCGGACGAGGCGAGTCTGGCCTCCTTCCCGCCGGATCTCGCCGAGTCGATGGCCGCGGGCATCGCGACCGGGGTCGGGGCCGACCGACCCGACGTGGTCCAGGTCGGTCGGGCCCGCGACATCGTCGGACGGCCGATCGTGGCGAGCATCCTCGGCGACGACGTCGCCTCGTCCGCGCGAGACGCCTCGGCGGAGTTCGACGACTTCCTGGTCCGCGACGCACGACAGAGGCAGCTCTGACATGGCCATTCGAACACTCGAGCAGGAGAACCGTCGTCTCAAGTGGACGATGCTCGCCCCGGCGCTGATCTTCATCGGCGTGATGATCGTCTTCCCGATCCTCTACACCGTCTATCTCAGCCTGACCGACGCCTTCGGCGCGGTGAACGCCGACAGCTCCTTCGTCGGCCTGCTGAACTTCACCGACTCGCTGAGCGACATGCGTCGCTTCTGGCCTGCCGTCGGCCGCACGGTCGTCTTCACCCTCGCCGCCGTCGCGCTGGAACTGACCCTGGGCCTCGCCCTGGCGATGCTGCTGCGCCGACCGTTCCGGGGCATGCGCTGGGTGCGCACCATCATGATGGTGCCGCTGCTGGCCACGCCGGTCGCCGTGGGCGTGCTGTGGCTGCTCATCCTCGACCCCACGACCGGCATCGCCAACACGCTGCTGGGCTTCGTCGGCATCCCGCCACAGCCGTTCCTCGGCTCGATCGCCCAGTCGCTGCCGACGCTGGTGCTCATCGACGTCTGGCAGTGGACCCCGATGATGACGCTGCTGCTGTTGGCGGGCCTGAGCACGCTGCCCACCGAGCCGGACGAGGCGGCGCTCGTCGACGGAGCCTCGCCCTGGCAACGGTTCCGGCACGTCACGCTGCCCATGCTGACCACCACGATCATCACCGCGCTGGTCCTGCGCAGCGTCGACGCGCTCAAGACGTTCGATCTGATCTACGCGACCAAGGGACCCGGCGGCGGATCGAGCCATGAGGCGGAGACGCTCAACATCTACGCCTACGGACTGACGTTCGACTACCAGGAGTACGGGCTCGCCGCGGCGGTCCTCGTCGTCTTCACCGTCATCATCGTCCTGATCGTCCTCGCGCTCCGGCGCCGTTCATCGAAGGCCTCCTGATGACCGTCCTGTCGCCGAATCCCACGCCCACCTCCGCGCCCTCCGCCGGGGTCCGGGGACACCACCGACGCCGCCGCACGCTCAACGGTCTGCGGCTCGCCGGGATCGCCCTGGTCAGCGCGGTGTTCGCCGCGCCGCTGATCTGGATGGTGCTCGCCGCGTTCAAGACCAACGTGCAGATCGGCAATCCAGCGGACGCGGTGGTGTTCACCCCGACCACGCAGAACTTCCGCAACGTCGTGAGCGAGGGCGTGTTCCTCCCCGCGATGCTGAACTCCGCGATCGTCGGCATCGTCTCGACGGTGCTCTCCGCGCTCATCGCGGTGCCCGCCGCCTGGGCCATCGGGCGGTTCGCCATGCAACGGGCGGGCAACTGGGTGCTGATCGCGCGCATCATCCCGGCCGTGTCGCTGCTGGTGCCCTGGTACTACCTGTTCGCCCGGCTGGAGATGGTCGGCGGATACACCGTGCTGGTGCTCAGCCACATGTTCGTCTCGGTTCCGCTGATCACCTGGATCATGATCGGATTCTTCTCCGGTCTGCCCGCCGAACTGGAGGAGGCGGGTCGCGTCGACGGCCTCTCCGCGTTCGGCGCCTTCCGGCGGATCTCGCTGCCGCTGGCGGCGCCCGGCACCGCGACCGCCTGTGTGCTGGCGCTGGTGTTCAGCTGGAACAACTTCATGTTCGCTCTGATCCTGTCCGACGAGTCCACCAAGACGCTGCCGGTGGCGCTGTTCAACTTCATGTCCTATGCCAGCGTCGACTGGGGCGGCCTGATGGCGGCGTCCACGCTGATGAGCGTGCCCGTCATCCTCGCGGCCGTCTTCGGGCAGCGGTATCTCGTCGCGGGCCTCACCGCGGGAGCCACGAAGGGGTGACCGTCACGCAGGCTCGTCCTCGGGCGATCACGGTCCCCCGATGCCGACGACACCCGGCCGGTCGCACCGGCGACGACGTCGGCATCGCACCAGAAGAGTCGACTCGGCCTCGTCGCGTCGACGTCGCCATCACGAAAGGATTCACATGCGGATCGTCAACGCCGAAGTCGTCGTCACCAGCCCCGGCCGCAACTTCGTCACCCTGGAGATCACCACCGAGGACGGGCTGCGCGGCTACGGCGACGGAACGCTGAACGGCCGGGAGCTCGCCGTCGCCAGCTATCTGACCGATCACGTCGTCCCGCTGCTGATCGGCCGGGACGCCCATCGGATCGAGGACACCTGGCAGTACCTGCACCGCGGCGCCTACTGGCGGCGCGGTCCCGTGACGATGGCGGCCGTCGCCGCCGTCGACGTGGCGTTGTGGGACATCAAGGCCCAGGCGGCCGGGATGCCGCTCTATCAGCTGCTCGGCGGGGCCAGCCGCACCGGCATCCGCGCCTACGGACACGCCAGCGGCCGAGACCTTCCCGAGCTGTTCGACTCGATCCGCGCCCACCTCGACGAGGGCTACAAGTCGATCCGCGTCCAGTCCGCGGTGCCGGGCCTGGGCACCATCTACGGCATCGGCGCGGGCAGCACGATCGGCGGGACGGGCCGCTACGACTACGAACCCGCCCGCAGGCACCCGGTGCCTTCCGAGGAGGTGTGGGACACCCGCGCCTACCTGCGGCACCTGCCGACCGTGTTCGAGGCGGTGCGCAACGAGTTCGGCCCCGATCTGCCGCTGCTGCACGACGTGCACCACCGACTGACGCCGATTCAGGCGGCCAGGCTCGGCAAGTCGTTAGAGCCCTACGACCTGTTCTGGATGGAGGACTGCACGCCCGCGGAGAATCAGGAGTCCCTGCGACTGGTGCGCCACCACACCACGACCCCGCTGGCGATCGGCGAGGTCTTCAACTCCGTGGTGGACTACCAGATCCTGATCCGCGAGCAGCTGATCGACTACGTCCGCTCGGCGGTCACGCACACCGGCGGGATCACGCCGATGCGCAAGCTCTTCGACTACGCGGCGCTCTACCAGGTGAAGTCCGGCATCCACGGGCCCACCGACATCTCGCCGGTCGGCATGGCCGCCGGGCTGCACCTGGACCTGGCGATCCACAACTTCGGCATCCAGGAGTTCATGCCGCACACCGAGGACACCTACCGGGTCTTCCAGCACGACTACACGTTCACCGACGGCTATCTGCATCCCGGTGAGACGCCCGGTCTCGGCGTGCGGCTGGACCGCGAGGCCGCGGCGGCCTTCCCGTACGAGCCCGCCTACCTGCCGGTGAACCGGTTGCGGGACGGGACGATGCACGACTGGTGATCCGCGCCGCGTCGGGCGGCGGGTCCCGTTCGCGGAACCCGCCGCCGGGCCCGGACGCCGCTCAGCCGCGGAGCAGCCCCCGGAGATGACGTGCGGTGGCGCCGTCGCCCGCCGCGACGGCCTCGGGTGTTCCCTCGGCGACGACCAGGCCGCCGTCGGCGCCGCCGCCCGGACCGAGGTCCACCACCCAGTCGGCGGCGGCCACCACCTCCATGCTGTGCGAGACGGCCACCACGCTGTGTCCCGCCGCGACCAGATCGTGCAGCACGCCCGCCAGCCGGGCGACGTCCGAGGAGTGCAGTCCGGTGGTCGGCTCGTCCAGCAGGTAGAGCGTGTGCCTGCCCGGCCTGCGCTGAAGCTCGTTGGCGAGCTTGATCCGCTGCGCCTCCCCGCCGGAGAGGGTGTTGCCCGGCTGGCCGAGCCGAAGATAGCCGAGGCCGACCTCGGCCAGCACGCGCAGCGGCCGGGCGGCCGCACCGAGGTCGGCGAAGAACTCGGCGGCCTCGTCCACCGACATCGCCAGGACGTCGGCGATCGACCGTCCCCGATGGCGAACGGCCAGCGTCGCGTCGTCGAACCGCGCGCCGTGGCAGACGTCGCAGGGCAGGAAGACATCGGGCAGGAAGCCCATCTCGACTCGCACGGTGCCGTCACCCGAGCAGGCCGCACAACGGCCGCCCGGGGAGTTGAAGGAGAAGCGACCGGGTTTGAAACCGCGCCGCCGTGCCTCGTCGGTCTGCGCGAACACCTTGCGAACGGTGTCGAGGATGCCGGTGTAGGTCGCGGGGGTGGATCGCGCCGAACGGCCGATCGGCGACTGGTCGACGCGGATGACCCGGTCGATCGAGGCGAGACCGAGCACCTCGTCGTGGTCGCCCGGCGGCGGGGCGTCGCCGCCGAGCGCGCGGTCGGCCGCCCGACACAGGATCTCGTCGACCAGCGTCGACTTGCCCGCGCCCGATACCCCGCTGACGGCGACCAGCATGCCCAGCGGCAGCGTGACGTCGACGTCGCGCAGGTTGTTCGCCCTGGCACCCCGGACCACGAGCTCCCGACCGGGTCCGGGCGTGCGCCGTGTCCGGGGCACGCCGCCGGGGCGAGCCGTCGCACCGCCGGGGTCGCGCAGGAATCGGCCGGTGAGGGAGTCGTCGTCGACGAGCAGCTCCTCGGCGGTGCCCGCGAACATCAGCCTGCCGCCGAGTTCGCCCGCGGCGGGCCCCAACTCGACCATCCGGTCGGCGGCACGGATCACCGCGTGGTCGTGCTCGACCACGATGAGGGTGTTGCCGAGGTCCCGAAGCCCGCGCAAGGTGGTGATCAACGCGGCGGTGTCCTCGGGGTGCAGCCCCACGGTGGGTTCGTCGAGCACGTAGAGCAGACCGAACAGTCGGGTGCCCAGCTGTCCCGCGAGCCGGATGCGCTGAGCCTCGCCGCCGGAGAGCGTCCTGGCGGTCCGGCCCAGGGTCAGGTAGCCGAGACCGACCTTGATCAGGAAGGTCAGCCGGTCGGTGATCTCGATGACGGCCTGCTCGATCACCCGTCGATCGCGGTCGCCGACCGTCAACCCTGCGAAGAACCGTAAGGCATCGGCGACCGGCAGCGCGCACGCCTCGGCGATGCCCAGACCGCCGACCCGCACCGCGGCCTGGGCGGGGTTCAGCCTCGCTCCGGCGCAATCGGGGCAGGCGACGGTGCGCAGATACGGCTCGGCGGGGTCGGCGGCGCCCTCGCCCGCCGAGGCGCGGCGCCGCTCCAGCCAGGGGATCACCCCGGGGAGACGTCCGGCCGCCGCCTGGCCGCGGTCCTCGGCGACGCCGTCGGCTCCGGAGCCGCCGACACCGTGCAGGAGGGTCTCGCGCAGGTCGGAGGGAAGGGTCCGCCACGGGACGGCCGTGCTGCGACCGGCCCGTTCGACCACGGCGACGGCGGCCGCTCGTTCGGCGGGCGCGTTGCGCCACGGGGCCACCGCGCCCTCGTCGATCGATCGGCTCTCGTCGGGTACCACCAACGCCGGGTCGATCTCGCGAGTGCTGCCCAGGCCCAGACACGCCGGGCACCGGCCGAAGGGCAGGTTGAAGGAGAAGGCCGGGCCCGTCAGGTCCGGCAGCGCGGTGTCGTGCCCCGCCGGGCAGGCCCGATCGACGAGTGCGGCGGCGCAGTCCGTGCAGTGACCGCTGCCGACCGTGGCCCACAGCACCCGCATCAGGTCGTAGACCTCGGTCACCGTGCCGACCGTCGACCGGGGGTTCCGGGATGCCGAGGAGCGCTGGTCCACCGCGACCGCGGAGCAGAGCCCGTCGAGCCGGTCGACGTCCGGCTTCTCCATCTCGTTCATGAACTGCCGGGCGAAGCTGGTCATCGACTGCACCTGGCGGCGCTGCGCCTCGGCATAGATCGTGTCGAAGGCCAGCGAGGACTTGCCGGAGCCGGAGACCCCGGTGAAGACGATCAGGCTGCGATGCGGCAGGTCCAGATCCACCCCGCGCAGGTTGTGCACGCGGGCGCCCCGCACGGAGAGGGTGTCGGGGAGGGCGGGCGTCGAGGAGGCACGGGCCGGGGCCTCCAGGTCGACTGTGGTCATGACGTTCCTTCCTGCGTGACCGGCCGGGGGTGTGCGTGTGGAGCGGGCGGCTCGGACGCCGCGAGCACGCGGGGACGACGGCGGCGTTCGCCCGTCGACGGCTGTGGTGTCGAGTGGTGACCCACACGGCTCCTACTCAAACTTGAGTTTCCGGGCGAGCGGTGGCCGCTCGACGTCGAGAACCGCTTCGATCGGGTCCCTCGAATCGCGGTTGCTCAAGCTTGAGTTGCCGGCTCGGCTCCGTTGCGGACCTGCGATCGGGGGTTCCTCAACCTAGAACATCGCCGTCCGATCCACAAACTTGAGTACACCCGCGAAATCCGCCCGCGCCTCGCCGACGACGCCGGGACGAGTCACCTCATCGCATGCGGGAACCGACCGGATGATGACGCCGGTGCCGAGGGCCAGGGCCGAGCCACGCCGGTCGGAACACCGCGCCAGGCACGTCGGACGACGCGGCAGGAGCCGGCGGCGAGCGGCGGGGCCGGCCGCGACGTCGCCGCCGCGACCGCCATACGCTCGTGCCCTGTCACATCGAGGACCCCGACGGCGGCACCCGGCCCACGACACGGCGAGAGAGCGCCCGACGACGGCGGTCCGGCCACGACGGCCCGCCACGATGCCGCCCGCTCCGACACCGCCTGTCCGCCACCGACGAACATCGCTCTCTCGCACCCCGCGACAGCGGGACGCCGAACACCGCGCGCCCCTCACGCCCGGACGGGCGCTACCGGCGCCGGTCGCCGCGTGCCTCGCCGGACAGCGTCCAGCTCCCCGGGACGCCTGCGGCCGCCGATCCGTCCCCGCGCAACAGGTAGGCGCCGTCGGTCAGGCGCGCGATCAGCCGCCGGGTCCACTCGGCGTCACCGCGCGCGGTGTGTCCGCTGAGGACGGACAACTCGTCGAGATGCGCCTGCCGGTCACGCGGGTCACGGGGCGACGGCTCGGCAGGCAGCTCGGCGATCTCGTCCTCCAAGGCGGCCAGCCGCTCCCGCAGCAACGCGATCACCTCGTCACGGGACAGCGCGGGCATCAGCGCCAAGCCGGCGGCGAGCACGTCCGGACGGTGCTCCGCCCGCCGCAGGGCGTCCCGAAGGAGCCGGAAGAACTCGGTCTCCCCCGCCGGGGTCAGCTCATAGTCGACTCGGCCGGGCCACGCCTCGATCTCGGTGGCCCGCAGGTGTCCCAGCTTGGCCAGTTGCCGCAGCCCGTGGTAGATCGAGCCCCATTTGACGTCGATCCAGCCCTCGGCGGCCCAGGATGACAACTCGGTGTGCAGCAGGTAGCCGTGCGCCCTTCCGAATCCCCGCACCACACCGAGGACCAGCAGTCGCGTCGCCGACATCGTCTCCCTGTTCGACCGAGGTATCCGTCCGCGCACAGGCTAGACCAGCGTCGGATCGGTTCGGTCCGCCTGTGCCGTCCCCCTGCGGGCCGACCACGCACGACACGAGGACTCCCGGTCGGGGCGCCGCACGGCAGGCCCCGCCGGGATCGTCCTGGAGCGCCGCTCAGGCGCCGTGTCGCGGGCGCTGTGGGCGCGAGACCACGTGGTCGACGAAGCCGTACTCCAGCGCCTCCTTCGCCGTGAACCAGCGGTCCCGGTCGGAGTCCTTGGTGATGCGCTCCACCGTCTGGCCGGTCTGCTCGGCGATCAGCTCGGCCATCCGCCGCTTCATCTTCGAGTAGACCTCGGCCCGGATCGCCACGTCGGAGGCCGAGCCGCCCAGGCCCGCGGACGGCTGGTGCATCAGCACCCGTGCGTGGGCGAGCACATGCCGCTTGCCCGGTGCGCCGGAGGACAGCAGGAACTGCCCCATCGACGCCGCGAAGCCCATCGCGAAGGTGGCGACGTCCGGCTCGATCAGCTGCATCGTGTCGTAGATCGCCATGCCCGCCGACACCGAGCCGCCGGGAGAGTTGATGTAGAGGGTGATGTCCTTCTCGCCGTCCTCGGCGGCCAGCAGCAGCAGCTGCGCGGTGATCCGGTTGGCGATCTCGTCGTTGACCTCGGACCCGAGGAAGATGATCCGTTCCTGGAGAAGTCGTTCGAACACCGAGTCGCTCAGATTGAGCCCGGACCCGGCATGCATCTCGGGCGTCGAGTTCTCCGTCATAGTCGCCTGTTTCCTCATTCCCCGCATCGCTGTCGATGGCACCGCACCTCGACCTTAGGCCCGGCTCCGCCCGACGGCCGCCGTGTTCGTTCAGGGCAGGACCCGAGCCGCTCACGGCGGGACTCCTGCGCTGAAGGGCCGACGGAGTACGAACCGACTCCACGCCGATGATCGCAGAACAGCGGACGCGGTGTGCGGGCGGCGCCGTCGCACAGCATCCGCGACGTCCAGCCGGGTGACGTGTCGGAAGCGGGGGCGCGACGCCGGGTCGGCCGCCACGGCCTCTCGGCCCGTCCCACCGCGATCCCGTCCGCCCGTACGACCGCACTCGTACCGTCAGCCCAGCCCGCGCGGTGAGATCCGCGCCGAGCACACCGCACGGTCGACGCCACGCTCGGCGAGGCCGGGTCGGCGCCGGGTGTCGGCCCGGTACCGGCATCCGGCGCGAGCGAGGGCCCGGGCCGCCGAGACGCGCGCCGGAGTCCCCGTCCGTTCGGAGGCACGGCCGATTCGGCACCGCGCCGGAGGGAACGTCGTCGGACCCGGCGACCGGATCTCGTCGACGAGAACGGACCGACCGCGCGAGGCCTCCGGGGCGGATCGCGGACGACGCGCCCGGCCTGCGTCAGGGTGCCTCGTCCGCGAGCAGGGACTCGACGACCTGGTCGCTGGTGAGAGTCGCCAGGTCCATCGACAACGCCTCGAACTGCACGATCAGCGCACCGCGGGCGAGGAACACGGTGAGCTCGGCCGGACTCGCCCCGGTGTGCCGCGCCACCGCCCGCAGGACCCGGGACAGCAGTCGGCGATACCGGTCGGCCACCGCGGGGTCCGTCCGCGCGACGGCGACCGCCTGGATGGAGAAGCCGCTGATCGCGTCGCCCGCCGCGAGGGCGCGGAACCGCGCGCCCATCTGCTCGAAGCTCTCCCCCGGCACCGCGTCCGCGCCGGTGAACGCCTCGATCTGCAACTCCTCCAACCGGTCGAGACAGGCGAGGAAGAAGCCTCGTCTGCCACCGAAGAGCCGGAACACGTACGGCGCGGAGACGCCGATCTCCCGGGCCGCCCGTGTGACGGCGGCGGTCGTCAGGCCGTGATCGGCGAAGGCCGCCAGTCCCGCCTCGACGGCCGCCGCGCGCCGCTGCTCGGCCGTCCGCCTTGACTCGCTCATACGACCCACCTTAGCGTTGTAAGTAATCGATAACTTCCTACCTCGGCGCGATCGGCGATATGACGTGAGTTCCCAGTCCGGCACCGGCTCCTCAGACACCTCCCCCCTCGTGATCCGCGGCGTGCACGTCGTCTGCGGCGACGGCACCGAACGTCATGACGTCGACGTCGTGATCGCCGACGGCCGCATCGCCCGGATGACGAACGACCGTGTCTCGATCGACGGAGCTCGAGTGATCGACGGCGCGGGCAAGACCCTGATGCCGGGACTGATCGACGCACATCTGCATCTCGACTTCCTCACCGTCCGCAACGGACTGCACGGCCGCCTGCACAGCAGGCTTCGGCTCGCCCGCGCCCTTCGCGACCTGCTGCACAACGGCGTCACCGCGATCCGATGCATGGGCGATCCGCTCAAGCCGGTCCTCCGACTGCGCGACCGCGTCAACAGCGGCCGAGCCTCCGGGCCGCACATGGTCGTCGCGGGGCCCGTGCTCACGGCGCCGGGCGGGCACCCGGAGACGACCGTCTGTCGGGACAACCCCTGGCTGCGCAGGCACATGGTCGTCCATCCCGCCTCCCCCGACGACGCGCGCGCCCAGGTCCGGCGACTGCACGCGGCGGGCGTCGACGTCGTCAAGTTCGTATACCAGGGCGGCCTGTACGGCGAGGACCGGGTGGAGCTCGGCAAGCTCCCCGAGGAGACGGCCAGGGCGATCGTCGCCGAGGCGACCCGGCTGGGCATGACGGCCAGCGCGCACACCCATTACCAGGACGACGTCGACGTGCTGATCGACGCGGGCGTCGACAGCTTCGAGCACGGCGTCATCGAGCACGACCTCGTCGGCACCGAGACGTTGCGACGCTGGGCCGACAGCGGAGCGAAGCTGGTGCCGACGCTGACCATCGCGGCGCTGGTACGCGATCCCGACGGCGTCTCCCATGAGGAGCGGGCGAGCCGGAACCTCGGGCTCGCGCATCGCGCCGGGGTGTCGATCGTGGCGGGGACCGACAGCATGGTGGGCGCGATGCCCGCGAACACGCTGCACGGCGAACTGCGGCGCATGGTCGAGGCGGGCATGTCGGAGTCCGACGTCGTCCGGGCCGCGACGGCGGACGCCGCCGAGTTCCTGGGCCTCACCGACCGGGGCGTCGTCGCCGAGGGCCGGGTGGCCGATCTGCTGCTGCTCAACGGCAGTCCGCTGGACCAGATCGAGAACGTCGGCGACATCGACCGCGTGTTCCACCAGGGCAGGACCGTCTTCACCGCGCCGGAGCGGCACGTGCCCGCCCTGTCCGACTACACCGCACCCGACCCCGCCGTCCTGACGTTCACCGACGCCACCGGGAACACCGTCGCAGGCGACGTCACGGTTCAGTACGACACCACGCGCTTCGACGCCGAGGGCGTCCGTGAGCTGCGCTATGTCGACGCCGAGGGACACGTGCTGCGCACCGAGACCGTGACCGCGGGCCCTGATCTGGTGACCACGGCCTGGACCTGCGAGATCCCCGGTGAGGACACCCGACTGGCGGTGACGAGCGCGGGCAGCAGGCTGTCCCTCACCGGCACGTTTCAGGGCAGGACCGTCACCCGCGGTTATCTGTTGCGCGGCGGCGTCTGGATGCAGTGGCTGCTGTTCGACCCAGCCACGTTCGTCACCTCGGCCGAGTCGTCCCTCCCCTTCCTCTCTCTCGGCACCACGGGACGCGGCGCCTTGGAGCTGACCGAGTTCGAACTGACCAAGCGGGACTCCGGCGGCGCCGAGGTGGAGACGGAGCTGGTCATGCCCCGGTGGCGTCGCTTCTGGGGCGCCGTCAACCGGTACGACGCCGCCACGGGTGATCTGATCAGCCACGAGATCCGGAACAAGCCCTCGGCCGTGCTGCGCCGACGCTGAGGCCGGGACCGACAGTCCGCCGCGGTGGGGCGGGTGCGGCCGCGGCGCCGATCGTCTGCCTACGAGCCCCGCACGGTCGGGCGGCCCGCGCCCCCCGCACTCGTGCGGGACGGGCCGGGTGGGCGGTCGGGCGGAGACGGACGCGCCGCGGTGGTGGAGCGGACTCCGGTGGGCTCCGGTCGGACCGCCCACGGCGGCACGACTCAACCGGACCCGGGCGGGACCGGCCACATCGGGGCGGGCACACGGAATCGGCGTCCGCGGGCAGGCCCCTCAGTCCGCCCTTCTCAGGCGGCGGCCGCGGCGCGCAGCGCGTCCCGGCAGGCGCGCACCGCCGGGTGCGCCCCGCTGCCCCGCCGCACGGCGGTGAACAGCCGCCGCCTGCCCCACGGCTCCGGCAGCAGCGACAGGAAGACGGTCGGCGACCGAGCGGCCCACACCAGGTCGGAGATCAACGCCGCACCGTGGCCCTGCTCGACGAACCGAAGGCAGGTCAGCGCGTCGGACGTCACGAAGCGGACGTCCGGCTCGAACCCCGCGGAGCGACACAGCGACATCGCCCAGCGTCCCGCCGCGTTGTCCGCGGGTTCCATGATCCACGGACGGGCGGCGGCCGACCGCAGCCGTGCGGCGGGATCGGCGCCCTCGACGGGCAGGCTGCAGGCCAGCCGGATGACGTCCTCACACAGGTCCTCCTGCTCGATCTCAAGCGGTCGGGGCTCCGGATCGTGCGGATACTCCTCGGCGAGCACCAGATCGAAGTCCCTGGCCAGCAGCGCGGGCAGCGCCTCCTCGGGTTCGGACTGCGTGACCTCCACCCGCAGCCGGGGATGGGCCTGCCGCAGGGTCGTCAGGGCCTGCGGCACGAGCGTGAGCATCGTGGTCTGAAAGGCCGCGATGCGCAGCGTGCCCGTCACCTCCCGCATGGACGCGGCCAGATCCGCCTCGGCTCGTTCCAGCCGTTCCAGCACCGCCTCGGCATGGGCCACCAGGATCTCGCCCTGCGCGGTCAGCCGGACTCTCCTGCCCACCGGCTCGCGCAGCGGCACGCCGACCTCGGCCTCAAGCTGAGTGAGCTGCTGCGAGATCGCGGACGGGGTGTAGGACAGCGCCTTGGCCACCGCGGCGAGGGTGCCGCGATGACTGAGTTCGCGCAGCAGACGGAGCCGGTGGAGATCGAGCACGACGACGCCCCTTCCACGGGGTGGACCGGTAAGCCCAGCTGACGACGAAGCCTAAATTTCATTCACTTTACTGACGATCGGGCCGCCGGCAGCGTGAACGCCGTGTCAGATCAGCGACGAACGCCGTCCTCGGCCCCGCTCCCCGCGCCGTGGACCAGGCGGCATCCCGACGAGCGGCCCGCGAGAGATCGCCGCATCGCTCGCCGCCGCACCTGCCCCGCAGGCCGCGGCGTCGACATCTCGACCGACCACGGACGGCACCCCGGACAGGCGGCGACGTGACCGAACATCGTCGTGACAGGCCCGCCGGGCTGGGCTTCGCGCTGCTGGCCGCCCTGGCCTTCGGCGCCTCCGGCCCGCTGGCCCGTCCCCTGATCGACGCGGGGCTGGACCCGCTGCACGTCGCCTGGCTGCGCGTCACGGGAGCGGCACTCTTCCTGCTGCCCGTGGCACTGCGCCGCCGGGCCGCGCTGCGGCGGCACCCCTGGCTGCTGCTGGCCTACGGCGTCTTCCCGATGGCGGGCATCCAGGCCTTCTACTTCGCCGCGCTGGCGAGGATCCCCGTCGGGGTGGCGCTGCTGCTGGAGTTCCTCGGCCCGGTGCTGGTCCTGCTGTGGCTGCGTGTGGTGCGTCGCAGACGAGTGTCCCGGCAGGCGGTGGTCGGCGTGATCCTCGCCGTCGCGGGCCTGACGCTGCTGGTCGAGGCGTTCACCGGCGGCGGCGGACTCGATCCGATCGGAATCGCGCTGGCCCTCGTCGCCGCCGCCTGCCAGGCCGCGTTCTTCCTGCTCTCCGACGCGGGTGGTCCGGACGTCGATCCGCCCGCCGTGATCGCCTACGGCGCGATCGTCGGCAGTCTGGTCCTGGTGCCGATCGTCCAGCCCTGGTCGCTGCCCTGGGAGCTGGTGGGCGGCACGGTCGACGTCGCGGGCCTCGCGATGCCCGCGCCGGCTCTGCTCGCCTGGCTCTGCGTGGTGTCCACCTCGGTCGCCTACCTGGCCGGGGTGGGCGCCGTCCGACGTCTCTCCGCGCCGATCGCCGGGGCGGTGGCCTATCTGGAGGTCGTCACCGCCATCGCGCTGGCCTGGCTGCTGCTCGGCGAGACGCTGAGCCTCCCCCAGACCGTGGGGGCGGTCGTCGTCGTGCTGGGTGCGTTCATCGCGCAGCTCGCCGTCCCGACGGAGTCGGGGCCGAACGACCCGGCCCTGGTGTCACCGGCATCGAGCGGCCCGCGGGTCTCGGGCGTCGCGGCGACGGATCCCGCCGCGGGGATCCCTGCGGCCGTCGACCCGGCGGCGGTGAACTCCACGGCGGTCGGCTCGGAGCCGAGCCGGGTGACGTCGTCACCGCCCGATCCGGCGATCGGGGTCATGCGACCGCGAACGCGGGCGACGCCGCCGTCCGAGCCGCCGGCGGGCGACACCGTGCGCACCGGTTGTCCCGATCCGGCGGGGGAGGACGTGCCGCGGTGAGAGAGCAGGCACACCCCGGCGTGCCCTAGCCCGCACGTGGCACCGCCGCTTCGCCGCCCCCGACCGTGGCGGTCGGGGGCGGCAGACCGGCGCGTGCTCGGGATGGGGCGATCGACGGACAGCCGGCCGTCACGGGGCAGGCAGCCATCACGGAGCAGCCCGCCGGTGCCGCGGCGATGCTGCTCGGTCTCATCCGGCTCACCCCTTCTCGAGGGGCGACGATCGCGCCGCACAGGCGACGTCCGGTACGCGGATCGAGGTGCCGAGCGATCGATTCGACCCGGAGGTTCCTGAATGTTTCGCCCATATGTCCGATCGTTTCTGCCACGGCAGGGCGAGCGCAGAGAAGGCACAGGGTCCGATCGGCGCAGTCCCCCGCCATCCGGTGACGACGTCCGGCCTAGGGACCTGGGTAGACTCCGGGCATGCGCGCGACGACAGACTCGGCCGACTCGGCGAAGACCCCGACCGGCAAGATCACCATCGCGCAGATCGCCGAGGAGGCGGGCGTCTCGGTTCCGACTGTTTCGAAGGTGGTCAACGGCCGCGCCGACGTCGCCCGCGAGACGCGCAGGCGCGTCGAGGAGATCATCCGCAAGTACGACTACCAACGACGCAGCGATCAGCGGTCCGTCAAGGCGAACCTGCTCGACCTCGTGTTCCACGAACTCGAGAGCGCTTGGGCGATCGAGATCATCCGGGGTGTCGAGCAGGTCGCCAGGGACAACGACATGGCCGTGGTCCTCTCGGAGTTCCAGGGCAGACGCACCCCCGGCCGAGGCTGGGTGGAGGACGTGCTGCGACGGCGGCCGGCCGCCGTCATCTCGGTGTTCTCCGATCTGAGCGTCGAACAGCAGGCCCGGCTGCGCTCCGGCGGCATCCCTCTGGTGGTGGTGGACCCGGCGGGCGAGCCGGGGCCCGACGTGCCCTCCATCGGCGCGACGAACTGGAGCGGCGGGCTCACCGCCACTCGCTATCTGATCGGCCTCGGCCATCGACGGATCGCCGTCATCGGCGGGCCGGAGCGCACGCTGTGCAGCCGGGCGCGAGTGGACGGCTACCGCTCGGCGATGGAGACCGCCGGACTCACGGTGGACCCCGACCTGGTGCGCCACGGCGACTTCCACGTGGAGGCCGGCTATCAGCAGGCCGCGGCGCTGCTCAGCGGACCCGACCGACCCACGGCCGTGTTCGCGGGCAGCGACCTCCAGGCGATGGGCGTCTACCAGGCGGCGCGGGAGGCGGGCCTGCGCGTGCCGGAGGACCTCAGCGTCATCGGTTTCGACGATCTGCCCGTGGCCCAGTGGATCGGGCCGCCGCTGACGACGGTGCGTCAACCGCTGGAGGAGATGGCGGCGGCGGGTGCCCGGCTCGCCCTGGCCCTCGCGGTGGGCGACGAACCGGTGCACACCCGTATCGAACTGGCCACCAGCCTGGTGGTGCGCGGCAGCACTGCACCCCCGAGGCCGCCGGAGTGAACCGGCACCCCCGACACCCTGAGTAGAGCCTCACCAGGCGACGAGGCAGAACGGATGCCCGCTCGGGTCGGCGAAGACCCGGAAGTTCGGCGAGTCGCTCGGCAGGCGGCGGGCCCCCAGCGCCAGCACCGCCCGCTCTCCCTCGTCGAGGTCGTCGACGCGCACGTCCACGTGCATCTGCTGCGACGAATGCGGATCGGGCCAGCGGGGCGCCCGCTGCTCGGGAGCACGTTGGAACGCGATGCCCGGCCGGTCGGGGGCGTCGCCGATGACCACCCAGTCCGATTCGTCCTGCACTCGGACCATGCCGAGCAGCTGCTGATAGAACTCCGCCAGCTCGGCGGGTTCGGGACAGTCGATCACCAGGGCGTGCCAGCGTCCGATCATGAGAGACATGGTCCCGCGACACCGCCAGGCCGACAATTCGCCGCGGAGGCCTCCGATCGTTTCGGACGGCACGCCTCCGGACCGGACACCTCGCCGGAACCGCTGAACCCGGTGGGCATCGCCTGAATCCCGCCGACTCCGCCGGGAGATCGGCCGGCCTTGACGACTGCTCACACACTGGAATACCGTCGAGCAGACTGAAAGTTTCGATATCGTCCCCGGTCGTGTCGGCGCGCGTCCGGCCCGCTCGCCGCGGGCACACCACCGCCAGATCACCACGCCCCTCCCGGTGCCCGCGATACCAGAGGAGCCCCATGACCCTCTCCCGTCCCCTGCGCGCGGCCATCGTCGGGACCGGCGGAATCGCCGAGGTCTGCCATATCCCGGCGCTACGAGCCGAGGCCCACCGGGTGGAGCTGGTCGCGGCGGTCGACGTCGATCCCCGCCGACTCGCCGACTTCCAGGCCCGGACCGGCGTCCGACACGGGTACACCACGGTCGAGGAGATGCTGGCCCGTCGACGCCCGGATCTCGTGCACGTCTGCACCCCGCCCGCCGCCCACGTCGACGCGGTCGTCGCGTCGTTGGCGGCGGGTGCCTGGGTCCTCGTCGAGAAGCCGCCGTGTCGATCGTTGGCGGAGTTCGACCGCATCGAGGCAGCCGAACGGCCGGGCGGCCCCTATGCGTCGGTCGTGTACCAGCATCGGTTCGGCTCGGGCGCGCGGCATGCCGCCGAGCTGATTCGCCGCGGCGAGCTGGGCAGACCCCTGGTGGCGCTCTGCCAGACCACCTGGTTCCGCGGCCCCGAGTACTTCGACGTGCCCTGGCGCGGTCGCTGGTCCACCGAGGGCGGCGGGCCGACCCTGGGCCACGGCATCCATCAGATGGATCTGCTGCTCGCCCTGCTCGGCGAGTGGACCGAGGTCAGCGCGATGGCGGGCAGGCTGGAGCGCGCGGTGGAGACCGAGGACGTCTCGGTGGCCTCGGTCCGCTTCGCCTCCGGCGCGCTCGCCTCCGTGGTCAACAGCGTGCTGTCGCCGGACGAGGTGAGCAGGCTGCGGATCGATCTCACCGAGGCCACCGTGGAGGTCACGCATCTCTACGGCCATCGCAACGCCGACTGGCGCTACACCCCGGCGCCCTCGGTCGTCGACGCGGCCCGCCCGCTCGCCTGGGCGTCGCCCTCGGCCGACGTGCCGAGTTCGCACGGCGCTCAGCTCACCCTCGTGCTCGACGCGATGGAACGCGGCGAGCGCCCGCCGGTGAGCGGCGACCAGGGGCGCGAGACGCTGGAGCTGATCACCGCGTTATACCGGTCGGCGCTCACCGGGGCCGTCGTCCGACGCGACCAGCTCGATCCGGCCGACCCCTTCTACCACCGACTGCACGGCGACATCCCGGGCTGGGCGCCCTCGGGCGAAGACTGAGGCGGCGGGCCCGGCACGAGCTGGACGCTCACACGCACCCGCGGCGGTGCGGGCGTCCCGGTCGTCGGAGCGCGCGGGACCGGGAAGAGAGACCGGCGCCGTACCGCGCCGTCTGATCGTCGGCGACGGACCGGAGTGACGACAGTCGACGCAGGCACCCGCGACGGCGGCCACGCGCGATCGGCGAGGCGGCACGCGCGGGGAATCGCGGACGCCAGGACGAGCCGCGTGTCAAGCACGGTGTGAGGAACCACCGCATCAGGTGAACCCGAGAAGACGATCTCGGCATTAGGCTCGAAACGATCTTCGGGCCGAGGTCGACGTCGCACCGCCGGCCGTCGGGCCGCACGGTGCGACGCCGAGCACGCGACGGTTCCGGTCGACGCCCCCACTTCGACGCTGGGAGCAGCGGTGTCGGCGGAATCCCACATCGGCGCGCGCATCCGCGGTCTGCGCGGCCGGGTCCTCACCCAGCGCGAGCTCGCCGACGCGGCAGGCGTCTCGGTCGATCTGATCCGCAAGCTGGAACAGGGGGCCCGACAGAGGGCGTCCATCGGCAGCCTGCATGCCATCGCCCGCGCGCTGGACGTCGACGTCGCCGACCTCCTGGGCGGCCGCGGCGGGCCGCTCGCCAGCGAGCCGCAGGCGAGTCTGATCGCCGTCCGCCACGCGTTGACGACCATCGACGACCTGCTGGACGACGAGGCGACGCCAGAGGAGGCGCCGTCGGCGGAGCAGGCCGGTCGTACCGTCGGCTACGGCTGGGCCGCCTACTGGCGCGGTCGCTACACCCGGCTCCTGGGGCTGCTGCCCTCGATGATCGCGGAGCTTCGAGCGACGGCGGCGGCGTCGACCCGCCCGGAGCCGCACGAGCTGCTGAGCCGCTGTCTGTGGCTGGCGGGCTGCACGCTGGTGCACCTCGGACAACCCGACCCGGCCTGGCTGGCGATCCGACAGGCGATCAGCGCCGCCGATCGCGGCGGAGACGATCTGCTCGCCGCCGTGCTGCGGGGCTCCGCGGCCTGGCAGCTGCTCGTACAGGGTCGCCAGGTCGAGGCACAGCGCCTCGCCGCCCACGCGGCGGCATCGATCCAACCCGGCCCGGACGCGAGCCCCGACCGGCTGGCCGCCTACGGATCGCTGATCACCACCGGCGCCACCGCGGCCGCCAGAGCCGGCGGCGCCGCGGAGGCACGACACCTGCTCGCGCAGGCCGCCGACGTCGCCGCGCACACCGGCGACCGCGTCGACTACGAGACCTACTTCGGGCCGTCCCAGGTGGCGATGCAGACGGTGGACGTCGCCGTGGTCACCGAGGACTATGCGGGCGCGCTGACCGCCGCCGCCCGGATGCCGCCGAACTCGACCCTCCCCCTGGCCTCCCGCGCGCGCCACCTGACCGATCAGGCGTTCGCCGCCGCCCGGCTCGGTCGACGGGAGCAGGCGGTGCAGGCACTGCTGGTCGCGGAGCGGATGGCCCCGGACTGGATGGAGTACCAGACACTGCCGCGACGAGTGGTGTCGGAACTGCTCGGTGCCGAACGGTCCACCCCGCTGCGCGCGCTGGCCCATCGTCTGGGTGTCTCCGACTGACACATCCGGGCAGTGGTACATGGCGTCCTAGCCGCGCGGACGGTCCCGCTCCTAACGTCGGCCTCCTCACCGGAGGAGATCACGTGACCCCAGTTCCACCACCAGCAGCCCTGCCCCCGACCCGCGTCCCGAGGACCGTCGCCACGCCGCGACGCACCAGGACGAGAGCGGGCGGGTGATGATCTACCACGACGTGTCCTTCGCGGTGCCGATCTCCGCGACGCTGGTCGGGCCGCGCGATCGACGCCAGCCGGTGATCGTGACGATCGACCGGACCCAGGGTCGAGTCCTGCTCCAGCTCGGCGGTCGAACGGCACGCGGGCTGGCGGCGCTGGAACCCCAGCAGGCGGAGGTGCTGTGCCGGGTGCTGCGTGCGCCCCGCGCGCTGTCCCGGCTGCTGCCCGCCCTCGGCCCCGGACTGGCCATCCGAGTGCTCTGGGTGCGGACCTCGGCAGACGCGGTCGAGCTGTCGTTGTCCGGACGCGGCGCGCTCACCGACGTGTGGCGGCTGGAACGCGCCCCGGCCCGAGAGCTCGCCGACTCCGTGCAGAAGGGCGTCCGTCTGCTGTGCACCCCGGTGGGGGCGACATGTCCCTGATCGACGAGGACATCCCGACGTCGACGGACGACGGTTCTCGACGCCGCGCCGCCGAGGGCACTCGGCCGCCCAGACGTCGATGGGCCGGAGTGTTCCGCAGGCTCGAACACCGCAGGGACCCGACCTACCGACAGGTGGACGTCGGGGTGTGCGGGGCGATCTGCGAGCCCGTCGAGGACGGCGGCGCGCTCCCGAGGTGCCCGGTCTGTCATCCGGGTCTCGCCGACCATGTCGCGGGGATGACGGAGCCGCCCGCCACGAACTGAGGTCGCACCCGGACATCGGGTGCTCGACGGCGACGGCGAACCGCGGGGCACCTTGCGTTCCGTGGTCCCCGACGGGATCAGGTCGGGCGTCGTGGTCAGACGTCATGCCGGGCGCTCGACGACGGCCCGCGGGCACGGTCGGAGTCGGTCCTGCGGCGGTCGAAGCCGCAGGACCCGCCCGGGCCGAGCTCGTGAACCTCTTGCCGCCGAGGCAGGCCGTCGGTGGCAGGCACCGACCCCGGCAGGGTCAGTCCTGGCTCTTCGCCGTCTCGCCGTCCGCGTCGGCGGGTCGCTCGGACAGCCTGCGCATCTTCGCGAGGATCTCCTGTTTCCGATCGACCGCGTCCTGGCTCGGGCCGACGCCCATGCCGTCGGGGTGATGCGCCGTGCGCGGCGACTTGGTCCGCTGGCCGCCCACCCCGAGAAGGCTGTTGCGCTTCCTGGCCATGCTGCTCTCCTACCTGCCGAGCTCGTCGCCGACCATCGCGGCCGTCGCCGCTCATCGTGGCCGACGCGCGCCCCCAGAGCGAATCATTTAGCGACGACGACGGCGGACGGCGGGACCGGGACGGCGAGGCGGTCGAGGCGCCGTGTCCGACGTGAGGCACGCCGCCGCGCGAAGCGGGACGATCCCCTCGACCGGGACGACGCGAACCGGCTCCCGTCCTCGGCGGACCGCGACGCCGGAACCGCGTGACCGCGACGACCTGCCCGGTGTCACGAGGAGGCGCGCGCCGAGGAGACGGGCTTCGAATCGGGTTCGGCGGCCGTCCACGTCCGGGATGTCGCCGTCTGTCCGAGGATCGCGCTCACGACCAGTTTCACCAGATAGGCGGGCGCCAGCCAGGCAAGGCCTGCAGGCGGCCCGCCGAAGAACGCGACCGACACCGTCAGGGCGACGGTGGTCGCCACCAGCCCGACGACCGCGACGAGATCGGCGGGCACGCGCGGCAGCACCAGGACCGTGCAGGCCATGGCGAGGAAGAGGAGCAGACCCCATTCCCAGCGGGCGCCGAACAACAGCACCGCGAGCGCGGGGTGCAGCACGTGCGCGCCGACGACGAGCAGCCGAGCCGGCGCCGTCCGCTCCGACGCCGTGGTCCGCCGCGACGGGGGCAGCGCTCCCGCGGCCAGCCCGCCGACCAGGTCGACGGCGAGCAGGACGGCCGGCAGCAGCTGCCACGACGTCCAGTTCGGCGGGGCGAGCAGCAGCGCGCCGACGCCGCCGCCGAGGGCACAGCCCGCGACGACGGCCGAGCGGACCGGGTCGGCGCTCGGCCCCGTGAGCAGTCCCCAGGCGCCCACGAGACCTGCTGGCAGACGCCTCACCGGCGAGTTCTTCATCCGGCCATGATCCCCCACCGCGAATCGCGCGTGCCGTCGAGATGTCCGCGGCGGGCGGTCGACGTCATTTCCCGCCCACTCCGGCCAGTCCCGCGATGAGCCAGCGCCGGGCGAAGAGGTAGGCGACGAAGACCGGCAGCGCCGACAGGAGCACCGCCGTCATGAGGCCCGGCACGTTGACCCCGAACTCACTCTGGAAGCTCCAGAGTCCCAGGGTGAGTACCCGCTGATCCTCGGACTGGGTGAGGATGAGCGGGAAGATGAAGCCGTTCCACGCCGTGAGCGCGGTGTAGATGCCCACGGTGATCACGCTGCCCAGCGACATCGGGACGACCAGCGAGAACATCATCCGCCAGGAGCTCGCACCGTCGAGAGTCATCGCCTCGTACTGTTCACGCGGCACGTCCCGCAACGCCGAGGCCAACACGAGCACCGCGAGCGGCAGGCTGAAGGCCGTGGTGGGCAGGATGATCGCGCCGAGCGTGTCGTACAGCCCCATGCGGGCGATCATCAGGTAGATGGGGATGATCGTGGCCTGCGCGGGGATCGCGAGTCCCAGGAGGAACCCTCGGAACCCCGCCGCGACGATCCGGCTCGGCGACCGGACGATGGCGTAGGCGGCGGGCACCGCGACCATCAGGGTGAGGCCGACGCAGGCGACGGTGACGACGGCGGTGTTGAGGAAGAACTGAAGGAACCCGGAGTCGAACACCGTCACCAGGTTCTCGGCCGTGATCGCTCTGGGCGGGGCGAGCGGTCCCTCCGCGAGATAGGCGTCCCGGCTCTGGAGACTCCAGCTGATCATCACCAGCAGGGGGACGGCGACGACGATCAGCCAGCCGATCGTCAGCAGGCCCGCCCAGCGGTTCGGCGGCTCCAGCCGACTGCGCCGCGCCTGCCGACTCCGGCGACCTTTCGGGCCCGGCGCCGCGGGCGGCGCCGTCGCGGTCGTGAGGCTCATGGCTACAGGCCCTCCAGGGTCGAGCGCATCTTGCTGAAGCCGCTGAAACGGACCATGATCAGCGACAACAGGGTGCCGATCAGCACGAGCGCGGAGGCGATGGCGGCGCCGTACCCCATCTCGTAACTGCGGAAGCCCGCCTCGTACATCCGGTACGGCAGCACCTCGGTCGCCCTGCCCGGCCCGCCGTCGGTGACGATCAGAATCGTCTCGAAGTAGGTCAGCGAGCCGACCACCATCAGCAGCGACGAGGTGATGATGGTGTTGCGCAGCTGCGGCAGCGTGATGTGGCGGAACTGGTGCAGCCGGTTCGCGCCGTCTATTCGGGCCGCCTCGTAGAGCTGACGCGGGATGCGTCGGGCCGCGGCCTGGTAGAGGAGGGTGTGGAAGGGCACGAACTGCCAGGCCACGATGACGACGATGACCAGCAGCGCGCTGGTGCCGCTGCCGAGCAGGTTGCCGTCGGGGACGCCCACCAGCGGACCGAGCACCGAGGCGAGTCCGAAGTTCGGGTCCAGCAGCGAGCGCCACACGATGGCGACGGCGGCCCCGGACAGCAGCAGCGGCAGGAAGAACACCGCGGACAGCACCGCCCGGTTGCGCTGATGCCCGGCCGCCCAGACACCGAGGAGCAGGCTCAGCGGCGTCTGCACGAGCCAGCACACGACGCCGAGCACCACGGTGATGCGCAGGGAGTCCAGGACCGTCGGGTCGGCGGCGAGCCGCTCCCAGTTGGCCCAGCCCGCGGCCTGCGGGTCGCCGAGACCGTTCCAGTGGGTGAAGGACAACACGAGGACGAAGACCAGCGGAACCAGGGCGAACAGCCCGAAGAAGACCATCGCGGGCACCGCGTACCAGACTCCCGGCCGGGTGGTCCGGTCGAGGGCTCGGTCGCTCACCTGCCCGACTCCAGCACCTCGACGAAGCTCGCGGAGTCCCGCTCACCGAGGAAGACCTCCTGGAGGGTGGTCAGCATGAGCTGGGCCTCCTCCGGCGGCAGCGCCTGGTCCCAGGAGGGGGTGAAGGCGGCGGCGCCGCCGACGAGTTCGTAGATGAACAGGGCGTACTCCGCGTTGGGCGCCGTACGCAGGCGGTCCTCGATGCCGGTGATGGCGGGCACGTCGCCCGCGTCGATGAGGGCGTCGACGTAGGCTTCGGAGTTCATGTGCTCGCGCAGGAACTCCACCGCCTCGTCCACGTCGGCGGCCGCGCTGTTGACGGAGAAGTAGTTGGTGGGGTTGCCGACCACCGCGCTCGGATCGCCGGTGCCGTCCTCCAGGGCCGGGAAGGTCGTCCAGCCGAGGGCGTCGCGGGCGAAGTCCGGCTGCTGATCGAGCTGGTTGGGGTACTCCCAGGTGCCCATGAGGTGCATGGCGGCGTCACCCATGGCGAAGAGGGTGGAGGCGCCGCCCGCGCCGTAGTTGACGGAGGAGAAGTTGGTGCCGAAGGCGCCCCGGTCGACGAGTTCGGTGATCCGGTCGAGCGCCCCGGTCACCGCGGGGTCGCCCCAGGCGCCTTCCTCGCCCGCGGCGATGCGTTCGAAGACCTGCTCGCCGCCGAGACGGTCCACGAGGTACTCCAGCCACATGAGCTGGGTCCAGCTCTCCGTGCCCGCGAGGGCGAACGGGGTGACCCCCATGGCCTGGAAGCGATCGACCAGGTCCAGCAGCTCCGCCCAGTTCTCGGGCGGGCGCAGGTCGTTCTCGGCGAACAGCTCCGTGTGGTAGAAGAGGACGACCGGCTGCATTCCCCGCAGGGGGATGCCGTAGTTGCGGCCGTCGATGCGCCCGGCGTCCAGCACCGCCGGTAAGAAGGAGTCCCGCCAGTCGGTGTCCGCCGCCAGCCGGTCGGTGAGGTCGGCGACCTGGTCGACCTCCACATAGGAGCGGATGCTGGCCCCGCCCCAGTTGAAGAAGACCGCGGGAGCGTTCGGCGTGCCCATCGACACCCGAAGCCGCTGCGCGTAGGCGGTGTTGGCGAAGGTCTCGAGTCGAAACCGGCTGGTCGCGCCCTGATTGAACGCATCGATCGCCGCCTCCTGGATGGGGTTCTGCACCGGGTCCTCCAGGGACCACACGGTGGTGCCGCTCCGCGTCGGATCGCTGCCGCCGCCGCACGCGGCCAGGCCGAGGACGGCCAGGCCTGCCGCCGAGGCGGTCATGAATCGCCGACGTCCGAGCATGATTTCCTTCATCGCCGCTCCTGGAAGCACATCGAGGGCACGAGAGCCTCCGTTGACGCGGCCGCCGGATCGGGTCGTCCGCGAATCCGGACGCCATCGTCGAGTCGATCCGATGGCTGCCGGGAAGCCGACACGCCCAGGCGATCGAAAAATAACCGATAGTTTCGGTGAGAACGCAGCGTACGGAGGTGTCATTGCTCACGTCAAGACCCGGCATCGCGAAAACGCGCTCGCGGGACTATTCGTCAAGAACCGACCCTTCACCTGCGGTGTCTACGACAACAGGCTCTTCGGCCCGACCATGATCTCCACCCTGGACCGCGCTCGATTCTTTCCGATAGTGTCGAGGGTCGGACCGGAACATCAGTCGCCGAATCGACGTGCACGACGAGGACCATCCCCGGCGACGGTCCACAGCCCTGCCTGTCCACCCCGCCCGCCGACACCGCGCGGTCGGCCGTCCAGAGTGGAGAAGTTCGACATGGACCAGCAGAATCCCGGCCGCGCCGACTCGTCCGCTCCCGACTCGACGGCACTCGACGCCGCCCGCGAGCGTCCCTCCGCCGCAACCGCCGCGGATGACGTCGAGCCGTGGCGGCGGCCGGAACTCCCGGTCGACGAACGGGTGGCGGACCTCCTGCCCCGGATGACCCTGGGCGAGAAGCTGGCCCAGCTCGTCGGCGTGTGGGTCAGCGCGGCCGACGGCGCCGACGGCGTCGCACCCCATCAGCACGAGCAGACCGAGGAGCCGCCCGCCTGGCCGGAGGCGATCCGTCTCGGACTCGGTCAGCTCACGAGGACCTTCGGCACCACGCCCGTCGACCCTGCCACCGGGGCCGGGATGCTGGCCGACGCCCAGCGCGAGATCGTCGCGGCAGGCCGCTTCGGCATACCCGCGATGGCGCACGAGGAGTGCCTGGCCGGGTTCGCCGCCTGGAAGGCGACCGTCTATCCCGTTCCGCTGGCCTGGGGCGCGTCCTTCGATCCGGAACTGGTGCAGACGATGGCGGCGGCGATCGGCGCCGACCTGCGTTCGGTCGGCGTGCACCAGGGGCTGGCCCCGGTGCTCGACGTCGTCCGGGACGCCCGCTGGGGGCGCGTGGAGGAGACCATCGGCGAGGACCCGTTCCTGGTCGGCACGATCGGCGCCGCCTATGTGCGCGGTGTCGAGGGGGCGGGCGTGGTGGCCACGTTGAAGCATTTCGCCGGTTACTCCGCCTCGCGGGCGGGCCGGAACCTCGCCCCGGCGGCGCTCGGGCGCCGCGAACTCGCCGACGTCATCCTGCCGCCCTTCGAGATGGCGTTGCGCCACGGCGGCGCGCGATCGGTGATGCACTCCTACGCCGAGATCGACGGTGTGCCGGTCGCCGCCGACGAGGAGCTGCTCACCGATCTGCTGCGAGATCAGTGGGGCTTCGCGGGTGTCGTGGTCGCCGACTACTTCGGCGTCGCGTTCCTGCACCGCCTGCACGGGACCGCGGCCGACGAGGGCGAGGCCGCGGAGCAGGCGCTCACCGCAGGCGTCGACGTCGAGCTGCCGACGGTGCGCTGCTTCGGCGAGCCGCTGGCCGAACGGCTGCGCGCCGGACTGGTGCCGGAATCACTGGTGGACCGCGCCGTGACCCGAGTACTGCGGCAGAAGTGCGAACTGGGGCTGCTCGATCCGGACTGGTCGCCGGAGCCGCCCGCGCTGCGGGACCGCCGGGCCGCCGACGATCCCGGGACCGCCGAGTCGCCCGTCGTCGACCTCGATCCGCCCGCGAACCGCCGAGTGGCGCGCAGGCTCGCCGAGGAGTCGGTGGTGCTGTTGTCGAACCGGCAGGAGGTGCTGCCGCTGCGCGACACGGGCACGGTGGCGGTACTGGGGCCGCTGGCCGACGACGTCCACGCGATGCTCGGCTGCTACTCGTTTCCCGCCCACGTCGGCGTCTCCTACCCGGATCTGCCGGTGGGCGTGGAGATCCGCACGGTGCTCGACGTCCTGCGCGCCGAGCTGGGCACGAGCACCCTCCGCGCCGAACGGGGCTGCGCCGTCGACGACGACGATCGATCCGGGATCGGCGCCGCCGTGGCGGCGGCGAGAGACGCGGAGCTGGCGCTGGTGGTGGTCGGCGACCACTCGGGACTGTTCGGCCGCGGCACCTCCGGCGAGGGCTGTGACGCCACGGACCTGGCCCTGCCCGGTGTGCAGGGCGAACTGCTCGCCGCGGTGGTCGACACCGGGGTGCCGACCGTGGCCGTCGTGATCAGCGGCAGGCCGTATGCGCTGGGCGCGGTCGCCGACCGGCTCGCGGCGGCGGTGCAGGCGTTCCTGCCCGGGGAGGAGGGGGCGGCGGCGCTGGTCGGCGTGCTCACCGGCCGGGTCGACCCGTCGGGCAGGCTGCCCGTGAGCCTGCCCGCCACGCCGCACGGGCAGCCCGCCACCTATCTGACCCCGCCGCTGGGGCTGCGCTCGCAGGTCAGCTCGGCGGATCCCACGCCGCTGTTCCCGTTCGGCCATGGGCTCTCGTACACGACGTTCCGTTACTCGGCGCTGCTGGTCCGGGCGGTCACGGCGTCGGCGGACGACGGGCCGTCCAGCGCGGCGGGCGTGTCCGGCGGCGCGGACGTCGACGACGCCGTGGCGCGGGTCTCGACGGACGGCGTCGTCGAGGTGTCCTGCGTGGTGGCCAACGTCGGCGACCGCGACGGCGTGGAGGTCGTCCAGCTCTACCTGCGTGATCCGGTGGCCCAGGTGACCAGGCCGGTCCGTCAGCTCGCGGGCTTCGCCCGGGTCGCGCTGCGGGCGGGAACGGAACGCGAGGTCCGCTTCCGGCTGCACGCGGACCGGACGTCCTTCACCGGCCGCGCCGGACACCGGCTCGTCGAACCCGGCCTGGTGGAGGTGCACGTCGGCGCGTCGAGCGCCGATCTGCGCCTCCAGGGCGAATTCGTCCTCACCGGCTCCCCGAGGCAGGTCGGCCCGGATCGGGTGCTTGACACGCCTGTGACCCTCGGGGACGAGCGGCCCGCGACGACGGGCTGAGGGCGCGGATCCGACACGCCGGGGTCGGATCCGCGCCCGCCGCGGGGGCGCTCCGGGCACCGCCGGGTGACCGGGGCGCCGACGCGCGCCGTCGGGAGGCGGTCCGGGCGGCACGATCACTCGGCGCGGCGCCGGAGCGCGGCGGAGGTGATCGGCGTTTCGGCGACGACGCGGGGGGACGGTCCGAGCAGGCCGACCGTCGCGGTTCCCGCCTCACCACGCTCGGGCTCGAGCGTCCGTCGATCAGGCGCGCGGGTTCCGCTCGGGCGCGGCCGGGTCTGGCCAGGCCGCCGTCGGGTCGTCCGCCGTCGGGTCGTCCAGGCTCACCGAACTCTCGCCGAGGTTGGCGAGGACGGCGGCGGCGATCTCGGTGAACACGGCGAGCTGCTCGGAGGTGAGCAGGTCGACGAAGTGGGCGCGCACCGCGTCGACGTGGCCCGGCGCGGCGGCCTGGAGGGTCCGCAGGCCCGCGTCCGTGAGCACCGCGACGGCGGCTCTTCCGTCGGTGGCGCACACCTGTCGGGTGACGAGTCCGCGCTGTTCCATGCGGGTGAGGTGGTGTGACAGCCTGCTCTTGGACCACAGCATTCGACCGGCCAGCTCGCTGATCCCGCGGCGATGCCCTTCGGACTCGGAGAGCGTGGACAGGACGTCGTAGTCCGACATCGAGAGCCCGGAGTCGGCGGTCAGATCCCTGGCGAGCCGGGCGTCGAGCAGCAGCCGCATTCGACGGTAGCCCCGCCAGGCCCGCTGTTGGTCGCCGTCGAGCCAGTTCGGGTCGGTCACGCCACCACCCTACAACCTTGTTGACACGTCACACATCCCCGCCTACATTCTCGTTGACATATCAATCAATGAGAGGTCGGCACGTGACGGGCGAGTCGAATTCACTATCGGGAAGCGCTCCATCGCAGGTCAGGATGCGGCAGCCTCGCGCAGCGCGCTCGAGCGTCGACCTCGCGGGCCGCCTCGTCAGGCTCGCCGTCGGCCTCGTCCTGTTCAGTCTGGGGCTGGGGATGATGCTCGCCGCAGGCCTGGGGGTCTCCCCCTGGGACGTCTTCCATCAGGGTGTGGCGCTGCGCACCGGCCTGCCGTTCGGCGTCATCGTGATCGCCTCGGGCGTCGTCGTCCTGGCACTGTGGATTCCGCTACGGCAGCGCCCGGGCATCGGCACCGTCCTGAACGTCGCCTCCATCGGCCCGCTCAGCGAGGCGGCGCTCAGCATCCTGCCCGAACCTGGTCATCCCGCCGTCCGTGCGGCCTTCCTTCTCGGCGGAATGCTCGTCAACGGCATCGGACTGGCGCTCTACCTGGGTGCGGGGCTCGGCCCGGGACCTCGGGACGGTCTGATGACCGGACTCGCGGCACGAGGCTGGTCGATCCGTGTCGCCCGCACGGGCATCGAGGTGGGCGTCCTGGCGATCGGCTGGTTGATCGGCGGAACCGCGGGCATCGGCACCGTGCTGTACGCGGTCGGCATCGGCCCGCTGCTGCAGGTGCTGCTGCCCCGTCTCTCCGCTCCGCCTCGAGCCCGAGCCGCCGAGCCCGCGCCCGTCGACGCCGCCGAGCCCGCCACCACGGCCGACGCGCCGACCTGCGGCTGAACCAGTCGACGTACAGCGATCCGGCCGCGCCGCGCTTCGAGTGCCCGCCCCGCCGCGTCGATGCACCTCTCCTCCACGCCACCAGCACAGGAGTGATTTCATGCCAGTTCTTCACGTCATCGTCGCGAGCACCCGACCGGGCCGGGTCGGACCCGCCGTCGCGCGATGGTGCGCCGCCGTCGCCGCCGACCATGGCGGGTTCGATGTCCGGACGGTCGACCTCGCCGACATCGGCCTCCCCTTCCTCGACGAACCCGAGCATCCGGCGACGGGCCGTTATCACCATCAGCACACGAAGGACTGGAGCACGCTGGTCGACTCGGCTGACGCCTTCGTGTTCGTCATGCCCGAATACAACTTCGGCTTCCCCGCCGTCGCCAAGAACGCCGTCGACTTCCTCTACACGGAATGGCGGCACAAGCCGGTCGGGTTCGTCAGCTACGGAATGAGCTCCGGGGGCGTCCGCGCGGTGCAGATGTTCAAGCAGGTGGTGACCACCGTGAAGATGCATCCGGTCACCGAGGCCGTGGCGATCCCCTTCGTGAACGGCGTGATCGAGGACGGCGAGGCCGCGGACGACCCTGGACGGCGGGCCGCCTGCGTCCGAATGCTCGACGAACTGGAGCGGCTGTCCGCCGCGCTGGCCCCGCTGCGCGGCGAGCGGGTGGCGTCATGATCATCAGCTCCGACGACCCCGGCCTCGGCGCACTGCTTCCGCTGCTGCGCGAGCAGCGACGCGGGGTCCTCCTGACACTGCGCGCCGATGGTCGCCCGCAGTCCTCGGTGATCTCCTACGCTCTGTGCCCGGAGACCGGCGAGATCCTGGCGTCGCTGACCGAGGGCCGGGCCAAGACCCGCAATCTTCGGCGCGACCCCCGAGCCTCCTTCCAGGTGAGCGCGACAGACCTCGGGGCCTATCTGGTCCTGGACGCCACGGCGACGCTGTCACCGGTGGCCGAGGACCCGGCGGACGCGACCGTGGCCGAGCTGGTCGAGGTGTACCGCGCGGTCGCCGGCGAGCATCCCGACTGGGACGAGTACCGCGCCGCCATGGTCGCCGACCGACGACTTGTCCTGCGGCTCCGGCCGGAGCGCGCCTACGGCTGGTCCCCGGCGGGCGGCACCGTGGGCGTCGACCTGCCGTCCTGAGAACCGAGTCGCCGCGGACGTCGACCTGCCGCTCCTGGCCCGTCGATCATCGCGGCGGTTCGGGCAGGCGGCGGACTCGGCCCCGGCGAGCCGGGCCGGCACCCGTATGGCGCCGGCCCGCACCGGCGGCAGGCCGACTCAGGCCGACGGGGCCTTGTCGAGGAAGCCGTGGACCTGCCGGATTCGGCCGTCCGCGGCCACGGCCGCCACGTCGAGTCCCACGGCCACCGCTTCGCCGCCGCCCGCCGGGACCAGTTCCCAGCGGAATCGGACGATGTCATGGTGTGCCTCGGCGCCGTCGAGCAGCCGGAACACGTGGCCCGCGAACATCTCCTGCGCGGCGCCGATGACCGCCGAGATGCCGTCGTGCCCGGTGACCGAGGCCAACGGATCGGTGTAGACGCCGTCCTCGGTCCACAGCTCGGCCAGCGCCCGCAGCCGGGCGGCGGGATCGGTCTCGTTCCAGGTCTCGATGTAGCGGGGCAGCAGGTCGGTCATGGCGTTCATGGGGTTCCCTTCGTGGCACCGTCGCGGCGAGCCGGATTCGGCCGCCGAATCGGCCTTCTCGGCCGGACACGGGGATCATGCCGAGCCAGAGGTAATGTCGTCGATTACCTGTCAGGTAATGCTCGTGAATCGGGGTCCGATGACACGCCACACCGCGGCCACGCCGGTCGGCACGCTGCTGCGCGCCTGGCGGGAGCGCAGACGCTGGAGTCAGCTCGAACTCTCCAACCAGGCCGAGGTCTCCACCCGCCACCTGAGCTTCGTCGAGACCGGCCGGGCGGTCCCGAGCAGGGAGATGGTGCTGCGGCTGGCCGAGCATCTCGACGTCCCGCTGCGCGACCGCAACGGCCTGCTGATCGCGGCGGGACATGCTCCCGGCTATCCCGAGTCCGACCTCGACTCGGCCCGCCTGGAGGCGGTGCGGGCCGCCGTGTCCAGGGTCCTCGCCGCCTACGAGCCCTACCCCGCGGTGCTGGTCGACCGGGCGTGGAACATCGTCGACGGCAACACGGGCGTCGCCCTGCTCACCCGAGGCACGGCACCGGAACTGCTCGCCGCGCCCGCCAACGCGTTGCGCATCAGCCTGCATCCCGACGGGATGGCACCCCGGATCGTCAATCTCGGACAGTGGCGCACGCACCTCCTCGACCGGCTGAGCCGTCAGGCGGCCAACGGCGGCGATGCCGAACTGCGGGCGCTCCACGCCGAACTCGACGGATATCCGGCGCCGGACCGCTCCGACGGCGGGCCGGATCTCGGAGACCTCGCCGTGCCGCTGCGGCTGCGACATGACGGGGGCGTGCTCTCCTTCATCAGCACCGTCACCACCTTCGGTGCCCCGCTGGACGTGACGATGGACGAACTGGCCGTCGAGTCGTTCCTGCCCGCCGACGACGAGACCGCGGCGGCGCTGCACGCCCATCGCGCCAGGACCGCCTCGGCGAGCTGACCTGACCGAGGCGGCGGGCAGGCGGCGACCCTCCGCCGGGTGCCGGCGCGGATGCGGCCATCCGGGCCTGTACCGATGCAGGCCGGCACTCCTACCGTCCGAAGGAGACAGAGCTCGCCACTCCGGCGGTACCGGAGAGGAGCGATCCGATGACCAGTCGACGCAGCGTGGCGTCGCGATCCGGGACCGACGTCCGCATGCCGGTGGGCCGAGGGCGACGCCCCGCCGTCCTCGCGGCACACCACCGCGCCGGGCGCCGCGATGCCACCGCCCTTCGGCCGTCACCGCATCGTGAGCACCGAGTCCCCGCCCGCAACGCCGGGCCGGGGCCGACAAGGAGGTCACGTCTGTGGACATCGCGCTGAACAGCAGGAGGTTTCGGACGACGGCGGCGGTGCTGCTCGCGTTGGTCGTGGCGACAGGCTGCGCCGGTGCGGACGGCGGCGCCGATCGCACCGCCCCGAGTCGCGACGTCGAGAGCGGCGCCCCGGGCATCGCGGGCTCGGACGCCGCCGACGCGGACCAGCACGCGGGCCACGGACCGGGCGGCATCGCCGCGCTCGGCGAGCCCGTCGACTCGATGGACGAACTGGCGAGCTGGGTCCAGGAGGAGACAGGCGAGTGCGGCGACCTCGCGCCCGCCGACCGAGACGACCTCGTCGACTACCTCGGCCCGCAGCTGGCCGAGCACTACGCGCCCTTCGTCGCCGAGTGGGCGACGTGCTCGATCCCGCCGTACGACCGACTCGGTCTGGTGCGCTTCGAACCCGATCGGCTGATCGAGTTCCAGCGGTCCTGGCAGCAGGCCCAGGAGGAGGACCGACTCGTCGACGACCCGACCTGGGCGTTCGGCAACGGCTTCGCCGTCACGGCCGGGCCGGTGGGCAACGACGAACTGGGCCTGCACTATCTGTGGTGCACGCCGGTCGACATCGAGGCCCACCGCATCCCGGCCGACGTCGAGGGCTGCGAGTTCGCCAGGACCGGACACCACTAGAGGGAACCACAGCCGTCACGGCGGCGTCGTCGACCGGACCGCAGCGAGACGACCGACGGCGCCGCTCGGCGGCATTCGACGCGCCGATTCACGACCCCGCGTCGAAAGGCGATCGACGAATCACACACCACGATGTCGAATCACATTTCGATACATAAGCGCGCCGATAACGCCCCAGAAGAACCGTCGTCGAACGCTCGAGTTCGACGATGCGACACCATTGACAGGATTCTGGGGATATGTGAATCTCGGCAGCGGACCGGCGGTGCGAGTCGACCGAGGAGAAACGGCCCTGACCTGCGGCATGGCATCTCGAAATCCCGGCGAACATCGTTTCCTCGGGCCGAATGCGCCACCGCCGTCCGACCGACGTCAACTCGAGGAAGAGGTTCGACGTGACCGAGCGTAGATTCCTTTCCGCCCTGCTGGCCGCCGCGTTGGCCGCGGGCGCGCTGGCGCTCACCCAAGTGCCCACCGGCGGGTCCGAGGCGGCGGCACAGACCCTCGACGAGCCCTATTCGTGGCGCAACGTCGAGATCGCGGGCGGCGGGTTCGTCCCCGGCATCGTGTTCAACCAGACGGAGCCGGACCTGATCTACGCGCGCACCGACATCGGCGGGGCATACCGATGGGAGCCCGACAGCGGCCGATGGACCCCGCTGCTGGACTGGGTCGGCTGGGACGAGTGGGGGTACAACGGCGTCGCCGGCCTGGCCACCGACCCCGTCGACCCGGACCGGGTGTACGTCGCGGCCGGCATGTACACCAACGACTGGGACCCGAACAACGGCGCGATCCTGCGTTCCGCGGATCGCGGCGAGACCTGGGAGGTGACCGAGCTGCCCTTCAAGCTCGGCGGCAACATGCCCGGCCGCGGCATGGGAGAGCGGATCGCCGTCGACCCCAACGACAACAGCGTCGTCTACCTGGGCGCGCCCAGCGGCCACGGACTGTGGCGCAGCACCGACTACGGCGTGACGTGGTCGGAGGTCTCGAACTTCCCCAACCCGGGGAACTACGCGGCGGACCCGGACGACCCGAACGGCTATCTGGACGACAATCAGGGCGTCACCTGGGTGGCCTTCGACGAGTCCTCCGGCAGCGCAGGCGACCCGACACCGGACGTCTACATCGGCGTGGCCGACAAGGAGAACACCGTCTACCGCAGCACCGACGCGGGGGCAGGCTGGGAGCGGATCGCGGGTCAGCCGACCGGATTCCTGGCGCACAAGGGCGTCGTCGACCACGTCAACGGACTCCTCTACATCGCGACCAGCGACACGGGCGGCCCGTATGACGGCGCCGAGGGCGACGTCTGGAAGTACGCGACCGACACCGGCGAGTGGACGCGGATCAGTCCCGTGCCCTCCGGGTCGGAGGGGGCCGACTTCGGGTACAGCGGGCTCACGATCGACCGGCAGAACCCGGACACCCTGATGGTCGCCACCCAGCTGCTCTGGTGGCCGGACATCGTGATCTTCCGCAGCACCGACGCGGGCGAGACGTGGACGCGTGCCTGGGACTGGACGAACTATCCCGAGCGCTCCTTCCGCTATGAGATGGACATCTCCGAGGTGCCGTGGCTGGACTTCGCGACCGAGCCCGAGCCGCCGGAGGTCACCCCGAAGCTGGGGTGGATGACCGAGGCGCTGGAGATCGACCCGTTCGACTCCGATCGGATGATGTACGGCACCGGGGCGACGATCTACGGCACCGAGAACCTCTCCGCCTGGGACGAGGGCGGCCGGATCACCATCGAGCCGATGGTCGGCGGGCTGGAGGAGACCGCGGTGCTCGACCTCGCCAGCCCGCCCAGCGGGGCGCCACTGCTCAGCGCGCTGGGCGACATCGCCGGATTCCGGCACGACGACCTGGACACCGTGCCGACGCGGATGTTCTCCGCGCCGAACTTCACCAGCACCACCAGCCTCGACTTCGCCGAGACGAACCCGGACGTCGTGGTCCGCGCGGGCAACGCCGAGGGAGTCGCCCGCGCGGCGTTCTCCCAGGACGGCGGCGCGAACTGGTACCCGGCGAGCAGCGAGCCCGACGGCGTGACCGGCGGCGGAACCATCGCCTCGGCCGCCGACGGCGGCTCCGTGGTGTGGAGTCCGGCAGGCGCCGGCGTGCATCGCGCGGACATGGGCGGCAGCGCGTGGACGGCGTCCGCCGGCATCCCGGCGGGCGCGATCGTGGAGGCCGACCGGGTGAACCCCGAGGTGTTCTACGGGGCGAGCGGCGGCCGGTTCTACATCAGCACCGACGGCGGCGCGAGCTTCACCGCGAGCCCCGCGGCCGGGCTGCCGACCGGAAACGTGAAGTTCACGGCCCTGCCGGATCGCGAGGGCGAGATCTGGCTGGCGGGCGACGGCGGGCTGGTGCGCTCCACCGACGGCGGGACCACGTTCACCGCGGTCGCCGGAGTGGACGGTGCGCGCAACATCGCGCACGGCGCGGCCGCGCCCGGTGTCGACCATCCCGCGCTCTACCTGGTCGGCACGGTCGACGGCGTCGAGGGCGTGTTCCGGTCCGACGACGCGGGAGCCGCCTGGGTTCGGATCAACGACGACCAGCACCAGTGGGGCAACATGGGCGAGGCGCTCAGCGGCGACCCCCGGGTCTACGGCCGCGTCTATGTGGGCACGAACGGCCGCGGCATCCAGGTGGGCGAGTCGGCGGGCACCGAACCCCCCACGACGACTCCGCCGCCGACCGGCGACGGCTGCTCCGCGACCTACGCGGTCGCCCACTCCTGGGCGGGCGGCTTCCAGGCCGCGGTGACCGTCCGCAACACCGGTTCGACCGCGTTCGACGGCTGGTCGGTGTCGTGGACCTTCCCCGGCGCGCAGACCGTCGCGCAGGCGTGGAACGGCGAGGCGACCCAGGCAGGCCGCGAGGTCACCGTCCGCAACGCCGGGTACAACGGCGTCGTCCCACCGGGCGGATCGGTGACGGTCGGCTTCAACGGCACCGGCTCGGGCCCGGACAGCACCCCGGCCCGGATCGACTGCACGGGCGGCTGAGGCTCGGCAGGCATGCCGGGCCCGACCCGCGGCGACGCGGTCGGGCCCGGCGGCCGAGGTATTCGAGAAGGCCGCCGGCGCGGGGTTCCGGGCCGGGGTTTCGTGGGCGCCGACGAGGCTCCCGCCCGACCGCCGGCTGTGCTGGTGAGTCACTCACCCGGCAGGTTCGGCGTCATCAGGACGGTCACATCGATGCCGCGTTCCCGCGCCGAACCCGTCACGGGACTTCGACGCGGTGCACTTCTCGCTTTTCCGCTTGTCCCGTGCCCTGGGACGCGCGCAACTCCGGTATGGTCCGTGCATGGACTTCCGCGATCTGGGCGACCGCCGATCCATTCAGCGCCCGTCGTTCGAACTCGCCGACCTCGATGAGAACGAATTCTCGTTCCAAGGAGAATTCGACGGCGACGAACTTCTCGTCGAATCCGGCGGTTTCTCCCACGCCAAGGGCGAGGGCACCCTCGCGCGGTCACTGGTACGTTCCGTCAACCTGTCAGAATCGCAGTTGTCGCCACTGGAACTGGCCGACGTCCGGTTCGAGGACGTCGACCTGTCAAACGCGTCATGGCAGCCCGTCACGATGCGCCGCACTGAGATCATTCGCAGCCGCACGATGGGCTTCCGACTTTTCCTGGAGTCAGCCAAAGACGTCTATATCGACGGTTGCCGCTGGGACTACTCCTCGATCCACATCGAAGGTGTCAAGGGTGCGCTGGTGTTCAATGACTGCATGTTCCGCGAGGCCGTCATCACCGGCGACCTGTCGAACGTGATGTTCCGTGACTGCGACCTAGGCGGCGTCGAGTTCGAGGCCGACAAGGCCGCGAACTGCGATCTGACGACGTCGCGGGTCTCCGACGTGGCCCGCGGACTGCTTGGCCTCCGAGGTGCCCGGATCACCGCAGAGCAAGCAGGCTCGGCGGCGATCCTGATCGCCGCCGAGGCCGGCCTCACTGTGAGCGACTAGCGCTTGTTCCAGTTGTCCCACGAGGGACGGTTATCGAAGCCGCCCCCCACGTTGTCCCACGAGTCGCGATTGTCCCAGGCGCCAGTCGCCGCCGGTTGCGGACGGAGACTCAGCAACACCCGCAATCCGGATTCGACTTCGCGTACACTACCTGACAGTTCGACTATTTCTCCGAGCTGCATCGAGAACCCCTTCGATCAATGCCATTCTGCCGTTTCGGCAGTAGTTGGTCTCCGTTCCATCAAATCGGCCGTGCTCGAAGTACTTGTTTGACGGTTGACCACCTCCACAGAAATCGAAAAATCGACAGGTCGAACGGCACCGATCGAGGCCGCGCCGATACTCGACGACCCATTCCGAGCTCATTCCGCGCTCGATGATGGAATCGAGTCCGAGCGCTAGAACATTGCCACATTCGAACCGGTTGAACCGGTTGGACTTGAACCCGGCGAGTTCGGGCGAAATCAGGGTCACGGCACCGTTCCATGCGACCGTCGGCAGCGGATCGATCGCAGCCGCACCGTAGGGCGCTCGGCCGTCGAGGACTTCGCTCGCATAGGAGAGCACCCGGTCGACGTCGCGCAACTCGATTCGGCAGTCGCTCGACCACGCCTCGGCAAGCGCCGACCAGAACGCCCGCACCTGGCCGGAGTCGTGCACGTTATTGCGGCTGTTGACTCCCTCGCGTTCCTCGATGTTCACGCCCAGCCAACGGGCTCCCAGGTCAGCCGCCGCCGTGTACAACCGGCGTGCCCGCTCCGGCGTCGGATCGGACACGACCGCGATCACCGACACGTCGTGTCCGTCGTCGACCAGGCGCCGAATGCCGCGCTCGATACGCGGGAACGCTGGACGGCCGGCGAGGTCGACGCGCGCGCCGTTGTCCTGCTCGACGCCGTCCACGCTCACGCCGACTCGCACACCCCGTTCGGCGAACCACGCCGACCAGGCCTCGTCGATCAACACCGCGTTGGTCTGCACGCTGTGCGAGACCTCGACATCGGCGAACTGGTCGAACAAGGCGCCGAGCCGTTCACGGCCGGCCGCCAGCGGTTCACCGCCGTGCCACACGATGTCGACCGGACGTTCCGGCGTCCAGTTCCGAACCGACTCGGCAACCGCCCGCGCGACGGCTGGTGCCATCGGACGGTTGTCCTTGCGGTGCGGCAGGTAGCAGTACCGGCAATCGAGGTTGCACAACGTCGTCGGCTGCATGATCACGCTGTCGGGTTCGGCGACGGGAATGATCTCGGACGCTCGGGCCTGTTCTGACACAGCGTGGTCCTTCCCTCGCAGTGGTCGAGTTGGATACGGCCCGGCCGAAGCGTCCGACTCGACACCTCGGCCAGACCGTGTGACTCGGTGCCGGTCGGGCGGCGAATCACGCAAGCCGGGTTCTAGACCGCTTCACGCCCGCGAACACGCGATGCAACACAGAAGGTTGCGTGAGAACCCCATGCCAGACGGCGCAGTCCTGCCACAACGGTCGGTCTCCGGCGAGTCCACGGGGTGCCGCCTCCAGCCCGTTCGGCGCCCCCGGCTCGGTCTTGCGCCGCGATCGCTCGCGCCGTGTCCGCGCCTCGTCGACGTAGACGACTGACCCGCTGATCACGGCTAGCCCGAGGACGAAGACGGCCACCGCGACGTCCGCCGCCGTGCAGGATGCGCATCGTGGCCCTCCCTTCGGTTCTGGTCGACGCAGCCGCTTCGTCTGCTCTACGCAGCCATCACGTAACCGTGTGGAACCGTTGTGGGGGACGGTGTGGGCGGAACTCCCACACCTGGCCGTGTCCAGTCCTTCGTGCGGCCGGCTGCGCTGAGGCGCGTACCGGATACGTGCCGCGCACTCGACTGGAGACCTTCATGGCCCGTACGCCAGAAGCGATCACAGAACTGCGCCGCGCCCTGGGGGCCGCGCTCCGCGGCTATCGGGAGACGTCACCGCTCGACCAGAGCGCCATCGGGCGGATCACCGCCTACTCGCGAACATCGATCTCCCACATCGAGGCAGGCCGCCAGTTTCCCGGCCGCGACTTCTGGGAGACCACCGATCGAGTGCTCGACGCCGACGGCGATCTTCTCGCCCACTTCGACCGTGTGGTCGCGGACGAGAAGCGGATCAGGATCGCCGAGCTGCACGGCGCGCCGGTGCGAAGGAGTGACCCGGCGACACGATCACCGCGGTCTCCCGGCTCGCCGCCCGACGACGATCGGCACCATGACGACGTGAATCGCCGTGAACTACTCCGCCTGGTGGCGGTCACGGGCAGTCTGCTCGCGATCCCCGCCATCGACGTCGACCGAGTCCGGCACGCCGCGGCGCACCCTCGCCACCTCGACCCCGCGACCGTGGACGTCTACGAGCGGCTCAACGCCGAGCTGTGGACACGATTCGCCGAGTCGCGGTCCAAACGTGATGTCCTGCCGGCCGCACGCCGGCAGCTCACCGCCGTGAACGCCAGTCTGAACGAGCCGCAGCCCGCCGACGTGCACCGCCGGTTGTGCGCGCTCGCCGGTGACCTGTTCCAGCTCTGCGGGGAGGTCCTCTTCGACAGCGACGACTACGCGGACGCCGCGCAGTGCTACGCCGAGGCCGCCCACGTCAGCAAGGAAGCACGCGAGTTCGACCTCTGGGCATGTGCGATGACCCGGCACGCCTTCATCAGCATCTACGATCGCCGATACACACACGCCGCCACGTTGCTCGACGGCGCCGCACAGCTCGCCGCGAGGGGCGACCCCACCCGGACTACTCGGCATTGGGTCGCGGCCGTCCAGGCGCAGACGTACGCCGGACTCGGGAACCTGCCCGCCTGCCAACGCGCGTTGGACAGGGCCGAGCAGGTCGCCGGCCTGCCGGACATGGCGCCCGCGACCGGTTGGCTCCGCTTCGAGGGGTCCCGGCTGGATGAGGAGCGCGCCTCATGTCTTGTCACGCTGCGCCGCCCGGACCTGGCCGAGCCCGCGCTGGACAAGGCCTTGGGGCAGGCCGCCTCGGCGCGACGTCGCGGTAGCGTGCTCGTCGACCTCGCGGCCGTCGGCGCCCAACGAGGCGACGTCGATCAACTGATCATGAGTGGCGCCGCGGCAGTGGACAGCGCCCGACAGACGGCATCGGCCGGCTACCTCGGCCGCAGGCTCCGAGATCTGCGCGAGCACCTGGTGCCGTTCCTCGGCGACCGGCACGTGCGGTATCTGGATTCGCGGATCACAGACGTGGTGACCGTATTCGGCCCGAGACAGCAAGGAGAGAGTCAGTGTCGGACGAGCAGGGACGGACCTTCCGGGATGCATGGATCGCCGGGGTGAACAAGCACTACCCCGGCGAGCCGAAGCCCGGCTACATCGCCCCGTGGGCGGACACGCCCGATTGGGAGCGCGCCTGCGCGGCGGCCGTGTACCGGCAGGTGCACGACTTCATCGTCGCGACCGACGGCAGCACGGCCAAGCTCACTCGCGAGCAGAAGGGCCGGTTCGTCGCCCTGTGCTGGATCGGCCAGATTCACCGGCACTTCGCCGACCCCAGGCCCGCGTACGTCGCCGACTGGGCGGACATGCCCGAATGGCAGCGCGAGACCGATGCGGACATCTTCGAGCGCATCGAGAACGCGGTCGCGCCGCGCACGGCTTGACACGCGGTCGGCGGCGGTCGCGAGGCACCCGCCCCGGCACCACGGCCGGGCGGGTGTCGGCGCGCCTGCCCGCGTCTGGACTGTCGCGGAGTTCGTCGGGCTCGGGTCACAGCAGGGAGAGCTGCCGCTCCCGATCTCGATCGGCGTCGGACCGCGGCGGATCATGCTGCCTCGTCCGAAAGTTCTCCGATCGACGCGGGTCCGCCAACCCATGACGACGCCTGGCCTGCTCGACGCGGTCGGCGACTTCCCGCCGATAGGACTTCGGGGCGTACGCGCCGTCGCGGTACAGCCGCTCGTACAGCGGCAGCAGAGCGGGACGCTCGCGGCTGAGCCAGGCGTGATACCACTCCCGCGCGCCCGGCCGCAGGTGAAGCACGACAGGTGTCAGGTTCACCGCCCCCGCCTCGGCGATCGCCGCCACCGTGCGATCGATCTCGGCAGGCGAGTCGCCGAGCCCCGGCAGGATCGGCGCCATCAGCACCGAACAGGCCACGCCTGCCTCGGCGAACCGGCGCACCACCTCCAATCGCCGCACCGGCGACGGCGCGCCCGGCTCGACGGCCCGCCACAGCCGCTCGTCGACCGAGCCCACCGAGAGCGCCACCGACACCGGCGCCACTCGCGCGGCCTGCACGATCAGGTCGAGGTCGCGCAGGATCAGCGTCCCCTTGGTCAGGATGGAGAACGGGTTGGCCCGGTCGCGTAGCGCCGCGATGATCTCCGGCATCAACCGGTAGCGCCCCTCCGCACGCTGGTAGGGGTCGGTGTTGGTGCCCATCGCGACGGGTTCGCCCGCCCAGCGTGGGCTCGCCAGCTCCTTGCGCAGCAACGTCGCGGCGTTGACCTTCACGATGATCCTGGTGTCGAAGTCGCGGCCCGTGTCGAGGTCGAGGTAGGTGTGGGTGTTGCGTGCGAAGCAGTATCGACAGGCATGTCCGCAGCCCCGGTAGGGGTTGAGCGTCCACTCGAAGGGCATCCTCGATCCGCCCGGCACCCGATTGAGGATCGACTTCGCGGTGATCTCGATGGCCATCGCCTCGTCGTCGGTCCCCGCCTCGATCGGCACCGGGGGCGGCAGCCGCAGCCCGCCGCGACCGCCGCCGCGCACGATCCCGCCTCGTCCGGTCACCTCCAGCGGCAGCGCCTGTTCGCCACCCTCGTCCATGCGTTGCGCGTCCCACCTCATGCCGATGATTCGATCATACGTTCGAATATCTGTCCATCGCGGCGGCCGCCACCGCTCCCGACGACGACTCGCCAGGGCGAGCAGGGAGTAAAATAACGCTTTGCTTATATAAGCTAGGGCTGTTACCTTCGAGGTGCACGCGAGCCACGCCCGCACCGCCCCCGAGCACCCGACCCGACACGGAACGAGACACGAATGATCAAGATCACCGTCACCAGCGTCTTCGTCGAGGACCAGGCCAAGGCGTTGGACTTCTACACCCGCGTCCTCGGCTTCCTGCCGAAGACCGACGTGCCCGCGGGCGGCGCCCGCTGGCTGACCGTCGTCTCCCCCGCCGACCCCGACGGAGTCGAGCTGCTGCTGGAGCCGAACAGCAGCTCGATCGCGACGACCTACCAGGAGTCGCTTCGTGCGGCGGGTATTCCGGCCACGCTCTTCGGTGTCGACGACCTCGCGGCGGAGTACGAACGGCTGCGCGGCCTCGGGGTGGAGTTCCTGTCACCGCCGGTGGAGGCGGGCGACGTCATGATGGCGGTCTTGGACGACACCTGCGGCAACCTCATCGGGATCAGTCAGCCGATCGACGCCTCCTGAGGCGTCGAGCCGACGGCCCGGCCGCATGGTCCGCCGCCTCGGCGAAGGAGCGTCCGGGACACGTCGGCGGCCCGGAGACGGACGGTCGCCCGCGGCGCGGACACCGCTTGACTTTCCGACGACGAGCTTGGAAGGCTGTCAGATCATGCACGCGTTCGACGTACTGGGCGATCCGGTCCGTCGTCGCATCCTCGAACTGCTCGCGGACGGCGAACGAGCGGCGGGCGAGATCACCTCGATCGTCCAGGAGGAGTTCGGCATCTCGCAGCCCGGTGTGTCCCAACACCTGCGCGTGCTACGGGAGAACGGCTTCACCACCGTCCGAGCGGTCGGCGCCCGCAGGCTGTACTCGGTGGACCCGGAACCGCTGCGTGAGATCGACGGGTGGTTGGAGCGCTACCGTCGCTTCTGGACTCAGCCCTTGGACGCGCTGGCCACCGAACTCGCCAGGGGCAGGCGCGAACGCCGTTCCGTCTCGGCCGCGGACTCCGCGCCGCCTGAGGCCTCCGCCCGCTGATCTCGGCCCCGCTTCAGGCCGGGGCACGGTCTCCCGGCCGTCGCGCGCCCCCGATCCGTCGACGGATCGCGAACCCGGCCCGAACGGGCGCCTGGGCAGTGAGGTCGAAGCGCCTTTCGAACGGGAGACGGCCGTCTCCTCGCGTCGCTCGCGATCCGACCGGCTCCGGCAGGACTCCACAGACGTCCGGCGTCGTCCTCCGCGACCGACGGGAGAAGCCCGCGCCCACCGAGCCGATGCGTCCGGCTCTCCCGCTCAGCGGGGCCGGGCGGCGGGGAAGCGCAGCTCGGCGAAGTAGTCCTCCGACTCGCGATGCCGCACCTCGCGGACGCCCGCCAGCATCCGCTCGGTGGCCGCACGCCGCACGCGGTCGGCCTCCTCACCGGTCAGGCCCGCCGCCTCCTCCTGCCGCAGCCGCCATTCCCAGAGCAGCTCGGTGAGGGACGACTCCGCGGCCCGCAGCGTCGCCCACGACTTGTCCCAGCGGTAGAAGGTCTGCAGTCCGGTGAGCACGGCGATCACCACGCCCGCCGCCGAGAGCACGAAGTCCTTGTTCTCGTACTCCAAGGTGGTGAGCAGCGGAAGCGAGGCGCTGGCCAGGATGATCAGCAGCCCGCCCAGCCTGAAGAAGCGACGATGCCACTCCGCACGCCAGTCGTAGCGGGCCCGAAGCCGACGAACATGGGCCTCGGCGAGGCCGTGCACGTCCGCGGTGGGCGAGGAACGGTCCGGTGCCGCCGATCGCGGCCCCCGGTCGAGAAGTCGTCCTGTCATCCGCACAGCCCTGATCACCCCCGGCGATCGAGGCCGCCCGGCCCGGACGGATCGTCCGTGCACCCACTCCCGACGCGCCGCGATCGCCACGTCAGGTTAACGATCGACGACGCTGGGTGCGGCCGTTTCCGGTGAACCCGGCCGCACGTCCGCGCCGCAGACGGGGACGACGCGCCGCCGCACTCCTTCCTTCGAGGCAGCACACGACGCGCCCTGCCCGACGGACACGTCCTGCCCGGCACGGCCCGGACGGCGCCATCCGCCGCGGCGACCCGCCGGCCCGCGCGACGAGGAGGCGGCGTCCCCCGCACCGGTTCGGCCCCGTTCCCACGCGCGGCGTCGAGCACCCGCGCCGACGCGGTCGCGGGCAGCACGCCGGACTCCCGGAAACCCTGCATGCCCTTTTCGTTGAGATCACTCAGCGTCGGAACGGATCGCATCGCGGCGGCGCCCGTCCGATCTGACTCGACTCGGCGTCGGCCGCTGTGCCGACTCGGCGGCGGGATTACCGGCGGCGGGATTACCGGCGGCGCGGCGAAGGTCGGAACGAAGCGATGGCACGGGCCGCACCCGGTCGGACCGCGAGGCCTGCGGCGATCTCGCAGCCCTCGACGCGGGCACCGCGTCGGCGGCGGACGGGTTGGCAGACCCCGTCGTCCGGCCGGGAACCGGTCCGCCGGCACCGCGGCCCCGCTCTTCCCCACACCCGCCGAGAGTGTGGGCTCTTCCCGCGACTCAGGCCCCCTGCGGGTCCGAGACCGGGTGTTCCGCGCGGGCGGCGTCCGCGACCTGGTCGAGGACCTGACTGATGAAGGCCGTCTTTCCCTCGACATAGGCGGCGGCGTCGTCGGGATGCCGGGCCGCCAGCGTCCGCTTCAACTCCGCGTAGGCGGCCGCGGTGTCGGTGCTGCGCCGCAGCTGGTCGCGGAACGCCAGATGCCGGGCGAGCGCGAGGCTGTCCTCGGTGCACACGTAGAGGTGATGCGGCGGCGGCCGGTGCGGCGGTCTGGTGAAGGCCTCCCGGCCGGGGACGCCGAGGTCGCCCTGGTGGGTGTACCCGAGGGGTCGCAGCCTGCCGATCACCGGAGCCAGCGCCCGCTCGTCGGCGATCACCACGTCGAGGTCGACGATCGGGCGGGCGGCGAGGCCGGGAACCGCGGTGCTGCCGACGTGCTCGACACGTTGACTGTGGAAACCCAGGACGCGGCTGATCCGGGTACGGAGTTCCTCGAACACCGACGACCAGCGTGAGTCGTGGTCCACGATCTCGACGGAGTCGGTCATCGCTCTCTCAGTCCTTCATCACGTGCGGGGCGGGTGTGGGCGAGGTGTCGGCCGGAGCGGGAGTCTGGGGGCGGCCCCGGCTCGGCGGGCGCCGCGCGGGGTCATCCCGGAACGTCGTCCGGCGGGCGGCCCGCGCGGACCGCCCCGTATCGCCGGGCGGTGTCGCTGCTGCGGTGACCCATCAGTTCGGCGACCCGGTCGGGAGCCGAGCCGTTCGCGAGCAGGCGATGGCCGAAGGTCTGCCGCAGGACGTGCGGGGTGATCGGCTGCCCGGCGTCTGCCTCCAGGCCCGCGATGCCGCCGATCCGGACCACCAGCGTGTCCACCGAGCGGGTGGACAGTCGGCCGCCCCGCCGGTTGAGGAACAACGCGGGCGTCCGCTCGACGCCCGACCGGCCCCGACGAGTGGCGACCCAGTCACGCAGGACCAGCCGGGGCTCCTCCGACAAGGGGATCTCCCTCGGCTCGATGCCGCGCGCCGTGACCCGGATGTGCGCCTGTCGAACGCCGAGACGCACATCGTCGACGTCGAGCGCGACCGTTCGGTCACCCGGACCCCGGTGTGCAGCAGGGTGTGCACGACGGCGATGTCTCGCGGCAGTCCGCCCGCCAGCACGGCCGCCACCAGCCTGCGGGTCTCGTCGACCTGCAGAGCCCTGGACTGCGGCGCCGTCTGTTCCTCCCGATCGATCGGGGCATGGCCGACCCGCAGGCAGTGATCGTAGAAGTGATCGAGCGCCGTGAGGACCGCGTTGATCGTGGCGGGTCTACTGCCCAGAGCGGTCTTCAACCACGAGCGGTAGGCACGCACGGCCGCGTCCCTGGCCGGTGGCTCGGTGAGCGGGTCCTCGGGGCCGCTGTCGTGCTCGACGAGCCAGGTGAGAAAGCCCGCAATCTGGAACCGATAGGCGCGGCGGGTCGGCGAGGCGAGGGTGGAGTTCGCGAGGGCGCGTTCGTAGCGGGTGAACACCCGATGTGCCCGCTGCGGGGCGACCCCGCTCACGGACTCCCCGGCGACCTCGCCCACGGGATCTCCGGCGACCTCGCCCACGGCGGCCCTCTCGCTTTCTCGGCGGCACGACTCCTCGTGATCGTACTGCGCTCGAGACTCGAAACATCAGAAGTCGATCGTGCGTGCCGTTCTGATATTTCGATCGGGCGACGCCGGACGGCGCGCCGGGCCGCGCCGCCGACCACCCCCGCGCTCGCGGGGAACGCCGACTCGGCGCGCTGCGCCGCGACCCGGTGGCCGGACCACCCCCGACCGCATGCGGGGAGGCGATGTCCGCGAGGTCGACGACATCCCGACGCCGCCGATCAGCGGCGATCACGGCAGCCGAGTGCCGAGACGCCTCGCGAACACCTGCGAAGCCAACACCCGTTCACGGGCGACGACCACCGCCGGCAGGGGGAGATCGTCTTCGACATGGGGGGACACTCGGGCGTGGACGACCACTGAGCGTGGCGTCCGCGACCTTCGGCGGTGACGGGCGAGCCGACCGCCACGACACCGCCGAGGCCGTCGACCCGTCGACTCAGCCGAGGAGCGCCGTGACCGGCAGTCCGGTGTGCTCGGCCGCCACGACGCCGGCCTCGTCGTCGATCGGATCGAACGGCGTGCGGTCCGGCGCGCAGACCGTGCCGTCCGCGGGCGGCTCGCCACCCAGGTAGTACTCGATCACCGCCGCGTCCACGCAGTCGCTGATCTGAAGACCGAACGCGCCGTGACCGAAGGCGTCCAGCGACAGCAGACGGCCGTCACCGAGCAGGTCGGCGAGTTCACGGCCGCCCTCATACGGTGTGGCCGGGTCGCCCAGCCGATTCCCCAGCACGAGCACCGGATTCGCCGTCGGACGATCCCACGGACCCTGATATCGATCCTCGTCGACTCCCGGCCAGGTGGCGCAGGGCAGCGACTCGTACGTCCACATCGCCCCGAAGCCCGGCGCCTCTCGGTCCGAGGCGGCCGCCGCCTCGGACCACCGCGCCGGATCACTCGGGTTGTCGGAGTCCAGACAGGCCACCCCGAAGTTCTGCTCCGGACCCGCGTACCGCTCCTGCCCGCCGACGGCGGCGGCGACGTCGGCCGCGACGGCGGTGACAGCCGCGGACGCACCGCGGGCGGCTCGGCCCTCGACCGCGTCGACGAGCGACTGGAGGTAGTCGCCGAGGAACGCCGAACCGCGAGCGTCGTAGAGCGCCGAGCCGACCACGCCGACGACCAGCGGATACGACCATTCCATGACCCAGCCGTCCTCGTCGGGGACCTCGATCGGCGCCGTGCGCGCCGCGTCGAGCACCCGGTCGTACTTCTCGCGCAGATCGACGCCGGGCTCCCGGAACGCGCATCGTTCGTCCTCGGCACAGACGTCCAGGAAGGTCGACAGGGCCCGCTGCGCGCCGGCGGCGCTGCCGATGCGCGTGGTGTACGGCAGCTCGGCGTCGGCGGGGGAGGCCCCCGTCGTCCAGGCCACCGGGTCGAGGCCGCCGTCCAACGTCATGGCCCGCACCCGGTCCGGGAAGAGGTTGGCGTAGACCGCCCCGAGATGAGTGCCGTAGGAGAAGCCGTGGAAGGTGAGCTGCTCGTCGCCGACGGCGGCCCGCAGCAGGTCGAGGTCGCGAGCGACGTTCGCCGTCGACATGTGGTCGAGAACGGGGCCCGCCTCCTCCGCGCAGGCGTCGGTGCCGGTCCGCGTGGCCTCGATCACCCGCCGCTCCTCGCTCGGCGTGGTGGGAAAGACGTGACCGAAGCTGTCGGCGGCCTCCCACACGTCGGCGAAGCAGCGCAGCGGCGTGCTGTCCGCCACCCCGCGCGGATCGAATCCGACGAGGTCGAAGCGTTCGTGCAGCTCAGGAGCCAGCACCGGCGGGATGCGACCGGAACCACCGGGGCCGCCGGGATTGAAGAACAACGAGCCGATCCGGTTCTCCGGGTCGGCGGCGGGCAGCCTGCCCACCGCGACCTCGATCCGCTCGCCGTGCGGGTCCTGATAGGACAGCGGGACCGCCGCGGTCGCACACTCGTAGGCCGCGGACGCCGTCCCCTCGGGGCACGGCCCCCACTCCAGCACGGGGACCGCGGCACCGCCGGTGCCCAGCACGGCGGGTTCGGCCGCCACCGGGGAGTCCTCGACGGCGAAGGCCGTCGCGGGCAGGCCGCAGACGGTGACGACGAGCGCCATGGCCGTCGCGACCCGACCCGTACTTCGGCGGATAGGTGGATGCATCGTTGCCTCCTCGTCCGGATGGGAGCCGGCCCCACACCACGGGAGCCGGCCGTACCGAGACACTGAAGCCGAAGGCGACGATGACCACATCGGGTGAGGGACCTAGGGAGGATCCCTGCGGGCCGGTCGGCCGCCGCGCCCGATCAGTTCTCGGCGCGCAGCACCGGTTCGGCGATCTCGACGAGGCGGGGGAGGAAACGCAGGACCTCGTCGGCACGTCGCCGCAGGTCCCCGGTGTCGGTGATCCCGAGATCGGCGACGGCGGCCCGGAACGCGGGTTCCCGCCGCACGTCCAGCTCGGGCGCGTCGGCGGCCAGCACCGCATGACAACGGGCGAAGGTGGCGACGATCCAGAAGAAGGCCTCGCGGTGCAGGCCCGCCGCGATGAGGTCGCGGCTGCCGTCGACGACGATCGGCCGTGCCTCGGCGGTGAGGTCGCCTCGGAAGAAGAACGGCGTCCTGGCGACCTGCGCGGCGACGTCGAAGGTCGTGGCCAGCGCCGCGAGATGGTCGCGTACCCGGGCGGCGGTCAGATCACGGACACCGAGCAGGCTCAACAGCTCGGGATACCGGGCGTCGAGCCCGTGGTCGGCCAGGACGGCCTTGGCGGCGGGATATCGCAGCCGTATCGTGGGATTGCGGCGGGCGGCCACCAGCAGCACGTGGGTCGTGACGCCGGTCGGGAACAGCCACGACGTGACCTGCTGGTGCCATGGCGCCGCGCCGTCGACGGTTCGCAGCCCGCTCTCGATGCGGCGGAGGGCGTCGGCACAGCGCCGCCGCACCCACCTCCGTTCCCCGAAGTGTTCGGCCACCACCGGTTGCAGGCGACGCAACAGCCCCTCGGGGTCGGCGACGATCGTGTCGAGGCGCAGCCCGCCAGCCAGGTGATACGAGCCCAGGACGTGCTCCGCGGCGGCGAACAGATCACGGCCGAGGTACGTCACCTCCAGCAGAACGCCGCGGTGCCGGAACTTGCCCGGTCCCGTCGGCGGCGGCGCGGCGGTCACCACCACGACGTCGAGGTCCGAGGTCGGCGGCAGCTCGGCGTCGTCGGGCAGCTCGATCGTCGAACCGTGGAGATAGGCGCCCGCGAAGCCTTCCGTGTGCCGGGCATGCCGACTCACCCAGTCGGCGGCGACGACCCGTGCCTCGGACATCAGCATCTCGACCCCCTTGCATCGTCCGGGTCGGGCCGACCCGCGGCGCATCGCCCGAGCCGCGGTCTCCCGCGCGACTCGGCTCACCCCGACAAGGTGACAATGCGGAGATCGATCCGGCAAGATCGATCCCCCGCCGCCACGGCCGCCCGACCGACGGCGCCGCACGGGCGGACGCGCCGCGGCGCATCGGCGACGACGAGTCCACGACGAGAAGAACGACTCGGACCGCCGCACGTCGACACCGTCCCCCCACGAACCGTCCCCACGAACCCGGAACAGGTGAGAGCAGCGATGACCAGCCCCGAGGACACGCCGACGGATGTTCCGGCGCGCTTCGGCCACGTCGCCTCCGTTCGCATCAACTTCGAGGACCTCGATGCGACCGGAACGGTTCATGACTCGCGCTACCTGCTGTTGGTGGAACGCGCCGTCATGGACTACTGGCTCGACCGGGGCTGGCATCTGGATCCCTCGCTGTCCCGCTTCGCCGACGTGCTCCAGGTGGTCCGACACTTCGCGATCACCTACCACCTTCCTATCGCGGGCATGGGCCTCGTCGGGGTGCACTTCTGGATCGAGCAGGTGGGCACCACGGACCTGACCTACGGCTTTCACGTGCACTCCGCCGATCGATCGGTGCTGCATGCCGAGGGAAGCCGGACGCAGCTCCGACTCGACCCGGCCACCCACCACGCCGTCCCGTACAGCGTGGAGTTCGTCGCCGAGGCCCATCGACTGCGCCGCCCGCGCGGCCTGGTCGTCGGCGGCTGACCCGCCCGGTCCGACCGCGCCCCGCCGGGTTCCCCGACCCCCGAGTCCGGCGGCGGGGCGGCGCTCCCGTGCCGCGTCGACGACGCCTGGACAGGGGCAACACCGCCGGTCCGGCCGCGAGCCGAGTCCATTAGACTCGGCCGATCTCGTGTGCCACCCGGCTGGTGCTCGCGTCGTTCACGCCGTCCGTACAGCGGGCAGTCGACAGGCCCGCCATGACTGTCTGAGGTTGTCCTCCGTGTTGACCATGCAGGACGCGATTCTCGCGTTGACCAAGTACTGGACCGACCAGGGATGCATGGTCGTGCAGCCCCTGAACACCGAGGTCGGTGCGGGAACGCTCAATCCGGCCACCGTGCTGCGCGTGCTGGGTCCTGAGCCGTGGCGGACCGCCTACGTCGAGCCGAGCGTACGACCGGACGACTCCCGGTACGGCGAGAACCCGAACCGTCTCCAGACCCACACCCAGTTCCAGGTCATCCTCAAGCCAGACCCGGGCGACCCGCAGGAGCTGTACCTCGGCAGCCTGGCGGCCATCGGCATCGACGTCGAAGCCCACGACGTCCGCTTCGTCGAGGACAACTGGGACTTCCCCGCGCTCGGCGCCTGGGGCCTGGGCTGGGAGGTGTGGCTGGACGGCCTGGAGATCACCCAGTTCACCTACTTCCAACAGGCGGGCGGCGCCACGCTGGACCCGATCTCGGTGGAGATCACCTACGGCCTGGAGCGCATCCTCATGGCGCTGCAGAACGTCAGTCACTTCAAGGACATCGCCTTCGCTCCCGGCATCTCCTACGGCGAGGCCTTCGGCCAGGCCGAGTACGAGATGAGCCGCTACTACCTCGACGACGCCGACGTGGCGATGAACCGTCGGCTGTTCGACGAGTACGCGAACGAGGCACGCAGGCTGCTGGACGCGCGTCTGCCGATGCCCGCCCACTACTACGTGCTCAAGTGCTCCCACACGTTCAACGTGCTCGACGCCCGAGGCGCGGTGTCCACCACGGAGCGGGCCAAGGCCTTCGGGCGCACCAGGGCGCTGACGAGGGACGTCGTCCGGCTCTGGGCCGAGCGACGCGAGGAGCTGGGTCACCCGCTCGGGGTGGCCGAGGCCCTCCCCGCCGCGACGGTGCCCGACGAGCTGCCCTCGGTCTCCGAGCCCGCGACGCTGTTGTTCGAGGTGGGCACCGAGGAACTGCCCGCGGCCGAGGTCCGGCGCGCCGCCGAGGCGATGCGCACCGCCCTCACCGAGAAGCTCGCCGCGACCAGGCTGGGCCATGGCCGGATCAGCACCTACGCCACACCCCGGCGGATCGTCGCGGTGGTCGAGGCGGTGGAGCCGGGCGAGCCCGACGCCGAACGGACCGTGCGCGGCCCCCGGGTCGCCAACGCCTTCGACGCCGCGGGCGCGCCGACCAAGGCCGCCGCGGGCTTCGCACGCGGCCAGGGAGTGGACGTCGCGGACCTGGGGCGGGCCGTGATCGACGGCGTCGAGTTCGTCGTCGCCGTCAAGACCGACGTCGGCCGAGGCGCGGTGACCGTGCTCAGCGAGCTGCTCTCCAGCGTCGTGCTGGAGCTGCGCGCCGACAAGAACATGCGGTGGAACGACTCCACGCTGTCCTACAGCCGCCCGGTGCGCTGGCTGCTGGCCATGCTCGGCGACGTCGGCGTGCCCGTGGCGGCCTCGTCGCTGCTCAGCGGCGTCACCACCCGCGTGCACCGCACCGCCGCGACGCCGACGGTCGGCGTGCCGCACGCGGAGGGTTACGTCGACTTCCTCGCCTCGCACGGCATCGTCGTCGACATCGACGTCCGGCGCGGGCAGATCGTCGGGGCCGCCCAACGGCTGGTCTCCGAGGTCGGCGGCACCGTCGACTTCGACGGCGAGGCCGTGCTGCTGGAGGAGATCGTCAACCTCGTCGAGCAGCCGACCCCGATCCTGGGTTCGTTCTCCGAGCACTACCTGGAGCTGCCGGACGAGATCCTCACCACCGTGATGCGCAAGCACCAGCGGTACCTGCCGGTCCGGGACGCCGCGGGCGCGTTGATGCCGTACTTCGTCGCGGTCGCCAACGGCGCCTGCGACCACGACGCGGTGCGAGCGGGCAACGAGGGCGTCCTGCGCGCCCGCTACGAGGACGCGGCGTTCTTCTGGCGGGCCGACCTGGCCGTGAAGCCGGAGACGATGAAGCTCGGCCTAGAGCGGCTTGCCTTCGAAGAGCGGCTCGGCTCGATGGCCGACCGCACCGAGCGGATCGCCGCCGTCGCCAGGGAACTCGGCGACGCCGCCGTGGCCGCCCCCGAGGGCGTGCAGAGCAGCGGCGACCGGCTGGTTCCGCTGTCCGGCGAGGAGCGGCAGACGCTGGACCGCGCCGCGCAGCTGGTGAAGTTCGACCTCGGGTCGCAGATGGTCGTCGAGCTGACGAGCCTGGCGGGCACGATGGCGCGGGAGTACGCGCTGCGGGCGGGCGAGTCGCCGAGCGTGGCCGCCGCCCTGTACGACATGGAGCAGCCCCGGTCGGCGGGCGGGACCCTGCCCGCCACCGTCCCCGGCGCACTGCTGTCGCTGGCCGACCGGCTCGATCTGCTGGTCGGTCTGTTCGGCGTCGGCGCGTCGCCCACCGGCAGCTCCGACCCGTTCGGCCTGCGCCGGGCGGCGCTGGGCCTGATCAGCGTGCTGCGTTCCTTCCCGCAGCTCCGACAGGTCACGGTGAGCCGAGCGCTGCGGATCGCGGCCGACGTCCTCGCCACGCAGGGCATCGAGGTCACCGACTCGGCGCTGGCCGAGGCGCACGAGTTCGTCGTCCGACGGTACGAGCAGCAGCTGCTCGACGCGGGGCACCAGCACGCCGTCGTCGCCGCCGTGCTGCCGCTGGCCGACTCGCCGATCACGGCCGACGAGACGCTGGCCGAGGTCAACCGCCGCACCGCCGATCCGACCTTCGTCGAGCTGGCGGCCGCGCTGCAGCGGGTGCGGCGCATCGTCCCCGACGACGCTCCGGCGACCTACGACGCCGCCCACATCACCGAGCCCGCCGAGGTCGCGCTGCGCACCGCGTGGGAGCGGGTCGAGGCGTCGTTGGGGGGCACCACGCCGGATCTCGCGCGCTTCGTCGAGGAGGCCGCGCCGATCGTCGCGCCGATCGCGGCGTTCTTCGACGACGTGCTGGTCATGGCCGAGGACGCCCAGGTGCGGGCGGCGCGGCTGGGGCTGCTGGCGTCGATCCGCGACGCCGCGGCGCCCGTGTTGGACTGGCGGGCCCTGGGCACCGCGTTGAGCAAGGACTGAGTGCTGAGCAAGGACTGAGTCGCGGCGGGCCTCGCCCGGCTCGGCCGCGGCCCCTCGGGCGGCACACCGACACGGTGTGCCGCCCGACGTCGTCTCGGGGGCACGGTCGTCCGGTGCGAGCCGGTTCGCGTGCGCGCGTCGTCGGACGGCCGCATCGACCGAGTGCGCGTCAGGTGTGGGCACCTCGCCCGAGCAGGCACGTCTTCCGGTGGGCACCTCGCCCGATGACCGCATCGCCGGAGTACGCACCGTCGCCCTCGCGTCGACGTGACGCGCCGGCCGCGGGCACGGCCTCCCGCACGGTGCCGTCGGACGATCACGCGACAGGGACCCGAACGCGGCCTCGGTCCCCTACCATGATCTTCTCGCAGGTCCGACTCGTTCGGGCCTGCTCAGACCTGCCGGGGGTGGGTGGTCATGCGACCGCTGGGGGCGTCCGAACCACGCGAGGTCGGCGGCTGTCGGCTGCTCGCCGAGCTGGGGCGAGGCGGAATGGGCCGAGTGCTGCTGGGCGGCGGCCCGGACGGACGGCTGGTCGCCGTCAAACAGGTGCACTCCCATCTCGTCGAGGAGGACGGCTTCCGCGCCCGTTTCGAGCGCGAGATCCGCGCCACCCGTGCGGTGCCCGGGGTCTACACCGCGACGGTGGTCGACGCCGACGCACGGGCGGCGACGCCGTGGCTGGCCTCCGAGTTCGTCTTCGGTCCCTCGCTCCGGGAGGCGGTCGAGGCCACCGGCAGGCTCCCGGAGGAGTCCCTGCCGCGGCTGGCGGCCGGTCTGGCCGCCGCGCTGGTGCGCATCCACCAGGCGGGCCTGGTGCATCGAGACCTCAAGCCCTCCAACATCCTGCTCGCCGACGAGGGGCCGAGGCTGATCGACTTCGGGATCGCCCGCGCGCTGGACCGCAGGGACGGGCGGGAGCTGACCCGCACCGGACTCGTCGTCGGATCGCCTGAGTTCATGTCGCCGGAGCAGGCGTTGGCCGGGGCGATCACCCCGGCCAGCGACGTGTTCTCCCTCGGTGCGGTGCTGGTGACGGCGGGGACCGGGACGAGCCTGTTCGCGGGAGCGTCCGACTTCCAGGTCTTGTACGACGTCGTGCACACCGAACCCGATCTCGACGCCGTGCCCGCGAGCATTCGGACGATCGTCGCCGCGTGCCTGGCGAAGGACCCGGCCGCCCGACCCGACGCGGCGCGGCTGGTCGAGATGATCGGCCGGATCGCACCGTATGCCCGACCCTGGCCCGACGAGGTGCACGCGCTGACCAGGGCCCAGCGGGCGGAGGTCGAGCGGCTGGTGGAGCAGTCGGAGGGACCGCGGGCGCACCCGGAGCCCGCGGCCGCCTCGGCGCAGGCCGACGCCGCCCGAGCCGCGCCGCCGCGCACGCGACTACAGGTTCGGCGACTCGACGACTGGGACGCCGACGACAGCGGACGGGCGGACGGCGGCCCCGAGCATTCGGCGGCGGAACAGCGGGCGGCCGCCCCGGCGCTGCCGCCGCGCGCGAGCCGGTGGAAGGCACTGCGCGGCCGGGCCCGCCGCGCGCTGACGAGCGGCCGAGGGCGACTGCGCACCGGAGTGAACAGCCCCGCACTCCGTCAGGTCCGCACGACGGCGGGCCTGCTGATCCTGACGCTGGCCGGGATCGTCGCCGGGGTGTACGCCGCGAACTTCGCCGTCGACACCCGTCTCCTCGACGAGGGCTCCGTCGACTCGCGACTCCGCCGGGTCCTGGGCCCCGTGGAGTGGATCGTGGACAGCCCCGGCGGCTTCGGGCTGCTCGCGGGCGCCGCCGTCGGTGTGCTCGTCTGCACGCTGATCAGCGCGGTCGGCGGACGGGCCGTCGAAGGGCGCACCGCGCTCCTGCGCCGGTGTCTGCTCCTCGGGATGCCGGTCGGCGGCTTCGTCCTGGGCAGACTGACCGAACGTGACGGGCTGCCCATCGACGTCATCACCGTCGACACGGGCATGCCGGACCTCGAGATCGTCATCGCCGTCGGCTGTGTGGCGGGACTGACCATCGGCAGCGCCGCCGTCTCGGTCGTCCTCGGGACGTTCGCGGTCCCCCAGGCTCGACGAGGCACACTGATGTTCCTGGTCTGGCTGGTCGGCGCGTTCGCCGGTTTCCTCGTCGGCATGCTCTGCGCCCGCTACGGCTGGCTCGGCATCGTCGTCGTCGACGGCCTCACGATCAATGTGCTCTCCCTCGTCGGGGGGTGCGTCGGCGGCAGCTGGGCGTTGCGTGCCGCCGACCGATTCCGCACCCGGCGCAAGCCCGAGCCCCGGCGCGTCACGGTCTGATCGAGCCCGCCACGCGGGCGGCCCGCCGGACACTGGAACCGACGACAAGGCCCCCTGGAGCCGACGACGGTCACAGCATGCTGCGAACCGTCGGCGCCAGGGGTCTCACTCATGTGGCGGCCGACGACGTCGGAACCGCCGGCCGCACCGGTGGTTCAGTACCCGATGGAGCGCAGATAGTCGGCGAACTTCTCCGCCCCGTCCACGATGCGCGGGCCGCTGATCGCCTCGCCGTAGTCCAGGACGTAGAAGTGCTCGTCGCGCACGGCGGGCACCGATTCCAGCGCGGGGTGCGACCGCAGGAAATCGATCTTGTCCTCGGCGGGCAGATCACCGTAGTCGATGATGACGATCACCTCGGGCTGCGCCTCGATCACGGCCTCCCAGCCGATCGACGTCCACCGCTCGTCCAGGTCGGCCAGGATGTTGCGGCCACCCGCCACGGAGATGATGTCGTTCGGCGGGGCGTGTGCCGCGGCGGTGAACGGCTGGTCGGTCCCGGAGTCGTAGACGAACACCTCGGCGGGCTCGCCCTCGGGGTGGTCCTCCTCCACGGCGGCGACCCGGTCGCGCAGCTCCGCGACGACCTCGGCAGCCCGGTCCTGGACGCCGAAGATCTCACCGAGATCGGTGAGGTCGATGTAGAGACCCTCCAGGGGCGTGACGTCCACCGCGCCGTCGCCGTAGTTGTAGCAGCTCTCGGTGTGCATGTAGCTGTCGATCCCGAGGTCGTCCAGCAACTGCGGGGTGATCCCGCGTTCTTCGCTGAAACCGGAGTTCCAGCCGGCGAACACCCAGTCCGCGCCGGCATCGACCACGATCTCCCGGTTCAACAGGTCGTTGCTCAGCCGTTCGATCTGCTCGAACTGCTCCCGGTACGGGGAACGCTCGATCGCCGGGTCGTTGGTGGGGGTGGCGATCCACCCCCGGATCTCGTCGGTCACGCCGAGCACGAACAGCTTCTCGGCGCCGCCGCCCTCGTAGACGACGGGACGCTCCGGGCGCGGATAGGTGGTCTCGCGCCCGCAGTTCTCGATGGTGACGAGGTCGGCGTCGTCGACGGCCTGCGGTGCCACCTCGGCCCCGCAGGCGCTCACGGCGAGCACGCCGACGGCCAGCATCGGCCACACTCGGCGTGGGAGGCGCAGGGTCATGTCCTGGTTCCTTCCGGATGGTGTTCGGTCAGCTCGTAGAGGAGCTGCGGTGTTCCGGTGACGGGATGGCTGACGACGGTCGCCGCCACCCCGAACACGTCGTGCATCAACTCCGGGGTGAGCACCTCTCCGGGCTTCCCGACGGCGACCAGCTCGCCGCCGGAGAGCACACCGATCCGATCGCAGGCCGCGGCGGCCAGGTTCATGTCGTGCAGCGCGATCAGGACGGTCAGGCCGGCGGTGCGCAGGAAGGACAGCAGCTCGATCTGGTGTCGGACGTCGAGATGGTTGGTCGGCTCGTCGAGCACGAGGACCTGCGGCTCCTGGGCGAGGGCCCTGGCGATGTACACCCGCTGCCGCTCGCCGCCGGACAACGTGAGGATGCTGCGATCGGCCAGGTGCGCGACGTCGGCGCGGCGCATCACCGCCGCGCACAACTCCTCCTCGCGCGCGTCGAGCGCCTGATCGTCTCGCAGGTGTGGGGCCCGGCCGAGGGCGACGACCTCCCGGACGGTGAAGTCCAGGTCGGTGCTCGCCTCCTGGGTCAGGGCGGCCACCGAACGGGCGCTCTGCCGCAGAGTCAGCTTCGCGAGGTCGACGTCGTCGAGCAGCACGGCGCCCGCGGTGGGCCGCAACGCCCGGTACACACAGCGCAGCGCGGTGGACTTCCCGCTGCCGTTGGGGCCGATGAGCCCGACGATCTCCTCGTTCTCGACGGCGAGGCGCAGTTCGCGTACGAGGGTCCGTCCGGCGATCTCGACCGAGACGGCGTCCAGGGTGAGCCGCATTCACCGACCTCCGAACACGTAGCCGCGCCGACGCATCAACGTGATGAACACCGGGACCCCGACCAGGGCGGTGATCACGCCCAGCGGCAGTTCGCGGGGCGCCACGAGCGTCCGGGAGACCAGGTCGACCCAGACGAGGAACAACGCCCCCGCCAACGGCGTGATGATCAGGACCTTGGCGTGGCTCGAGCCGAACAGCAGCCGGACCAGGTGCGGCATCACCAGTCCGACGAAGCCGATCGCACCGCTGACCGCGACGATCGCTCCGGTCACGACGGCGGTGAGCAGGAACAGTCCCCGGCGTAACGCCGCGCTGTCCACCCCGAGGCTGCCCGCGGTCTCGTCCCCCATCGCCATCACGTCGAGCGACCGGCTGCGGCGCTGGAGCACGACGAGGGCGATCAGGACGGCCGCGGTCGCCACCGGCAACGACGTCCAGGTCGCCGCGCCGAGGCTGCCGAGCAGCCAGAACAGCACGGTCCTCGCCGCCTCGCCGTTCGGCGAGAGGAAGATCATCACCGTCATGATCGCCTGGAATCCGTAGGCGAGCACGACCCCGGTGAGCACGAGTCGCAGCGGGCTCAGACCGGCCTTGCTGTGTGCGGCGGCGTAGACCAGCGCCGAGGCGACCAGCGCGCTGAGGAAGGCCGCCGCCGACAGCGCGTAGACGCCCAGGGCGGCGAAGGCGCCGAACACCACCACCGCGCTGGCTCCCACCGAGGCGCCGGAGGAGATTCCCAGCACGAACGGGTCGGCCAGGGCGTTGCGCACCATCGCCTGCACGGCGACGCCGATCACGCTCAGCCCCGCGCCCACCACCACCGCCAGCAGCACCCTCGGGGTGCGGACCTCCCAGATGATCGTGTACTGCGAGACGTCGACGGCGTCGATCGTCCCGCCGGTGAGGGCCGCGCCGAGGAAGCGCAGGGTGTCGCCCAGCGGCACCGTGGTCGGGCCGAGGCTGATCGCGACGACCACCGACACCGCGATGGCCAGCGCGAGGGCGACGGCGGTGAGCACGAGTCCCCGGCGACCGCGCAGGTGACCTCCGCGGCGAGCGGCCTGTGCCGTGGACGTCGCCTTCGTCGAGGTCGAACGGCCGCCCGGTTCGACTCCGCCGGGCGTCGACTCGGACCGGTCGGCCGGGTCCTGTCGTGCCTCGATCGGCGTCGCCTCGACGGTCGCCGGATCGACTCTGGTGACCGCGGGCTCAGGTCGGGAGGGCGAACCGGGTGGGGTCACCGGCCCGCCTCGTCGCTGCGGTCCGCCGGCAGGTGGGCGAGGTCCGCCCGAGGCGTGTTCCGCCGCCGAGAGTCGGCGACCGGCATGGTCCTACCTCCGAGTCATGCACGCCGACATGCGGGCGGCTTCGGGTGATCACGGCCGCGATGCAGTCCCGCCCTGCTGTCTGTGTCGTCGGCTCCGGTCACGTCGGCGGTGTCCGCGGCCGTGCGACCGGCGGGCCGATCCGGCCTGCTGGGAATGAGCTGTCGCGACTCAGCCTCACACCGAATGGAAATCATTGTCAATAGGAATGCATGATCGTGCATGAGTCGATCTCATCGACATCCCGCTCGCCCGGGGACGCCGCCTCGGGGATCGCGGCGGCCCCGTCCCACCTCGCCGCGTGAACGGCCACGAAAGCCGACGGAAGATCGCCGACGTCGCCGTCGACGCCGCCCGCACCGCGCGCCGGTTCGCCGGAGCCCGCGCCGGCGATGCGCGTCGCCCGCTCGCACGGCACGGCGAGATCGAGAGGCAGGGCATGCCGAGCATCGCCGCCACGGGCCGACCGGCCACCGTGCCCGGCCCGCCCTGCACAGCGAGGCGGGCGGGGTGCCGATCGGCACAGCAGCCGACGGCCTCGGCGACGGTCCCCGCGGCCGGGTACCCGAGAAGACCGTCGACAGGCCGTCGGATGAGACGGAGCAGCAGACCCGCCCGCGCCGACCGCGGGGACCGATCCCGGACATCGGGCGGGGCCGGTCGGACGGGGCCCGCGTCTCCGACGCCGACGGCGAAACCGTCTCGTCGGCGTCCCGAACGTCTCGTCGTCGGCCGCCGTCACGCGGTCCCGTCCGGCCGTCGCCTGCGCGACGGCGGGTCGCCGGCCGCGACCACACGCCGCGGCACGCGCGTCCACGCCCTCTGAAGAAGGGGCGAATCCGGGTCACGGCGTGGCGGCCGGGCCGTCGCACCCCTGTCCCGACGGCCCTCCCACATCCGCCGCCCCGGCCACCGGTCCGACCACGGCGAGCGGGCCCGGCCGCCCCCAAGCCGGCCGGGTCCGATCACGGCCGCAAGCCACCCCGGACCGGCGAACCGGAGACGATGCCCTGCCGCGTCGCCACCGCGACCCGAATCCCCCTTCGGTCGCCACGGCAGGGTGCTCGTCTCCGTCGCCTACGGGCCCGGGAGTGGATCTCGTGCCCGATCTCATGATGTCGGGCCCTGAGGACAGGCGGTATCCCAGAATTCTGGGGGTACGGCGTGCCACCGGCCGAATGCGCGCAGTATCGTCGTGTTGATCACGGTGGCCGTCGTCGTACCGGGCGCCCCGCCCCGATCCTCCGGCTCGGACCACGTCCGTCCACCGGGAACCCGGGAACGAGCCCGCGGACCGGACGACACGTCGCCAGAGCGGCACACGAGAACGGGAACCGCATCGGTGGTGAATCGTCGACAGCGCGAACGGCAGGCCCTCGGGGATCTTCGGGACCTCGCGAAGGCGGGCATGAGCTCCAGAGAGCTGTTCGCCGAGCTGGACGACCTGCTTCCCTCGGTGATGGGATTCGAGGCCGTCTGCTGGCATCACACCGATCCGGTGACCGGTCTGCCGACCTCGATGGTCAGCACCACCCTCGATCCGCGCGGCATGGGGCCCGCGATGGACCTGGAGTTCGGCGGCGGCGACATCGCCACGATCCGGCAGATGAACGCGCAGGGCAGCCTGGTCGCCGCCCTCAGCCAGGTCACGGAGGGACATCCGGAACGCAGCATCCGCATGCGCGAACACCTGTCCGTGTACGGGTTCGGCGACGAGCTGCGGCTGCGCTTCGATCTCGGCGAAGGGACCTGGGGGTTCGCTGCCCTGATGCGGGAGAAGGGACGCGGCCCGTACTCCACCGAGGAACTGCGCTTCGCCGGTCAGGCGAACCGGCTGATCACGGGTGCACTGCGCCGCAGCTACCGCCCGGAGACCCGACCCGCCACCGCCGCCCCGGTGCCCGCCGTGATCGTCCTCGGACCGAACGACGAGCTGGTCGCCGCCGACCAGCCGGGGCATGCACTGCTGCTCGAACTGGCCGACTCCGTGTTCGACGTACTGGCCGTGCCCGCCGTGTTCCTGGTCATCTCCCGGTTGGCCCGGCACGCCGAAGCCGACCCGAGCGGCATCCCGGCGACGATGCGGGTACAGACGCGCGCAGGCCAGTGGATCATCCTGCGTGGCTCGGTCCTCCACGGCGTCGGCCTGTCACAGGTCGTGGTGACCGCCTCGACGCCGACACCGACCGAGATCATGCCCGTGGTGTTGAGCTCCCACGGCCTGACCCGCCGCGAACGGCTCGTCGCCGCCGAGGTGCTGCGGGGCGGCAGTACCAGAGAGATCGCCAAGGCGCTGTCCCTGGCGCAGGCCACCGTGCAGGACCACCTGAAGTCGATCTTCGTCAAGGTCGGCGTGCACAGCAGGGGCGAACTGGTCGCGCTGCTCACCCTCGACGGGCCTCGGCTCGATCAGCCCGCCTCGAGCGACCGAGGCTGAGCCGCGGCGGCCCGCACCGTCACGCCGGTCCGTGACCTGCGACGGATGCAGCCCGAGAGGGAGCCGCCCCCGCCCTCCGCGCTCGGGCCGCGCGACTCACTGCTCGGACTGATTCGTCGGCCCCTGCTCGGCGAGGAAGCGCTCGAACTCGGAGCCGATCTCCTCGGCCGTCGGCAGCGCCTCGCCCTCCTCGACCAACAGGCTGCGCTTGCCCGGCGCCAGCGCGAAGGCGTCGTACTGGCGTTCCAGAGCACGCACCACGTCCGAGACCTCGGCGGACTCCACCACCTGCCGGTCGATCTCGACGTTCACCCGCTCCGCCGCGGCCGTCAGCTCCGCCGAGGACAGCGACAGGCCCGCGGCTCGACTCACCGACTCCAGCAACGTCACGGCCGCCGTGGGGTAGCTGGACTGAGCGAGGTAGTGCGGCACGTGCGCCGCGAAGCCCATGGCGTCCAACCCGGCCTCGCCCAGCCGCAGCTCCAGCAGGGCCGCCACGCTGCCGGGCACCTGGAACCGATCCCCCAACGCCGGGTGGCCGCCTGCGGTCCACTCGTCCAGCAGCTCGGTCCGCGTGGCGTGCGCCACCACCCCGAGCGGCCGGGTGTGCGGCACGCCCATCGGGATGCCGTGGAAGCCGACGGCGAGCCGCACGCCCCACCGGTCCATCAGACTGCGCACGGCGGCGATGAACAGCTCCCAGTGCCGGTCGGGCTCCGGCCCGGTCAGCAGGAGGAACGGCGTTCCCTCCTCGTCGAAGAGCTGCCAGACGACCAGCTCCGGCTTGTCGTAGGCCGCCCAGTGGTCGACCGCGTAGGTCATCGTGGGACGCCGCGACCGGTAGTCGATCAGACCGTCGACGTCGAACCGGGCGACGATGCGGCCCTCACCGCCCTCGGCGAGGTGCTCGGCCAGCAGCCTGCCCGCCGAACCGGCGTCCATGAACCCCTCGAAGTGATGCAGGAGAACCGCACCGTTCAGGTCGGGGACGTCGGAGTCCACCTCGTACAGATCCCGTGGATCGAGCACCACCTGTAACCTCCAGCCGTTCGGCCTGCCTGTCGTCGCTCAGGTGCAACGCGGCACGACCTCGGTTCCATCCCGCATCCGCGGACCAATTCGACGACCCGCGTGAGATCGTCGCAACAGTCTCGACGAGTGCCGTCCCGGGCGTCCCGGCGCCCTCGGCGGGACGACCCTCACGATCGATCCTGCCATCGCCCGCCGACGCGTCGCCCCCCGCGCCGCCTCGCGGGCGCCGGTCGAGAGCGGGTCGACGCGGGCGCGTCGGAGCGGTCTCATCACGGCCTGCCCGCGCCGACGCCGTCACGTGGGCTCGCCGCATCCTCATCCGGGCTCCCCCACGACATCTCCGACATCTCCGCGCGGGCTCGCCCGTTCCGTCTCCGCGCGGGCTCGCCCGCTCCATCCACGCGCGGGCTCGCCCACTCCATCCACGCGCGGGCTCGCCCGCCGAGACCGCCGACGAGCCGGGTAGAAATAAGGGAGAACCGAGGAGATCGACCACAGGACGGGCGGGCGGATGCTGTCATCACGCGTCGACGCGGCGACACGTGCCGCGACGCGGCCACGCGGGCGTCCGAGGCCGATCGACGCAGCAGACGCCTGCGCCGCGACATCCAAGGCGCACGCGCCCTCGCCGGGCTCCACCGCCCCGGTGCCGCGGTCCTCGTGTCCCCCGCGCCCCGCAGGCCGATCCGCCGGTCGAGACCACCCACAGCGGGCCGGGGACCCGACGGGCCGGCAGCCGCGGACGCCGCGCGCCGCGATGCCCACGCCAGGAGAGGACCTCACGTGACCGGATTCGTCGACGGGCTGCGCGACCGCCTGAGACGGCTGTTCCAACGGCACGGATCGGTGGATCTCAAGCCGTTCCGGCGCATCGTCGCGGCGGCGGGCGCCGACGCCGACGCCGTCGCGGACTGGTCCGACACCAGGCTCACCGAGGCAGCCGACCGCCTGCGTGCCGCGGTCCGCGCGACGGCCGAGGAGCAGGAGGCCGGTCAAGCCAAGGGCGGCAGGAGGCGCAAGGGCGGGCCGACGCACCCCCGGTTCACCGACGCCCAGGCCGCCGAGTTCTGCGCTGTCGGACGCGAGGCCGCCGAGCGCGGCCTGGGTCTGCGGCCCTTCGACGTGCAGCTCGTAGGCACCCTGGCACTGCTCTCCGGACACGTGGTGGAGATGTCGACCGGCGAGGGCAAGACCCTCTCCGGTGCGCTGGCCGCCGCGGGCTACGCCCTCCAGGGCCGCCGGGTGCACGTGCTGTCGGTGAACGACTATCTCGCCCGCCGCGACGCCGAGTGGATGGCGCCCGCCTTCCGCCTCCTCGGAGTGACGGTGGGCTGGGTCAACGAAGGCTCCACCTCCGAGGAACGCCGCGCGGCCTACGCGGCCGACATCACCTACGCGGCCGTGAGCGAACTGGGCTTCGACGTGCTGCGCGACCGACTCGCCACCGACGCCGAGCAGATCGTCGTCCCCACACCGGATGTCGTCGTCGTCGACGAGGCCGACTCGGTGCTGGTGGACGAGGCCAAGGTGCCGCTGGTGCTGGCCGGAGCCCGAGGGGCGGGCGTCGCCGACCAGGAGATGACCAAGGTGGTGCGCAGGCTCCGGCTCGGCAGGCATTACGAGGTGGACCAGGACGAGCGCAACGTCTTCCTCACCGACGCGGGCACGGCCGAGGTCGAACGGGCCCTCGGCGGCGTCGATCTGTACTCCGAGGAACACGTCGGCAGCACCCTGACCAGGGTCAACATCGCCCTGCATGCCCACGCGCTGCTGCACCGCGACGTGGACTACATCGTCCGAGACGGTCGGGTCCAGCTCATCAACGCCTCGCGAGGCCGCGTCGCGCTGCTCCAACGCTGGCCCGACGGCCTCCAGGCGGCGGTCGAGGCCAAGGAGGGGCTCGCCGTCAGCGAGAGCGGCGACGTGCTGGACGAGATCACCGTCCAGGCGTTGATCGGCCGCTATCCGACGCTGTGCGGCATGACCGGCACCGCGATGCCCGCCGCCGAACAGCTCTACGAGTTCTACCAGGCGTCCATCGCGGTGATCCCGCCGAACGAGCCCTGCGTCCGCGTCGACCGGCCCGACCAGCTGTTCCAGACCCGGCAGGCCAAGGAGGCGGCGATCGTCGCGGAGATCGCCGCCCGGCACGCCGAGGGCAGGCCGGTGCTCGTCGGCACCCAGGACGTCGCCGAGTCCGAGCGTCTCGCCGAGCTGCTGGCCGAGGCCGAGGTGCCCTGTGTGGTCCTCAACGCCAAGAACGACGCCGAGGAGGCCGCCATCATCGCCGACGCGGGCGCCCACGAGCGGGTCACCGTGTCGACGCAGATGGCGGGTCGGGGCACCGACATCAAGCTGGGCGGGCACACGGGCGAGGGTCGCGACCGGATCGTCGAACTGGGCGGGCTCTGCGTGGTGGGCACCGCACGCCACCCGAGCAGGCGACTCGACCAACAGCTCCGCGGCCGCGCGGGCAGGCAGGGCGACCCCGGCGACTCCGTGTTCTTCGCCAGCGCCGAGGACGAGCTGATCACCCAGCACGCTCCGGAGGCCGCCGACCGACTCGCCGCCGACGAGGATGGAAGGCTCACGGGCCGCGACGCCCAGCAGGTCTTCGACCACGCCCAGCGCGTCGCCGAGGGCGTCAGCCTGGAGATACATCGCAACACCTGGCGTTACACGAGCCTGGTCTCCCACCAGCGCGGTCTGGTGAGCGAGCGGCGCGACGAACTGCTGCGCACCGACCTGGCGAGTCGCGAGGCCGCCGAACGGCACCCCGAGCGGCACGCCGACCTCGTCGAGGAGGTCGGCGAGGAGGCGGTCGAGCAGGCGGCCCGGCTGATCGCGCTCTACCACCTCGACGACCGGTGGGCCGACCACCTGGCCTACCTGGCCGACCTGCGGGAGAGCATCCACCTCCGGTCGTTGGCCAGGGAGAACCCGCTCGACGAGTTCCACCGCGCCGCGATCCCGGCGTTCCGCGAGATCCTCACCGAGGCGGCGGACAAGGCCGCCGACACCTTCGCCACCGCCGAGATCACCGCCGACGGGGTCGACCTGGAGGGCGAGGGGCTGCGCAGGCCCAGCGCCACCTGGACCTACCTGATCAACGACAATCCCTTCGGCACCGAGGCGGACCGGGCCGTGCGCGGCCTGCGGGCCATGATCGGCGGAGAGACGACCAAGACACCGCGCCGGAAGAAGACGGACTGAACCGACGCCCCAGCCTGCCGACGAGGCGGTCCCCTGCCCAGCTCTGAGCGACCACGGGGCCGCGCCCGATGCCGGCCCGCAGGCTCGATACCGACGGCGAGGCTCCGGTCTCGCGCCACGGCCGTCGGCTGCCATCGCGCTCGGCTCGGCTCGGCTCGGCTCGGCTCGGCTCGGCTCGGCTCGGCTCGGCTCGGCTCGGCTCGGCTCGGCTCGGCTCGGGACCAGGATGATGCCCGATCACGCCGCAGCCGCAAGAGAACCCGCCGGCGAGGCGGTGCCCGAGGCGAGTGCCGCCCGATCGGATCGGGGTGAAGGACGCCGGCCGGTATGGCGGACGCACGGCGTCGCCGGCTCGGCTGTTCGCCGGGCCGGCGGCAGGGGGCCGAGCCAGAAGCCGACGCCCGACGCCCGACGCCCGACGCCCGACGCTTCGTCACCCGGCCGGTCGACGAGTCGAGCGTTCGGCGGCACGAACGATGTTGCGCACCATGCCGCCGAAGACCACGCCGTGGAACGGCCACACCAGCCACCAGTAGAGATGCCCGGCGAGGCCGTGCGGCAGGAACACGGCCCGCTGCCGATACCGGGTGCCCGCGCCGCGGGGTTCGACTCGCATCTCCAGCCATGCCCGGCCGGGCACCCGCATCTCCGCCCGCAGCCGCAGCAGGGTGCCGCGTTCGATCTCCTCGACGCGCCACCAGTCCAGCGCGTCACCGACGTGCAGCCGGGCCGGATCGCGCCGACCGCGCCGCAGCCCGACGCCGCCGACGAGCCGGTCGGCCCAGCCTCGAACGGCCCACGCCAGTGGGAAGGAGTACCAGCCCCGTTCTCCGCCGATGCCCTCTACCACCCGCCACACCGCCTCGATGGGCGCGTCGGTGTCCCGGCTCCGTCGATCCTGGAAGACCGAGCCGCCCGACCAGGACGGGTCCGAGGGCAGCGGGTCCGAGGGCGCCCCCGGCGGCGAGGCGCCGGACCAGCGGGTCTCGACATCGGCCGCGCGCACCCTGGCCAGGGCGAGCGACACCGAGCACCGGTAGTCCCGAAGCCCGTCGGTCGGGTCGCCGACGACCCGCCGGATGTCGTCCTCGGCGCAGACGACCTCGTGCACGAGCGACTCGACCAGCGGTGTGGCCAGGCTCCTCGGCACGGGGGTGACCAGGTTGACCCAGAGCGAGGACAGCCGAGGAGTGAGCAGCGGCACCGGCACGACCAGGCGGGGGCGCAGGCCCCCCACCTCCGCGTAGCGGCGCATCATCTCCCGATAGGTGAGGACGTCGGGCCCGCCGATGTCGAAGGTCCGGCTGATCTCGGCGGGCAGGCTCGCGCAGCCCACCAGATAGTGCAGAACGTCGCTGATCGCGATCGGCTGCACTCGGTTGTGCACCCACTTCGGAGTGACCATGACCGGCAGCCGCTCCGTGAGGTAGCGCAGCATCTCGAAGCTCGCGGAGCCGGAGCCGATGATCACGGCGGCCTGCAGAACAGCGGTCGGCACCCCGGAGCGCAGCAGGATCTCCCCCACCTCGGCCCGCGAGGAGAGATGCTCCGACAGCTCTGTCGATGCGGGGTGCAGCCCGCCCAGGTAGACGATCCGACGCAGGCCGGCCTCGCGCGCCGCCTGCGCGGTGAGCAGCGCGGCTCGGCGGTCCCTGGCGGCGAAGCCGCGCGACTGCAGGGAGTGGACCAGGTAGTAGAGCGCGTCGCATCCCTGGACGGCCGCGCGCACGTCCCCCTCCGCCGTCAGGTCGCCCTGCACGACCTCCACGGCCGACGCCCAGGGGACGTCTCGCAGCTTGGCGGGCTGCCGCACGAGGCAGCGGATCCGATGCCCCGCGTCCAGCAGCGCGGGCACCATCCGGCCGCCGATGTATCCGGTCGCACCCGTCACGAGGATTCGCACAGCCCATTCTCGCGTCCGGTCCGAGGCGCCGCAGCGTGTGAGCCGGTGTCGGGTCGTCCGGTGCGGTGTCGAGTCCGGCGCGGCGCGGGTCGCGCACATGCCATCATATTCAATCAAGACTGAAGAGATAGGCTATGCAAACTCCATTGTCGATCCGTGGGACGGCGCGGCGAGTCCGATGTCCGGCGAGAACCGTCGGTGACCGCTCGACGAGGACACACCGGGCTCGTTCACGTCGGCGCGGCGCGTCGAGGCCCGATGGCATCGTCCATCCGCGCCGTCGGACCACGTCGAGGCACTGCCGCGGACACCCCGCTGCCGACGTTCGGCGCCTCCGGGCAGACCGCCGGCCGGCCGCCCGAGCCGTGGACCTGCGTCGACTTTGACCGCGGTTCGGCCCCGGACCTCGGTCGCCGGGACCCTCTTCGGCGCCCTGGCGCCCTGGGTCCGGGCACGGTCCTGGCCGTGGTCGCCGCCGTCACGTCGCGGGTCCTGCCGTCGGACCGAGGCCGAACCGCACCGGTCGCTGGGCCGGCCGCGCTGCGCGAGCCCGTGAGATTCCCGCCGCACGGCCGGGGAATCGCACGGCCGAGGAGTCGGCGGCCGTCGGAGGACAGCCTGCCGACGAACGAGGCGATGCCCTCAGGGCACGCCCGCCAGACTCAGGCAGCCCGTGCCTGCCCTGACGGACCGTCGGCGTCGACGTGGTCGGCGGCGGCCTGTCCCGCGTGGACGAGCGACCTTCCGCGCCGAAGGCGGTGACAGGCCCGCATCGTCCACACTAGACACAGTGGCATCCCGCACAGGCGGGCGCGGAGCCCCGACGAAGGCGAGGCGGCGATGGACATCCGGTCGGCGGGCATCATCGCGAAGCTGTCGCGGGCGAGAGCCGATCCACGTCTCCTGACGTCCTTCGGAGCGAAGAACCACGAGTACACGCTGAACGCGCCGTCGACGGAGTCGACCGTCGCCGCGTTCGAGGCCGAGCACGGCATCACGCTGCCCGACGGCTATCGACGGTTCCTCCTCGAGGTCGGCGACGGCGGGGCCGGGCCGAGCTACGGGCTGCTCCGCCTGTCGGACGCCTACGCCGAGGTCTCGGACTCCTTCCCCGGCGCACTCCGCGAACCGAGCCCCTTCGTGCCGGGCGCCGAGTACGGCGAGGACTGGTGGGACGACTTCTGGGGACCCGACGACCGTCCCGATCCGCTTCAGGGCACGCTGGCCGTCGTCCACCACGGTTGTGCCGACTACACGCAGCTCGTGGTGACCGGGCCGGGCCGGGGACGGCTGGTGAACGTCAACCTCGACGGCTCGGTGCCGCCCTACGTCCTCGAGGATCGGGACTTCCTCGACTGGTATGAACGCTGGCTCGACGAACTCCTGGCGGGACATCGCGTCGCAGGCTTCGGCGCCAAGCTGCCCGGGGACGAGGCGACACTGATCCGTGTCCTCGCCGCCGACCCCGCCGCGAGCCGCCGAGCCCGCGCCGCGACGTCGTTGGCTCACCTCGCGCGCCTGTCCCCGGCCGCCGTGCGGGCGCTGGCGACGGCGACCACGGACCCCGCCGCGATCGTTCGGACCGCCGCCCTCGGCGTCGCCTGGCGGGCCGGGATCGCCATCGAGGACGCGGCACGAAATGCCTTGTCCGATCCGGAGGCCGCCGTGCGAGCCGAGGCGATCAGCGTGCTGCGCGTCCACCGCACGTCGGACCTCGCCGCCCGGGCGACGGCGCAGCTCGCCGATGACGACCGTGACCTGATCCACCGTGCCCTGTGGGCCCTGGCCGACAGCGGCGAACTCACCTCGGCAGCCGTCGCGCCGCTTCTCGACCACACGGACCATCACATCCGGGGCTCGGCCGCGGCTCGACTCGTCGACGCCCGTGACTCCGTGATCGGCGCTCTCGATCATGCACTCCGCGACGGGCATCCCCGCGTGCGGCTCCTGGCGGTCCAGACGGCCGATCGGCGCGACGAACGAGGCCTGCTTCCCCGGCTGGCGGGCATGCTCGCCGCCGAGACCGACGAGGGGGTGCTGATCAATCTGCGTCGAGTGGTCGGGAACTGGACGGACCGGCCGTCGACGCCGGACGGCCCCGCCGCGGCCGCGGATGCTCCCGCCGCGGCACCGTGATCCGGCCTGCGACGGGCGGGATCGGTCGGGCGGGTTCGGCGAGCCCACTGGATCGGCGTCTCGACCACCACTCGACCGGCGACGTGAAACCCGACGGCGCAGGACGGGCGTCTGTGCGGCGCCCGCCCTGCGCCGGGGAACCGAGGCGGGCTGCTTCGCCGACGATCCGGCATCCACTGTGGACCCGGCTCGACGATGCCTCGGGCAGATCGCCGAACGCAGGCCGGTCGCCTTTCGTCGGTAACGTCGGATGTCATGGGACTCGCGCTCTTCGATCTGGACAACACCCTGGTGGACCGCGTGCAGGCGTTTCACCGCTGGGCACGGGAGTTCAGCGCCGCGCACGCCTTAGGCGCCCACGCGGTCGGCCTGCTGCTCGCCATCGACGACGACGGACGGCTGCCCCTGGATCGCTTCTTCGAGACGGTGCGTGACCGGTTCGGCCTGGCGGCGACGGCCGACGATCTGTATGCGGACTTTCGGCGTGACTACCCCGGACATGCCTCGTGCCCACGCGAGGTGCTCGCCGGACTCACCGCGCTGCGGGCCGCCGGCTGGCGGGTCGGCGTCGTCACCAACGGACCCACCGCGCTCCAGGATGCCGTTCTGGACGGCACCGGCTTGACCGCCGTCCTCGACGGCTGGGTCGTCTCCGAGGCGGCGGGCGTCCGCAAACCCGACCCCGAGATCTTCGCCCTGGCCGCCCGCCGGTGCGGCACGGATCTGACCGACTCGTGGATGACCGGCGACCATCCCGACGGCGACGTGATGGGCGGGATGTCCTCCGGAGCCCGTACCATCTGGGTCCGCCGCGACAGGGCGTGGCCCGAACGGCTGCCGCCGCCGGCGTACCAGGTCGACACCGTCCTCGAGGCGCTCCGCATCATCAGCGACCACTCCGCGGACTCGCCACACCAGCCATGACCGGAACTCCCCCGCGGGGCGTGCCGGGGCGGCGATCGCCTGTCGGACCGGAGCGAGGACGCCCTCGCGGCCTGTTCCCGGCCGCGGACGCGGCCCGCCGTCGCGGGGGCCGGGGCACGGACGCCGCGACGACCGAACCCGGATCGGACGAGGCTCAGGCGTTCGCCATCCTCGACAACCGCCGCAGCTCGCGCGGAGTCCTCCGCAGGAACACGGCGTCGTCGTCGGTGAACTCCTCGGCGACCCGCGGATCGACATACGACAGGCCGAGGACCTCGTACGGCAGGACACTGGCCTTGCGCCACATCCACACGCCGCGCAGCCGTTCGCCGAACACGTCGGCACAATGCACCGAGAATCGCCCGTCGAACGCCGCGCCGAGCTCGTTCGGAACGTTCGTGTCGGCGACGGCGACCGCGTCGACCCAGGCTGTGACGACCGCCCGCTGTCGTCGCAGCGTCTCGCGGGGAACACGTAGATCGAACATGAACTGGATGTCGTCCGGTGTGCCGTTGGGTCCCGAGGTGCGATCGCCCAGTCGGACCTTCCCGACGAGCAGTCCCCAGATCGGGACGCCGTGGTCGCGAAGCGTCTCCGACGCCTGTGCGAGCGACTCGGCGCGCATCCGTCGCCAGCGGATCTCTCGGTAGACGAAGTGCCAGGCGGCGGCGAGCACCGACCCGACGACCAGCACCATCAGTACGACGGCGAGCACCCGACGCACCGGACCGGTGGAATTCCCGTCGAAGCCCAGGCCGCCGGAGAACAGGGCCACGGCGGCGACGAAGAGCGCGATGAACAGCAGGACGGCGCGCTGCCACCAGGCGGGCACGATGACGTACTCGCGGAGCAGCTCTCGTGGGGAGTCCCACTTCGGCAGCGACTCGGCGCTCGGGACCCACAGCCGGGAGCCGTCGTCGTCCACCGTGTCCCAGATTCCCTGCGGATTCCCCGGCCACCGTGTCTCCATCACGACCCCCTTCTTCCCCAGGAAGCCATAGTGTCATGGGCAATGACATCAATCCGAGAAATCGAGTAGCCGTCGTCGACCGCCTACTCGACGCAAGGGGGGCCGCATGACGTTCGAATTACGACTTGCCCAGCCGGAACTGGACACGTTCGTCGAGCCCGTCTCTCCTGTGCTGCAACGTTCCTATCGCACGAGTCGACGCCATCAACTGCTGATTCTGAGCGCCTTGTGGGCGGCGTTCGGGGCATTGTTCGTCGGGGTCACGCTGGCGCTGCTGCTGGGCACCGACTGGTTCGACCTCCGACTGCCCGGGCCGATGCTGCCGACGGCCGCGTATCTGTTCATGCCGGTCGTCGCGATCTGCTGGCACCAGATCTCCGGTGGACCTGCCCGCAAGGTCTACGGATACGCACAGGCCTCCCTTACACAGACTCACAACGTCAGCCGGAGCCCCGGCCACTCGCATCCCGCGAGCCGAGTCGCCTCGGCGGCGGGGTGGCTCGTCGGCTGGGTCGTCGCCGTCATCGGCCTCTGGGCGGCACCGGCCTCCGAGGCGGGTCCGCTGGGCCGTGCCGCCGCGGTCCTGGTCGCCGTCCTCACGGCAGGCGTGGCCGTCCTGATTCTGATCGACGCCGCGCGGAAGCTGGCGATCGGGCGCGACTGGTTGCGACGCGCCGAGCGGCGCCGCGCCGAGGTGATCGGGCACGGTGAACACCGGGTCGCCGTGGTGACCGAAGTCGAGCCGGTGGACACGTGGTTGGACGGGCTGCCCGTCCTGCGGATGACGCTCGAGTGGACCGATTCGAGCGGTCCGCGCCGCGAGTCCGTGCGGTTCACCGACTATCCATGCTGGGCGCCCGCCCGAGGCGGCGAGTTCGACGTCCGGGTCGACCCCGACGCACCGGACGATCCGATGCGTGTCTTCCTGCGACGCAGACTCGTCGGACGCCGTTCGCCGCCGATCCGGAGTCGCTGCGCTCTCCCGCCCACGGCGACACCGGAGCCGGTCCGGTGCGGCCCGCCTGGGTGGGCGCCGACGGGCTGACGCCGAGGGGCCACGCGGGGCGCTGGGTGCCCGCCGTCATCGCCGTCCTCTGCGCGGGCATCGGCGCGCTCGCCCTCGCCGTCACCCCGTCGGCCTTCCCGACGATGGTCTCCTGGCAGGTGGGGCTCGTGGCCCTCCACGCCCTCTGTCTGGCGGGCAGCGCCGCGTTATGGGTCGCACTGTGCCTGCGACTGCGGTGGATCGTCGAGAGAGGACGCGGCACGAGTCTGGTCCTCGCCCTGCCGTTCGTGAGCATGTTCGGCGTCGCGATCTACGTACTCGGCGGCGACGCCGTGTGGGAGGCCGGATATCAGCGCGGCATCGAGACGTGGGCGGTGTCGCTCCACATCGCCTCGGTCGTGGCCGCGCTGGTGACCTACGCGCTGTTCTTCGTGTACATCATGAGGGCGGACCGCTTGTTCAACTCGGGCATCGCCGTTCCGGGCGAGGAGGTCGCCGAGGCGATGCGCAGCCACGATCCGGCACGGGCGCACGACCTGTACGCCCGGACCGGCTACCGCATCGGCATCCTGCAGGGCTCTTAGGCTCGACGGCCGCCTGCGACTCCCGTCCGCGTGCCCCGTCGCTACGCCGGTGTCCCCCATCGGAGCCGGCCGCTCGGGATGCGGAAGCCCTGCGCGCGCCGTCGATCGTTCCTCTCGGCACATGGGGCGAACGGGGTCGCGATCACAACGCGCAGTGCCCGATCCGGTCACGCCGATCCGTCCCCCGACGGACGACGCGGTGACCGCCCGGCATGGGCAACCCTCGAACGTATGACCGCGTGCACCGCCGCCACGTCGTCGTCGACGCTGACGCCCGTGCGATACCACGGTGTCGAAGCCCGGCGTCTCGTTCGGGCCCTTTATGGAGAACAGCTCGACCTGTACGGCTTCGCCGACGACCCGGACGACACACCCGGAGACCATTTCGACCCGCCGCGCGGACTGTTCGTCGTGGCGCGCCTGGACGGCATGGCGGTGGCGTGCGGCGGCATCCGGCTGCTCGACCGCCGGACTGCGGAGGTCAAGCGGATGTACGTGTCCAGGTCGCATCGAGGCGCGGGCATCGGCCGCCGTGTCCTACGCGGCCTCACGGCACGCCCAGATCGGCGGCGCGACACGGATGCTGCTGGAGACCGGCGTCCGCGATACCGCCGCGTTGCGGCTCTATCGACGCTGCGGCCATGTGCCGCACGCCCTTATGTCGACGGACGAGATCCGCGCGTCAACCCTGCGTCGACCAGGATTCTCGACGGCGTCGGCTCTCCGCCCTCGCCGACGAGGACGGCGGACCCGCGGCCGCACGACCGCTAGCGCACGGACGCCCTGCGTCACACGGTCGATGAACCGGCGGGCTCCGGTGCGCCGAGCGCCGTGATGGCGGCGCCGACGAATCGGATGGCGTCCCTGGTCCGAGCCTCCGCCGCATGCCCCACGTGGCCCGCCCCCTCGACGAGGCGGAACGAGTGTGCAATGCCGAGTTCCGTCAAGATTCCGTGCAGGTGGGCGGCGCCGTGATGAAGCAGGAACTCGTCGGCGGCGCCGCAGTCGAGGAGGATCGCGAGTCCACCGGCGCGAAGTTCCGCGGCATGCCGCCGGGCACGTCCGTGGACGCAGTTGCCCTGATACGTGGCGAGGTCGGCGCCCATGGCGGCGTGCAGCTCGCCGAGGATCGAAGGCCGGTTCGCCTCGGGAACCGAGACGGGAGTCTCGCCGGGGAACACGGCGGGCGACAGCGCCACCACCGCGGCGAATCGCTCCGGAGCGGCGAAGGCGATCTTCAGCGCTCCATAGCCGCCCATCGACGCACCCAGCAGCGCCGTACCGCCGAGCGGGCCGACGGTCGCCGCGAGGTGTGCGGGGAGCTCGTCGCCGACGAGCGACTCCCACCGCGGACCGCCGGCTCGATCAAGGTAGAAGCCGTCGCTGGTCGGCGTGCTCGGGCAGGCCACGACCGCGCGAGGGAACTCGCCGACGTCGAACAGCTGCTGGTAGAGCGGACGAGCCTGCTCCAGGGACGCCGAGGAGGACAGCGCCCCATGCAGGTGGAGCAGCAGGGGCAGCCGTTCGCCGTCGCGGTGGTCCGAGGGGACGAGGACGCGGTACTCGACGTCCTCCCCGACGGCGGTCGACGGGAGTCGACGCCGGGAGACGCGCAGGGTGGCTGTGCTCATCGGTCCTTCTTCGGGGTCGGGTGGTGCGGTGCGAGACGGGCGCAAACATACTACCGTGGTAACTTTTTCTTCATGGAAGAAATTGGGCTGCGTGAGCGCAAGCGCAGGGCGACCCGCCAGTGCATCTCCGACCGGGCGACACGGCTCTTCGAACGCGACGGCTTCGAGAACGTGACGCTCGCGCAGATCGCCGCTGCCGCCGACGTCTCCGTGAAGACGGTGACGAACTACTTCGGTGCCAAGGAGGATCTCTTCTTCGACGCGGAGCCCGCCGTCCTCGACGCACTGGTGGCGACGATCGCGGGAAGATCGACGACGACCACTCCAGAGGACGCGATCCGACCGCTCGCACTCGACGGCCCGCTTCTCGCCGACCATCGGGCATGGGCGTCCGTCAGCGCCGCGGAGTGGGCGGCGATGCGCGCCTGGAGCCGATGCGAACGGGACTCCCCGACGCTGTCCACCCGCCGGTCCGCCGTCCTGCACTCCTGGCTGGAGCCACTGGCACGGGCCGAGGGCTCCCGGCCGTGGGCCGCACTCGTGGTCGGCCTGCTCATGCTGCGCCACGACATCCTCCGGGACGGACTCGTCGGGGACGCGCACCCGGCCGACATCGAGCGGGACGTACGCGAGCAGGTCGGCCGGGGTTTCGAGCTCCTCGACCAGGCTCGACCGGATCGACGAGGTCCGCGAACGGACCTGTGACGACCGCCGAGCGGACGGCGTCTCGGCCGCGAGCCGATCCATCGCGGGGCGTGGCAGCGCGAGGCCGGGCGCGGCCGCATCATCGCTCGGTCATGGGGCCCAGAGGCATGGTCCACGCCTCGGGTGAAGCCCTCGACATGCTGACGAAGCCGTCCGGTATCGGTATCCGGACCGCCGAACCGACGAACCCGTCGTCGACGTGGTCCGGCCGCCTGCCGCACGAGGCGGCGGGCGGGAGAAGGGCGGCGGGGCGCACACGGGGCACGCGGCGTCCGACACCTCGCGATCTCGGCCAGACACACGGTCCCGCCGCCGGACACGCGCAGATCCCGCCCTCTCCCCTCGGCGACGACGCCGGGCGCCTCGACCGGACGTCGACATCGATCGGGTCATCGCGCATCCCGCATCTCACGTTCCACCGCGCCCGCACGTCTACCTGGTATGAGCCCGAAGCCCTTCGAGCAGATCGTCACCGAGCACGGGCCCCTGGTGCTACGCGTGTGTCGAGCCGTCCTCGGTCAGACAGACGCCGAAGATGCCTGGTCGGAGACCTCCCTCGCCGCCCTACGCACATACCCCGACCTCCACCGCACCGCCGCTGTCCAGGCCTGGCTCATCACCATCGCCGACCGCAAGGCGGTCGACATCACCAGAACACGCGCCAGAGACCCCGTCACCACCGCCCCCGGCCTACCGGCAGCCTGCGAATCACGATCTGCGGAGCCCTTCCGGCTGCGGCGCACGACAGCGTGCCGTCGCCGCGGGAGCACGTCGTGCCGATGGGGCGCCGGTGTCCCGCGGCTCCGCTCGCACCTCGGCGTACCCGGCGGGCGCGACCTAACCGATCCGAACCCACCACGCCGCCGAGGCGCCGTCCCGCCGAGCACCTCGGGCGAGCGTCGAGGCGCCCCGGAACAGTCCGGGCGGCCGCACTGGCCGCCCACGGCGGCGCTGCGACATGGAACGAGGCTCGAGGCTTCCGACCGATGCCGCCCCGGACTACGCCGGCCGTCTGCTCGCCGACGCAGCGACCATCACCGGTGCGGCCGGCCGGGCGAGGATCGCCGTCATGCGCCGCGGCGGACTCGGGTGTGTGACATGGCTAGTCCTGATCACCGCGCCCGGTGACGCGTCCGTGGTCGGCCAAGACCTCGCCGATCACGTGCCGGTTGACGGCGGCCAGCGCGGGGTTGGTGTCGATACTGTTGGCAAGGGTCAGCAACGCCTTCCACAACGCCCAGCCACGCGCACGGGCCCAGGCGCCCTCGTCGAGGTCCATCATGTGTCGGAAGGCGCGCCTGCTCTCGCCCGCGAACATCGTCCAGGCGATCACCAGGTCACAGGCGGGATCACCGACACCGCAGGTGCCGAAGTCGATGACGGCCGCCAGCTCTCCGTCCGCGACGAGAAGGTTTCCGAAGGCGATGTCACCGTGGAACCACACGGGCTCGCCGGTGTGCTCGGCGGCCAGGGCGGCCTCCCAGACCGCGGTCGCCCGGATCGTGTCGACCTGTCCTTCGAGCGCGGCCAGGCAGCGGCGGGTCTCGTCGTCGTAGTGAGCGGGCGGGGCGCCGCGGTACCAACTGTGCGCCCCGGCGTGCGGACCCCCGGTGGTGTCGCAGCGTCGGAGGGCGCCGAGGAACTCCGCCACCGACACCGCGAACCGCGACATGTCCCGAATGTTCTCGGCATGGGCCGTCCGGCCAGGCAACCATCCTCGCACGGACCAGGGGAACGGATATCCCTCGCCCGGGGCGCCCTCGGCCAGCACGACCGGCACGGGAAGGGGCAGCGAGGGCGCCAGCCGAGGCAGCCAGCGACTCTCCTTCGCCACGGCGGGCACATACCCTGCCGCGGTCGGCAGCCGCACCGTCATCTGATCGCCGAGCCGGTAGGTTCGGTTATCCCAGCCGTCGACCTCGACAGGGGTCACCGCCAAGCCGCTCCACTGCGGGAACTGCACGGCGATCAACCGTCTCACGAGTGCGGCGTCGATGCCTGCGCGGCCGTCCGCAGAAGGTGGGCCCATGCTGAAATCGTCCTAGGCGCCGTCGACGACGGCAACGGATTTTCGCCCGACTGCGGCACGGGATGGTTCTGGAGGCTCCGCCGGGATCACCCGGCCATACGAAGCCCTGCCGATTCAGCTTTGGCGGTCAGCACGCTTTCGCGAAGAGCGGCCTCTGAGCGGTGCGCGCCGACGTCCCTCTGGGGGATGGCGCTCGCGACGATGTCTCCGGACGTCCAGCCGTCGTCGATGACGCCTGCACCGACAAGCCGTGATCAGGGTCCAGCGCGCTCACCGAATGGCGGTGTCATCGCCCGTCTCCCGGGGAAGAAGCGATCGCGCTCCCCCATCGACCGATTCCCGCCGGCACCCGACCCATCGACCCGTCGTCGCGCAGCGACACTCGACGTGACCCGCTCCGTCGAATCGACGGCATGACGGCTGCCTGAGGAAAGCATGTATCAGCACGTATCAGTGCCATGAACCGCCATCTCGCCGCGACTGCGGCACTTCTCCCTCCCTCGCCGGAAACGCAAGCGGATTATTCCTCCATTCGACCACCCCGAACAACGAAGCGTGGCACGAGCAGGCACCGGAGGCCCCCGACCGACGCGCCGCCACCAGTACGGCATACCCGCCGCGAGCCGGTCTCGCTGACCGAGGCGCACTGACGCTCCGTCGGCGCACGAGACAGGGAGGAACACGGGCGCGTCGAGCGCCACCCTTCGGCTGGCGAGCCGTCGGCCCACAGGGCCACGGCCCGCCGAATCGTCCGGGTGCTCACGATCCGCCGCGAGAATGCTGTCGTCGCAGGTCAACGGCAATTCGGGGGGCCTGCGCGCACGCCGCTGCGGATGTTGTACTCTTATGAGGCACCGATGAGGTGCGGCCGGGACGTGGCGCAGCTTGGTAGCGCACTTGACTGGGGGTCAAGGGGTCGCAGGTTCAAATCCTGTCGTCCCGACGGTCACGAAGCCCCGCTGAACCAGGCGAAAGCCCAGGTCAGCGGGGCTTTTCGTATCGTGGTGTCAGTGTCGGTGTTGATCTAGACCGCGCGCAGTTGTGGACCACCTGTGGACCGACGGGCGGCCAAGTGGGCGCTGAGGGCCGTTCCCGCGTCGTCGAAGGATTGGCGGTCCGGGTGGAGGTACCGCTGCGTCGTCGACAGCGACCCGTGTCCCGCGATGAGGCGGAGGACATGTACCGGCACACCCGCATCGGCCATCCACGTCAGTCCCGTGTGCCGCAGATCGTGGCGCCGGAGATGCTCGAATCCCAGCTTCGCCACAACGTCGTCCCAGTGCGTCGCGTCCCTTAGAACCGCCGTTGAGATTCGACCATCCCGGGGACCAGTGAACACACGCGCTTCCGGGTCCGGTCCCGCCGCGTCGAGCCTCTTAGCGACGAGATCGCGGATCTCGCCGATCAATGGAACCCACCGCCGCCGCTTCCCTTTGGTGCCCTTGTCCATCAGCCCCCCGGGGCCTGAGGTCGTCTGTCTGCACACCGTCCACCGCCAGGACTTCCGATCGATGTCTCCCACTCGAACGCCGGACACTTCACCGATCCGGGCGGCAGTGCACGCAGCGAACGTCACCACGTCGCCCCACCCCTGGTAACCATCGGCTGATCGTTCAACGAGTGCGCTCGACAAACGAACCAACGCATCCCAATCCGGCAGAGCCAACGAACGAGGGTCGTCGAGTTCATCCTCGGCCTGCCGGAACTCATGTTGCCACCCGGTGACGCGCGCCGGATTTCGATCAATGATGCCATCACGCACAGCCTGTTCCATGATTCGCACCAGAATTGCCAACGAATTCTTCACCGTCGACCGACCACATTCGTCGGCGATCCATGATCGCAGGCCGCGATCCACGACCCCGTTGGTGATCATGCGAACCGGAATGTGCCCCAGTGTTGGGACGACACGCTTCCGCCATCCGGCGCGATACGGATCGAGCGTCTTCTTTTCCAGACCACGCGTTGCCAAGTCCATCACTGACTCGCCGAATTCAGCCAGAGACATCGTAGCCATAAGCGGATTCACCCCGCCTTGTGCTGCCTTCTTAAGCTCATCAATCCATTTCTGAGCCGCTTCGAGGCTGTGGAACGACTCCGAGCGAGACAGGCGCCTCTTCGTGTGCGGGTCAGTCCACCGCACCCGCGCACGGTACGGGGTCGGCCTGTTGAGCAGTTCGATGTCCCCGCTGAGCTTCATTGCGGGGGGCGGGACCTGCGGGATGGCCATCAGGCACTCCACCCTTCCTGAGGGGGCGCAACATGCGAAACATCCGCAACATTGCTGGTCAGAGCCGTTGCGGCTGAATCGGGTGTTGCGGATGTATCCGCAACACGGTCGGGGAGTGCAACAAGCTGACCTGCGGTGTTGCGGATGTTTCGCTCGTTGCGGGTGTCGGGAGGGAGGTAGCGAGACCAGGCGTCAGACAGGCCGGTCTCCCCCGCCTCCGTGTACCCACGAGGCGTCTTGCCGCCGTCGCGGAAGACGGTCGGTTTCACGCCATACCTGCCGAGTTCCTTCGCGAGTCGACGTCCGTCGAGGGGCTTGCCGTGAAGGTCACCCCAGGGCGCTTCCTCCATGTCGTTGAGTTCCCAGAGCAGCCGCGCGGTGGGCATCCTGTCGACCTGGTCGCGCTGGTAGATCGCGCGGATGTCGGCGAGCAGGCGCACACCGAGGGAGGCTTCCTCGGCCGTGGCGGACTCGATCACGAAATGCCTGCACGCAGCACGGGCCGTCTCGGGCCAGTCCCCACCGGCGGCTTCAGCGATGGCCAGCAGTGGTTCCCAGATCTCGGCGGGGCGGTCGGTGACGCCGTCGGGCATGGTGGGGACGGTCGCGCCGATGGTGTCGGCGATCGAGGCGGCCCAGCCGGCGAGGGCGTCCCGCAGGGGGACTGCCTCGGCTTCCACGGTCTGTTCCCGGAAGGGTTCGACGGTTTCGCCGGGGCCGCGTCGCCGCATGTGGACGGTGATTGCGCGGGTGGTGATGGTAGTCGGCATGTGTCCGGCGATCCCGGCCAGCGCGGCCGGGGAGTAGACCCGCAACTTCTCCACGCGCACCGTGCCGTTCTCTGTGACACAGCGCGGAATGGTCGCCGTCCGCTTGTATCCAGCGTTGAGCATTCCGCGTAGGTCCTCGGTCCCGGAGGCTTTCGGATTGAAGACGGTGTCGACCTCGTCGAAGAGAATGGTCAACGGCTTCTCGGTGATCATGCGGAACAAGGCCGCCGTCGAGGGGGAGAGGATCATCTCGGGCCGGTACACCAGGAATTGCGCGACTTCGAGGACGCGGGTCTTGCCGCTCCCGGGTTCGGCGCTGGAGAGGATAAGTCGCGGGGTGACGTAGAACTGATGGGCAAGGTGCGTGTGTGCATACCACAGTGCCAGCATGGGCGCGCAGTGCTGGGACGGGAATACGTTGAATCGTTGGATGAACCGCTGGATGTCGTCGAGTATCCTGCCGCCGTCGGGCATGGGAGTGACCTTTCTGAATCACAGTGTGGAGTGCAGCCTCGCGGATTGCATACGGAAACGGTCCGCGCCCCAGACAGGTGCGGACCGTTTCCGTACGGGTTCACCTAAATCACGCCTTACGGTTCTTCAGCTTGAGAGGGACGGGCGCGTTGACTTTCGGACAGTTGGCGTAGTGCTCGCCGGAGGCGGCGTTCATTGTTTCAGCGAGGTACGGCGGTGAGTTGGATGATGACGCCGGCGCGGCTGGGGGTGGGGTCCGTGGTGATGCGGCCGGTGATGGTGAATCCCTTACGTACGGCGTTCAGTGCTCTCTCCTGGTCGTCGACGGAGACGACGAGGCGAAGCTTCATCATCATGATCTGTCCTTTCTACTTCTCAGATCCACTCAGGACGTGGTGGACGGCGGCGAAGCTCACGACGCGGCCTCGGGGGTCGCGGCTGGGCGTTGAGGACAACGAGGTCAGCAGTGAGAATGGCCGTGGTCACGGTTTTTCTTTCTGATTCTGAGTCCTGTTCGGACCGACCAAGCTATGCCGCTTTCCTGTTGGGGATGCGGCGGGGTCGGGTGCTTCCGAGGCGGAGGCCGTTGGTGATGGTGCGGGTGATCTCGCGATCGGTGCAGTCGCATTTGGGGTTGGTGATCATGTGTCGCGCGGCGTCGGCGAGATCAGAAGCGGCTGTAGCCGGGGGGAGTGCTCCTGCGCCGCAGAGCTGCCCGAGGGCGATCGACGAGGCGAGCAGAACACGACTGTGCGCGCCCAGTGCGGCCGTGGCGACCCGTTCGCACTCCCCCTGGACGGCGGCGTCCACATAGGCTGGCAGACGCTCTGCGGCCCTCACAGGACGCCGTGAGACGGCCGTAGACGGCCTGGGAGCCAGTAGTCGGGCTAGCCACCCCGGCAACGGCGCCGGGGGGAGGTCTTCGACGAGCCGGTAGACCCCGTCAGGCGTGATCGACCCAGGGGCCAGGACGTACCCGCCGTGGCCCCTGGTGTCGATCAGCCGTTCGGGGTCTTGGGTGTTGCCGAGCCGCACGCCGGGCGGTTGTTGGTAGTACAGGTGGATGCCGCCGCGCGGGGTGGTGACGGTGCGGGTCTCCCACATCGCCGTGAAGTCGCCGCCTTCCCTTTCGCACAGCGCGGCCAGGGCGTCGGCTCCCCAGGCGAATCCCCCCTCGGCTTCAGCGTTCTTCGGCGGGAGGGCGCCCGGTTTCGGCTGGTCGAGGTCGATCACGAGCAGCCCCGCCCGACCACAGGCGATGCCGATGTTGTGGGTGGCACGGGACCACGCCCGCCCGATGCGGTCGGGGTCGGTGATGGCCAACTCCTCCCAACCCTGATGCCCATCACGGCAGTAGCCCTGCCTGGTACACCGCGCCCCGCCATGGAAGAACGAGGCCGGTTTCTTCGCCCCGATGGGGTCGTTCGGTGCGCGCAGGGGAAAGACCGGCCAGCCGCGCCCCGCCGCGTCGAGGGCGGCGGAGCGGAGCGCGGACCGGATGTCACGGGTCATTGGGCCGTGCGGCCGGTGCCGCAACAGGACTCGCAGAGACACGGCTCAAGACCCTCGACCGGGTCGAGGCCGCCGCCGAAGCAATCCCCGCACCGTCCGAAGCGGCGGGTCATGTGGGCCGTGCCGTCGACCCATCCGCGCAGGTATCCCCGGTGGTAGTGGCACCAGCCGTCCGGGGTGCAGTGCGCGCAGTCGTCGATGTCGGCGGCGTCGGGCGTGAGGTGTCGGTGGGTGTCGGTCGTCATCGGGTCACCTTTGACGGGGACGGGGTGGTGTCCGGGTGGTGGTCGAGGACGTAGTCAGCCGCCCAGATCGGCATCGGGTCGTGCGTCCGGTAGGAGCGGATGATCAGCCGGGTGCCGATGCTGCCGTTCGCGCGGATCTGCGGGCCGCCGATGGTGACGGACACCGACCAGTCACCGTCCTGCTGACGGATGAAGCGCACCTTGATCAGCAGAGGCACGAAGGGACGGTCTTGTCCGCAGCCCTCGGTCAGTGGCGCCCGGTGCTGTTGGGGGACCTCCGCCCAGATGGTGCGGACGTCCTGGTGTCGCGGATCACGCGCAGGGTGTATCCAGCGCAGCAGCTCCGGCATCTGGCAGGCGTGCTCGTCGAAGTCGATCATTATCGCATCTCCCCGTGGGTGTTGGTCGGGTGCAGGGCAGGCAGCGGGCGCGGGCGACGAGGGCGGCGGCACGCAGCCGAGACCGGACATCTCCGGTCATCGCTTGATGACGCGGGGCCGGTGGATGTCACGGTGGGTGATGCGCACGAGGTAGCCGCGTTCGCGCAGTCGAGCGGCGATCGCTTCGACGAGCGTGACGGAGCGGTGTCGCCCGCCCGCGCACCCGATCGCGAGACGGACACCCGACCCGGTCGGCCGGGCTACGACGTCGGCGGTGAGTTCGTCGACCAGCGCGGCCGCTCCTGGGGCGCGGAGCACCACGGCCCGGACCGTCGCGTGCAGTCCGGTGAGGTCGAGGTCGATGGCGTCGGCGGGGGTGCTGATCACGTCGCGGTCGTCGCCCCGGTCGATCATCACCTCCCCGCCGGGGTCGAACACTTGCGCGAAAAACGTGTTCAGCGGTCGGTCCCAGCCGATGACGACGGTGTGGCCGCGTCGGCCGGGCATGACATGACGGCTCATCAGAGGCCCCCCCACTGGTCGTCTCCGATGTGCTTCCAGCTACGCCGGAGCGAGGCGGGGAGGAGGAGGTAGTGCCGGTCGCAGATGTGCAGGTGGCATTCCGGTCGTCCGTGCCGCCAGGCCCACATCTGGCGGCCGGGGCACTGTCCGCTGCCGTCCCACCGGGGAACGTCGCAGCGCGCCGAGTCAGACATAGCGATTCGTCACTTTCTGTAGTTGTCGGTTGGGTGTGAGGCATCGGGCGGTCACGCACTGTGTGACCGCCGGTTCTGGGATGAGATGGCCGCGTAGCGGCTCGACACAGGGTTTCGCTTGCCAGCGGCGGACCCCTCTACCTCCCGCTACCGCGCTGGTGGGAAGGGGCTACCGGGGCCTCTACCGGGGTAGAGGGAGAGGGTTACCCGCCGTCGGTGTGACTCTCGCCGTCGGTAGCGGGTCGGGTAGACCCCTCCCCCTTTACTCCGTCACCCTCGGTATCGGAAGTCGGTCGGGGAAGGGTTGCCCCGGCCGGGACGGCGGCTTCCAGATCGGCACGGCGGTACCCGGCCCGGTTGGTGCCGTCGATCTTGACCTGAGTGCCGGTCCGCTCGACGCCGGCGCGTTCCAGCTCGACCGCCAGACGCTCGGGCGTGTAGCCGCCGTACCGGTGTTCGTCGGCGTTGGCGAGCCGATCGAGGATCGTGGTCGTGTGCATCCGGGCCACGCCGTGCATGACGTACAGCACGTCGGCCAGCACGGGCGGGATCTCCACCCCGGCCGCCTCGGCGGCGGCCACCGTGTCCTCGGCGGCGTCCCCGGTCAACGTCCCCTCGTTCTGCCGCAGCACCCGGCCACGAGCACAGATGACAGCGAACGTGGGGACGTCCATGAAGTCGCACCGGGGGATCTCGAAGCTCCCCGGTCCGGTGACCAATACCCCGACGCCCTTGTGGTCCTCGGACAGGATCGATGCGTCCGCGCCCTGGGCGGCCTTGCCCTTGCCCAACACCATGTCTGACGAGGTGCGGTCGACGACCTGTGTGCAGTACCGGTAGGTGATGATTTCCCGGAGCTTCGTCGGCACGGAGTCTGCGTCGGGCCGCTGGCTCGCGGCGTTGAGGATGAACCCGGCCGCCGGGGCACGACGCGCCAATCTGCACAGCTTCTCGACGACCTCCTCACGGGTCTTGCTGTCCATCGCGGACAGATACTCCTGCAACTCATCGATAGTGATCATCGTGACGGGCATGTCGTACTTGCGGCTGATCTCCGGCGTCAGCTTGCCCTCAGGACACACCGACATCGGCAGGGAGCCCAGAACGGTGAACCGCCGTCCCATCTCGACGATCAGCTCGTCCACCATCGCGATGAACCGGGCGATCGCCTCATCCTCGGCGCCGATGACCAGGCGGTGGGCGACCGACCGCATGGGCATCCAGTCCGCTCCGCCCTTGCCGTCGGCGACGTAGTGCCGCACCCACGGATCGAGTACCCCGGCGGCACTGGGCAGCCGTTGAGCGAACGTCTTGCCCCGGCGTGGCAAGCCGCCGAAGAACATCGACTGCCACATCAACGACAGGTCGATGCGGCGTCCGCGTGCGTCCTGTCCGAAGGGGATGGGCTCCCAGATCGAGAACCGCGGGGCGTCGACCAACGGCGACGGCGTGGGCGTACCGAGGTACGGGTCGTCGTCGGCCACCCACAGTCCGACCCGGCCCGCGTGTCCGCCGGCAGCGGCGCGAACCCGCCACATCAATACCTGGATCTCGTCGACTCCGAGTTCGGCGGCCACGGTGTCGCGGCGGGACAGGACGTCGGCGGCGGTCTTCCCGCCGCCGCGCGGCAGGTCGAACGTCGTCGCCCACCCGCGACCGTCCCGCAGGATCGGCGTCACCAACGCCGGTGTCGCCTCTCCCTTGACCAGCCCGGCCGCCCGCAGAGCGGCCGTGAGCATGTCGGCGGTCATATCCACCCGAGTAGGCAGAGAAGGCGCCGCCGTCGCGATGGGAGCGCCCACCGGATGCCCCAGCCACGCCGCACCACCCACGGCGGCAAAGCTGGTGAGGGTCGCCCAGGTGCCGAACGCGGGCAGCCAGACCCACGCGGCACCGATACCACCGGCACCGACGAGGAGACCGACCGCGCTCAGCCTCATCCGTCCGCGACGCACCTCCCGCCGCAGCGCGTTCAGCTCCCGCGCCTCGGCCAGGCGTCCCGCCGTGCGGTGGGCGCGGATCTCGTCGGCGAACTCATCGCGCGCCGTGATCCACCGCCACCCCCGTCCCACCGCGATGACCGCCCCACGGACGGTCCACCAAGCGATGCGCGCGCCGTACACCGGCAGCCGGACCAAGTGGAACAGGGCGTGCCGCCCGGCGAAGTCCGCCGCCCATCGCACCGTCGCCGAGGCCGTGGCCCGATCCCGCAGCCATGGAGGTAGCACCGTCGGCGGCACCGGGGGGGCGTCGACGAGTTCACCGTGCAGCACCGGCCCCACCACCGCACCCGACTCGGCGGGTGCGGTGGTGGGTTGTTCGTCATGACCCGCCGACGACGGGAACGGAACGACGTTGTCGCGTCCCTCATCGTCGGCGGGGTGCGCCTGCGCGCTCATCGGTGTCTCCGTGCGTGCAGCAGATGTGCCAAGGCGGCGCCCATCCCGAGTACGGCCACCGGCAGACACGCGACGACCACAGTGATCGGCCACGGCGCGGCAGTGATGCCCGCCGCGACCATGAGGTGATAGGCCACCTGTCCCGCCGCACCCACGATCAGAGACCCGATCGCAGACACCTGAGCGAACCTGCGTGCCTCGGGCGGAACGTCACCAGAGAGCCAGACCCGCAAGGCGTAGGCCGCGTAGACCTCCATCCCGATTGGGAGAGTGATCGCGGTGTTCAGCGCCAGCGAGTCCCAGATCCCCGGCAGCGGGTTCACAACCCCGAACCCCGTCAGCTCGCCCAGACCGACCCAGCCCGACCAGATCGCGACGAACGCGGGCAGCGCCAACAGCAGCACCGGCCACGCTGCCGGGGGCTTCCTCGGTCGTTCTCGCACCTCGACCGGAGCGGGCGTGCCTGGGTCTACGACTGGTCTGACCTGCTCTGGCGTCACCTGCTCGGCGTTGTCGTCACGTGGTGCCGTGCTCGACGGGACAACAGTCGTGTCCGGATCAGACTCCGGGTCTGCTCCTGCGTCCTCACCGCCGGTCGGTGCGTCCTCACCGCCGGTCGGTGCAGCCTCACCGCCGGTCGGTGCAGCCTCACCGCCGGTCGGTGCAGCCTCACCGCCGGTCGGTGCAGCCGTCGACTCGTCGGCATCGGTACTCTGGACGAGGTGAAGCCGAGCCGGTCCGCTCTCGGTGGTCCGCTCGGCGTCGGCCCGCAGCACATCCACGATCGCCGTCGCCTTCGGCCCACCGATGCGGAACTCACGCATGACGCGGTTCCGGCTCGGAACAGACCCGAGTTCGTCGGCAATCTCGCGCGCACGCGGTAGCAAGTCCGCGATGGCGGGTGGGTACGCGCTCCCCTTGGTCTGTGTCGTCATCGTCGGACTCCTCTCACGAGCATCGGTCGGGTGTCGGTGGTGGCTCCAAGAAGTCGCGCGGTGGCGGCCCCGGCGAGCAGGCCGGGGACGGCCAGCACGCACCAGTGCCACACCAGGCCGACTTCGGCGGTGAGGACCGTGTACTGGATGGCCACGATCACCACGGCGGCCACCACGGTGCGCAGGGCACCGACGGTCATCCGGGTGATCTCCCGTGTGGTTCGCTCGGCGGTGCGCACCGTTCGGCGCGCGGATCGCCACACCGCGACCAGGCCGAGACCGGCGAGCATGATTGCCACTCCGACGACGACCAGGCCGACGTGCCCGCCGGTCATCGCTTGTCCCGCTTGCGCATCTCTTCCATCCGGCGCATCACCTCATCGATGAGGTGGCCGTGGACGCTGTCAGTGCGGTCCGGGTCCTCCGCCATCACGCGGCCTTCTTCCGCCGCAGAGCACGCCGCTCCTCAGACGTGGTCCCGCCCCAGATGCCGTGGTCCTCACCCGTGGTCAAGGCCCAGGTCAAACACTGCTCGGTGATCGGGCACCGGCCGCAGATCTGCTTGGCGTTCTGCACTCCTCGGAAACTGACTGGGAAGAACACCTCCGGGTCGTGCTTGCGGCACTCGCCCTTGCTACGCCAGTCGCGGGTCATCGCAACCCCCCGTCGGGTCGCGCCGTCAGGTGAGCATCGGCGCGGGCGATGTCCCCGGCGGCTGCGAGCCGGTCGGCGACCTCGGCGATCAGGCCGGCGGTGACGGCCACGATGCGCGCGGCCAGGGTGGCCACGGTGATCAGCACGTAAGCAACTCCGGCCGGGACGGTCAGCCACCGTAGGACCAGGCGTGCGGGTGAGGGTGATATTCGCTGTACCATCGGTAGTTCCCTTTCATCGGATGGGAGGGAAGAAGCCCGGCCCGGCGGGGATTTCTTGGCGGAAGCCCGCCGGGCCGGGGCATTACAATTTCTGTACGATCTTCGCGGTCTTGTAGATCACGCTCGTCAGGCTGTAGTGGTTCGCACCAGCCGTCCCGGCCGCCTCGATCCCGAGTTCGACACAGTCACTGAAACGGCGAACGTTGGTGATTCTCACCGGCATGCGGATACGGTCTTCCAGGAATCGATCTCCCACAGCGAGTCGACCAGCAGCAATCCGCGTCATGTCATCTGCCTCTTGACCCTGTTCGCGAGTGCCGTCTTCCCCATGCACGCCAGAACGTGAAGAACCGCTTTCATGTCGGCGTCGCTCACCGCCGCACCCGACGCGGTGATCACCCGGCCAGATTTGCTCACGCTGAGAAGAACCATTCCCGCGTTCCCGTGCACGCGAACCCAGAATCCGCCCGACCCGTCGTCGGTCACTCCGAAATTCTTCGCCATCACACGTTCTCCATTCTCACAGATCGTCGGCGTCGAATCCGATCTTTCGCAGGACAACGGGATCGCTGCGGCGGATGCCGTCCTGGACCCACTTGTGGCAGCGGCCCCCGCCGCAGGTCGCGTCGAAGTCTCCCTTCTTCCCGACCGGCGCCGACGGCTTACCGCACTTGATGCAGGTGGGCCGGGCACCGCGACTGGCCAGCTTGCCCCGCGCCTTCTCGATCGCCTTGCGCGACAGATTCTTTCCGACCGATCCCAGGAAAGACATGCTGATGATCCCTTCGTGATTCTTGATCTCGACGCCGTCTGACGACGGGTCGCGGTGCCCCGGCCCGACTCGAACGGGCGGTCCGCCTGCGGAGCGGGGCGAACTGCTAGTAGCCGAGTGCCTTGGCGCGGCGGTAGATCTCCCGCGACATCTCCTTCAGTTGAGCGATGTCAGCAGGCTTGGCATCCGGCCTCAGACGACGCGTCTTTCCGGGGAGATAGATTCGCTCTCCCAGTTCCACGGAAGCGCTGATCAGTCTGCTGACCGCCTTGATCTCGGCGCGTCGATTCGAATTTGCCGCGATGGACTTCGGCAGCTCCTTCAGCAGCGTGAGCGCGTCCGTTGGTGCGAGCAAATCTGGAATGCGCATGGGTGTACCCTTCTCACGTCTCGTCTAGGGATGAGGCAGGGTCCGGGCGGGGCTTTCTCAGGGCATCCCGCCCGGTCCGTCACTTCTTTCCGTCGAACGGGCGTCCTTTGACCCGAAGGTGCATCTCTTCCAGAACCTCGATCATCGCCGCCGGAGATGACGCCTCCCGCAACAGGTAATCGATGATTTTCTGTGCGGTCTTCATGTCTTTCGCGTTGATCGCCGCGTGCAGAGGCTTGATCTTGGATCTGAACAGCAGCAGATCATCGCGCCTCATGCCACCCGCACCTTCTCCCCGGTGCGAAAGGTCAGCGGCTTCGACTTCGTCCGCCCTGCGGTGCCCGGCGCGCACACCCACAGTCGCACCAAGGTGGGATTCTTTCGGTCGAACTCATTCACGATGACAATCTCCCACCGAGTGTCATTCACGATGATCTGATGACCAAGCGTGAGCTTCTCCACGGCAACCATCTTCATTCCGAATTCCCTTCTTTTGTGAAACAGTCCCAGCACCGCCGATCGGTGCTGGGCGGAACGCAATACGGCATCACCCGGCCACACGCCCCCCGGCAGCGGCGGCGGGCGGTCATCGCCGCGTCCAGCGCGATCCGCCCGTCAGCGACCCGGTCGGCGACCTCCCACCGGCCGGGCCACAGCTCCACCGACACCGACATCACCACCCACGGCCCTGCACGGCGGGCGTCCGGACCCGACCGGACACCGTGCGGGCGATGGGAGCGATGCGCGCCGACGGGTCGGCGGAGATCGTGATGTCACCGGAGACCGTGCGCGCCGTCAGATCGGCCGACGGACCGGTCCCATGCAACCGCACGTCCCCAGAGACGGTCGAGACCGACGCCGGGCCGCTCGCACGCAGATCGACATCGCCCGAGGTCGTCTTGACTCGCGCCCGGTCCACGAGCGTCGGACCGACAGACGACCGAACATCACCAGAGACCGTCTGCGCGACCAGCGATGACACCGTGTCCACGGCCACATCGCCCGAGACCGTCCACACCCACGCCTCCGACACCGTGCCCAGGGTCCGCACATCGGCGGACTCGGTCGTCACCGAGATCGCCGTACCCGTCGGAACCTCGACCAGCACCGACACCGCCCCGCCGAACACGTGACCATTGGCCATCTGAGCGCCGACGATCCGACCGTTGATCACCGTCATGCCGGTCACCACGCCGCCCCCCGTCGGCCGGGGCACCGAAATGCGCACCACGCCGCCGTCCCACCGGGCATCAGCCCGATAGATCAGCCCAGCGGCCACCTCGTCACCAGGCGACATCGGTGACAAGGTGACCGTGATGCCCGGACGATCACTGGCACGAACCGTCACGTTCCCCGCTCCGACATCCACGACAACGGCACGCGCACTATCACCGTCAAGCACACGAACTGAATCCACTGTGACTCCCCATTCCCTATTCGAATCAGATCAACGCCGTGCACAGAGCAGCGACGAACAACCACCCCTGATGCCACGACTGATCGAGCACATACGCGCCCGTCCCCAACGACGGGTTGTCATCCCGGTTCTCCCGAGGAGATCCGAGACGGTAGAACTGGCCCTTGCCAGTGACCTCAGCCAACTTCTTCAGCGTCGACCTACGGTCTGCCCAGTAATGCGTGATCGCGCTCACCGCCTGCCCCAGAACGAAACCGGCCGGAGTGATCGCCAATCCGAACGCGACCCAGAGCACTGCCACCACCACGGCCGTGACTGTCGTGTACACCGCCACATGCCCCGCACACGCTCGACGACCCGCCCACCCGACCAGGCCCTTGCAACCCGCCTGATGTGAGGACTGAAACCAATGATCCGCCACCATGTGCGCGACCAACAGGCCAGGCAGCACCACGGCGAACGTCACCGCCGACACCAGGTCCACCACCATCACGTCACCGCCGACGCAACGCCCGACGGAATCTCGCGCTCCCGCACATACGCCAGAAGCGATGCCTCGGGAATGCGGACAGCACCACGAATCCGCAACGCAGTGAGCGCACCGGCGCCGACTTCTCGATACACCGTCGCCGGCGACACATCCAAGATCTCGGCGGCGACCTTCACTCGATAAAACTGCATCCCTGTCTCCCTTCACGGACGAGACGAAGACCTCCGGACACACCGGGGATCAACGAAACATCCGGCACGGGAAGTGCCAGAGAACAATACGGGGGTAACCTCAGCTTTCGATCTCCCAACATCGGCGTCCAATGCCACACATCCGCTCACCGCATCGAACGCGGGTCATCGCAGAGCGCTGCCAGGGGTGCAGGCGTCGTTACCCCTCTGAACTTGTCAATGAACGCGGCGGCGGTGCGCGGCCCCGTCATAAGGAGGCCCTTCATCCGCCGCACTGCATGTTGAACATGTTCATAGTGACCATGGCGGCCCGCCCCGCGCAAGTGGTTGAATAGAATGAACATGTTCTATCACTCGTTTGGAGCAGTGCCGGAGGTGCACCGATGGGGCTCGAAACACCCTCCTACCAGCGGATAGCGTCCGAGTGGGCGGCAAAGATCGACAGCGGCGCGCTTGCCGACGGCGATCAGCTACCGACCCGGCCGCAGATGGAAGAGACCTACGGGGTCAGCAAGCAGGTGATCAACACCGCGCTGACGCTGCTGCTTCACGAGGGCTACGTCGTGAGCCGCGCGCGTCACGGCACCACCGTGTACCGGCCTACTCGGGTTCGTCTTCCCCTCACCCGCTTCGAAGACAACCGTCAGCCCATTGATTCCTTCGTTGCCGCAGTTGAGAAGCAAGGAATGACGGCTAGCCAGACCATCTCTGTCGAGACGCTTCTTAATGAGCGTATCGCCGAGAAGCTCGAAGTCTCTAGCAGTACTGCATTGATCGCCCGGAAACGGGTTCGCAGCGTGAACGGAATCCCTTACGCTCTTGCGGACTCATATTTCGTGCGCAGCCACGTGGCAGGAAGCCCGATCGCCGATCCCAGCGACATCCCTACCGGGGGTCGACACGTGATGGCCAAGCTGGGTATTCCCATGGACGGTAAAAGTGTCGATCACGTAACGTGCCGGCGCCCAAGTTCCGCTGAGATTGAGAGTCTGGACGTCGCCCCCGGCGTCTACGTGATTCAACATGTTCGAACGTCTTTCAGGATTGACGATACTCCTGTTCGACACATGGTGAGCATTTTTCCTGGCGACCGGTGGGAACTTGAGTACGTCGTCGGAGGGAAAAATGAGTGACCGATTTCGGATGAGATTGGCCGCAATTGAAGACCTGAATGAAGCAGCGTCCTTGATCGAGGAGCGCTCTTTGTGGATTGCAGAAAGGGGACTAGATCAATGGTCGCTTCCCATAGTCGATCCGCGAGAAAGGATGGCGGAGAGAATACGAGAAGGAAAAGTATGGCTGCTTGAGTCACCAGCCGGCCAACTGGCCGGAACGATCACGCTTGGCGATTCAGGAGAACCATTCTGGAAAGACGCAACACCGGCCCTGTACCTTTCGCGAATGGCCACCACAAGGAAATACGCGGGAAGAAACCTAGGTGGCGCAATGCTGAATTGGGCGAATAATTACGCGCTTGGCAAGGTCGGCAAGCTCAGACTTGACGCATGGAAGACGAACGCGGATCTACATCAGTATTACTTGAATCAGGGGTTCTTCTACATGGGCACGGTCCACATCCCAGGGCGTCGCAGCGGAGCACTCTTTGAGCGGCCAGTAGCCGAGCAAATCGAGATTCCATACCTCACTTAGAGCTTTCCCCTGCAAGGGCCGCGCTCCGCCGGATACCCGTCCGCTGAGCCCGTGGACCACCTGTGGACCATGCGATGTCGCGACGGTGGAGAAAACAGCAACAGCAGACCATCAGGCAGACCTGAGGAGAAGCACTTCGCGCAGGTCAGCACTTGACCCAACGTCCTGGGGGTCAAGGGGTCGCAGGTTCAAATCCTGTCGTCCCGACGGTCGCGAAGCCCCGCTGAACCAGGCGAAAGCCCAGGTCAGCGGGGCTTTTCGTGTGCCGATGTCGATCTTCCTCGTCCGTCCACTGTGGCCTTCTCGGCGGCTTGCGACCGGTTCTGGGAGGATTCTGGGAGGATCCGCTTGACGAACGCGATATGGGGTCGCGCCGGCGACACCCGCCAGGTCACTAACAGGTAACGATCCCGGGTTCGCTCCTGCCCACGGTATCCGGTACGGCTTGGGGCAGCAAAGTGGCGGAGATTTTCAGCAGGTGATCAGACCGGGCCCGCCGGGGGCGCTCCCCCGGATCCCCCAGTCGATCGACAGCCCGCCGACGAAGATCACCATCGTCGGTTGACCAGGGCCGACGCCGACCCCATCCTCACCGAACCGGTGAACCCTTCGATATGAACGACGCCTCGCAAGAGCCGCCACCCGCGCCACTACGTTCACGGCAGGCAGGGTCGAGCCCCTCGGGGAACCGTCGGACGTGGTTCAGCGTCGTCGAACACACCCGGAGGCACCCCTTCCGCCCCCCACCAGCTGCTCCCAGCAGCTCGTCGAAGCCGACCAAGCCGACGGGCACCGAGCAACCACAACGAGATCCGGCCGTAACCGGCGAATCCCGCCCCAGCCCGATGGGCCGATGGCCGACCTCCTGCGGGCTCGGATGCCAGAGCGAGTCGACACGGGTAGCCGGTGCATTGCGGGTTCACCTCGATGGGACCCCGCCCAGCACCGGTCAAGCCGCGCGGCCGAGATCGGAACCAAGGTGGTGGCCCGCCACACCGTTGATCCAACCAGCGTCACCGCGCCGCGAGCAGCGACCTCCCGGACGCCCCCCCCCCCCACTCGTTCAACGGCAGATCACCGAGCCCCACAGTTGCAGGCAAGACTCCTCGTAGGAGCGATAAAGACCTCTGCTCGACCGGGCGAGGCTCGCGATCCGCATGCCGTTGGAACTCCGCGTAGGAGCGATGAAGACGGGGCCGGACTCTGGCAGGTCGGCGAGCGGCGCATGTTGGAACTCCTCGTAGGAGCGATGAAGACTCGGCGCAGCCGTCGAGCTCCATTCCGGCGTTCCAGTTGGAACTCCTCGTAGGAGCGATGAAGACGCGGGTACGGCAGGATCGGCGGCCGTTCGACGTCGTGTTGGAACTCCTCATAGGAGCGATGAAGACTCGTGAGGACACCAACGAGGGATATACGGGCCGTGGTTGGAACTCCTCATAGGAGCGATGAAGACGATTCGGCGGTCTTGGGTTGGCCGAGACTGAATTTGCCGTTGATCTCGTGGAGGGCGCCGTGGTCGGGGTCGATGACGATGCGGGCGTCGTCGAGGTGGGTGTTGTGCCGTTGCAGCCCGAGGAGTTCGCCCCAGCGGGCGCCGGTCCAGGCGGCGGTGATGATGAGGGTCCCCGCCCAGGCGCCGCCCAGGGCGGTGGCCTGATCGGCGATGGTGAGGACCTGCTCGTGGGTGGCCCACTGCCGTTCGGGGGCGCGCGTACGTCGGCGGCGTCCTCGGCGGCTGGGGCGGATCGGGTTGGCGGGGATCAGGCGTTCGTCGGCGGCGTCGGCCAACAGCATCGACAGGAGCTTGACCATGGTGGCGACACTCGCGGGGGCGTGACCGGTGGCACGGACCTTCTTCGACCAAGCGGCCACCGCGATGCCGGTGATGTCCCCGATGGCGACGTCGCCCCACCGGGGAAGCAGGTGATTGCGTAGCAGGCTGCGGTACTGATTCTCCGTGTTGGCGGCGAGATCCAGCGCGTCCATCCAGGGAACGCTCCACTCCGCGAGAGTGAGTCGGCCGGCGGCGGGGTCGATCCAGTTGCCTCGTCGTTGATCGCTCTCCATGTCCTCGGCGTGATCGGCAGCGGCTCGCTTCGTCGCGAAGCCCGGCAACGATCCGAGGGTGCCGTCGTCACGCACGTACCGCACACGCCATGACCTCGTGCCACGCTTCTCCACCCATGCCACCGCATTTCTCCCTTCACCCGCCGTGCCGCGGACGCGCCACGACACCATGGACGCTCCAATCACCACAGAGAGCCAGCTACCCGCCCAACCCACAGCCGGGCAGCTCAGAGCGCCGAACGCGACCGACGGACGTCGCGGGCAGGACGGGCTCCGGCAGCGATCACCGCCGTCAGGTCAGCCTCAGAGAACCGCAGGTGCTTACCGAGAAACGTGCACCGAATCAACCGACGCCCGGCCGCACGACGCAACCACGACTCCCGCACCGCCAACAACCGCGCCGCCTCGGCCGGGCTGTACAACAACACCGACCTGTCCCGAGGACTCACCGCCTTCTCTCCAGTCCTAGAGATAGTCGAGCTACCCGACTCAGGCCCAGGCGCCGCAGACGACGCCCCTCGTGACCGCGAAGGAGGACGGTAGGCAGTGCCGCTGTCGATCAGGTTCACGAAGACCTCCACAGGCGAGTCGGAGCTGACACCCCTGAACTCCGCCGAGAAAGCCGAAATTCGACAGCAGAACCACGACTTTCCACCCCCTCAGACCCGACACCTCACCCGGCGATGATCAAGCGGATCCCGAGGCTCCGGTCGGTCGACCTGCAGTACGGCCAAGCCCGCACAGTCCGGGGCAACTCGCCACGGGACGCCAGGACGATGGCCATCTAGATGTCGCAATAAGGCTCCGGCCATGAAAGCCGGGGCAACGCTCGCGGCGCGTCCCCAGCACCCGGCAGTCCGGGCGGCCGCATGTGGCCCGCCAGTGAAGGCCGGGTACAACCGGCGCCCGCAGGGACAGCGCGTATGCGGTCCGGTGGCCGCAATGAGGCCCGGCCGTGAAGGCCGGGTGCGACCCGACGTTCGTGCTGACCGTGCCCCGCGTCTTCGAGCCGCAATGAGGCCCGGCTGTGAAGGCCGGGTGCGACCCTGCCCGATCAGGGCTGATCGGCTGGCACAGTCTGGCGGGCTCGCCGATATCCGGACATCATGGACGACTCGCCCGAGATCTACTTAAGACTGATCCAGCGTGTCGGCAGACGCTTCCCTCCCCGAAGCTCCGCGCAGAAGGACGTCCAGTGGACGCTCCAACCGCGCCGCGAGTCCGGCGCTGGGGCACGCCGATCGCGCTCATCCCCGAGGCCCATCTGGCGTTCAAGTCGCCGAGTCGAAGCCCGCTCCCGCCACTCCGGAATGCCGCAGCCCGCTATCGAGATGTACTCGATGATGCACTCGACCACGTCGCCACGCTGCACCACAGCTGCTCGTCCGGAGACGACAGCACGAGGGACCGCTCAGGCCTGACGGTTGACCGTAGTCGTGACCACGTAACGCTCCAATGATCAGCCGAAATGTCCGCAAGCGGGAGGATTCCGGGAGGATCGTGGCGACCACAACTACGTTCGACCGCCCCGCCCGCATGTCCCGCAGGAACCTCACCACCGACTCGATCGGCTCACCCACGGGCCCGAGTAGCACACACGCCTTGGCCTATCGCCCCGCGTCACGCAGACCACAAAGGCCCGATCACCCGATCGAGCGCCCATGCCCGAACCTGTCGAAGCGTCCAAGAGCGGCGGCCGATCTCAGCGGAAGCCCGGTCAGCGGCCTGCGGGACGTCCATCCGGGTCGACCATCTTGATGGCACCGTCCTGCTCTTGCAGGACCACGTCATCCCGGTACTCACCCACACCGAGCGCGGCAACTTGACCCAGGCTGACCATCCGCACGATCTCGTCGTCGCGTTGGAAAACGAAGAGGTTGCCCTCCTGGACGTAGTCACCGTCGTAGGTACCGTCACCCGTCATCTCGACGGGTCGACCCAGTTCTCTCTCGATCGACGCACCGGTCGCGGGTCCGGTGAGGACGTGCACGGAGGTCCAGTCGCCGGGGGCCAGCTCCTTGAACGGCCGCGAGCCGCCGGACCGGCCCAACTCGACGATCGCGGTCTCGAGCTCCACGTCGAACTCCACCTGCACTCCCGAGGTGTTCGCGCCGCATCCCGCCACCAGGGCGAGCAGTGCAAGCAGGGGCAATATCAAGCGCATGTCAGTACTGGTCCGGAGTCGCCGACGGTTCGCCGGGGTCGTGGTCGTCGCCGCGCCCAGGATTGTCCGTCGGCCAGGGGTCACCACTGGTATCGCGGGTCTCGCCCGGGTTCACCTGATTGGATGGCACTAGGGTGTCGTTTTTGTCGATGACCACCATTCTGCCATCCGTGACCGCCTGCTCGACCAATGCGGCCAACTCCTCGGAACTAGCGTCCGGATTGGCTCCCGCGATCTCGCGGCCCACCTCATTATTGTGCAGATCCATGGCCACCGGGATGTGGTGGCCGGCCGGGTTCCGCTCATGTGCGGTGGCGAACTCGCCCGCCCATTGCTCGCCGTAACGCTGTGTCATCAGAGCATTCCAGTAGGCGTGCCGGAACGCGTCCGCGTGCCCATCGGTCCCGCCCTTTCCCTCGAACATGCTTTCCGAGACATGCAGTGCATCCTGTCGGATGTCGCCGAACTCCTGAAGTCCGAGCAGTCCCTTGCGCTTCTGCAGGTCGTCGAGCATCTGCGCCTCGGTCTGGGTAAGCCGTTCCTGCGGGATGTCTCTCAGTTCCGCGATCCAGCCAGCCAGACCGGTTGGCCACATGGTCGTATCGTCAGTCCTGACCTGGTACTCGGCTAGCAGATCGCGATGCCGCTGCTCATCGACGATACGGTCCTCGCCAGCCTCCGCCGCCTCCGCCAGCGTCGTCGCTCCCGCGTCGTCGATCTCACCGGACAGGATGTGTGCGAGCACGGAGTTCAACTCGGTGTCGATCGTGGCCGCACGGCCCAGGATGCCCTGCACCTCCGCGTGCAGGGTCATGAGCATGAGGAATCCCTCGGAATCCGCAGTTTCGACGACCTCGCCGTTCTCGATCCGGTATCCGTTCCTCAATGCGTGCTCCTCGGTCGCCTCGACGCTGCGGACCAGATCCTGCACGGCTCTCTCAGTGTCATCAATGATCGTCACTGCAGCGGACAGTCGAGCAACGAGGTCCTCAAGCGCTTGGCGACGGGCCCGGAGATCACTCTCCGCAGCCTCCGCCGCATCCCCGCCCCACTCAGCCGGCTTGGCGCCATCGAGCTCGTCCTGCAGACCGACGACCAATTTGTTCTGTGCGGAGAGATGGTCACCGACCTGACCGATCATGTCCGGCCGCCACTGCCTGATCTCGTCCCAAGTGGCCATCAACCGCCTACCGTCTGGCCGAAACCATGCGCATTCGCATCGTCTCGCTCCTGGTAGTCATCGGCGGCCGAGTTCAGGTTCGCCGCGTAGGAGTTCATGCCCTCGGCCCAACTCGCGCAGCTGTCCTCCCAATGCGGACCGAGTTGACCGGCGGTCCCAGCGGACTCCGTCCCCGGCAGCGCGGTGGCGAGCTCCGTCACCCGACCCAAGTCGAGCGTTCGCACGACATCCGCTGCCTGCTGCGCGGCGTCAGCCGCAGCGCGCAGCGCTGCTGGATCGACCTCGAAATCCGTCACCCTTCCCCCCTCCCTCCCCTACCGAGGGTATCAACGACACCGCAGGCTGTATCCGTGATTGCCGGAAATCCGGGAACTCTCCTTCGGAACCGGAACTGTCGACCTGACGTGGCGTCATCACACGCCGCAACGGGCCCCATGGTTACTCTGCGTCGATCATGTCGCTACAGTCAACGAACAGTGCTTTCCCGACTCCTCACGGAGCCGTGACCTACCCAGGGATTGACGAAGCGACGCTAGCCGTCGCGTCGTCTACACCGGCAGATACGGGCTGGGCCTGCCATACCAGCTGATCCTCAGCGTGTCGCGGGCACGGGTCGCGGCAACGAAAAGCAGCGAGCGTGCTTTACGTTCCTCGCGAGCGGAGCGCTGTTGATCCTCCTTCCGGTAGCGCTCGATCACGGCCGTGCGGGGAATGACGCCATCGCACACGCCGACGATCGCCGGCTTCTGGTACTCGAGTCCCTTGAAGCGGTGCATGGTGCCGACGTGAACCTCACCATCGCCCTTGGGGCCGTCCTTGGTGAGTTCGGCGCAACTGATCTCCGCCTGCGTCGCGAGATAGCTCATGACCTGGGCGACCATGTCCCGATCCGCGACACAGACTGCCACGTTGCCGCGGGGGTCGCGCCGAATCCCGTTGTCTCCAGTGGAGATCTCTGTGCGCCAATTCTTCAAGGCTGCGGCGAGCTGGATCAGTTCGTCCTCCCATGATGAGCAGGCCGCGAGTTCGGGGGCTGGACCATGGAGCACCGAGCGATAGCCCTCGAGAGTGTCGGCACCGTCGTCGAGGTTGTCGTAGGAGACCTTCTGCGGATCGACGACTCCGATCGCGCGAGCGAGGATCTCCCGCGTGGTGCGGTAGCTGAGGGTCAGCCGTGAGGAACGACCACGGATGTTGACACCCACCGTGCCGAGGGTGACCTGATGGTCGTAGATGCGCTGGTGGGTGTCGCCGGCGATGAACAGGTCATTGGGACTCTTCGGGACCATGGCACGCAACATCGTCCAGTGAGCGGCGCGGAGATCTTGGGCCTCGTCGACGACCACATGCCGATAGCGGTGACTGCGATAGCACCTGCCCGAACTGTCGTCGGGCTGGGCCTCCTCCGCGCCACCAACCGCCTCGTTGTCCCGCCGTGCCTCGATTTTCGCAGCCCGCTCCATCGCGAGGCGAGCCGCCCGCTCCGCAGCCTGGCCCCAGGTTTCGATGCCTTCCTTGTCCAGACGTACGGTGAACTGTTCCAGCAGTTTCCAGATCTGGTTGCGTTCCGGGCGGGTGAGCGATCGGCCGCGACCTGCGCGACGGGCATCGAAGTATGCCTTGCGGGTGTTCAGTGACTGGCCGAGAACGACCTGATCCCACTCCTCCAGAAGGAACTCGGCGTCCCAGCGTTGGTCGTCGACCTCAGCGAGCACCTGACGGAGGACGCCGAGCGCCACGGTGTCGAATACCCGCTGCCTACCGACGCCGACGCTCTCGCTGAGAACTCGTGCGGCGAGCTGGTCGATGTGAGTGATTTCAACGCGGGCCAGCAACTCGGGCTCCAGCAGCGAGGCAAGGCGGGCACGCAGGTCCGTGGTGAGGTTCTTCGTGAAGGTGGTCAGCAGGATCGGCTTGTCTGAGCCTGGCGACAGCTGTTCGGCGAGGTGCTTCACTCGGTGCAGAGCAACGATGGTCTTGCCGGTGCCCGGTCCACCGACGCAGCCTTGTCGACCGGCCAGAACCAGAGCGCACACCAGGCGTCCATAACGGTCTTCAACCGCCAGTAGGGCGTGTCGACGGCGTGGAAGAGGTCCTCGAAGACCTGCTCCTTCTGCACCGCGTGCTCCGGCCGCCGCAGGAAGCCGAACTCGGGATCGGTCGGATCAGCGCCCCAGACGTCGATCCGGCGGGCGATCGCCTGCTCGGAGATCTCCATTCGCTCGACGACGAGCGCCCACAGGAACTCCACCCGCCTGGCGGCGTCGCGCAGCCGAGTGAACTGGGACGGCGCCTCTGGTTGGGGCCGGCCGTTCTTCATCTTGGGCTCGCCGGTGTTCTTGTTCAGGTGCGCCGTACTGCGCTTCGGCCGTTGGAGGACACCCCGCCGCCAGGCAGCAAGCTGCGCCACCTCGCTGCCCGCCAGGTCTTTGGCCTCGCTTATCCCGGTGACCGCCGCCCATCCCGGGTTCGGCAGGAGGAACTGGTGCACCGCGTCCGGTGGCAGCGGCTGCTCCACGCCGTCCTTTCGAAACGGCAACGGGGTCGGTGCCAACCCGCCCTTCGTCTTCAGCCACGCCTTCGCCGCCGAGGCGACGTCCTCTCCCGCGTAGACCGCTCGTCGCCCACCGATGAGCGAGTTGCCGCGCCGCAGGTGCAGGCCGAACCAGGGTGCCCGCATGCCGGGGTGCATGGTGTTGAGCCACAACGACACCTCGGCCAGCTCGACGCCGCTGGACTTCCGGCCGCATCGGGCGGCTGCCTGGGTCGCGGCAGGTACGTCATCGCCCCGGGCGGGCAGCTGCTCGCCGGCTCCCTGCCGCGCTTGGCGATGTCCGCCTGGCAGGCAGGCACCGTTCTGAGCCACGCCGCGACCTTCTCGCTCACCGGTCTCCGCCGGGGTCTTCTTCGTCCTGCCGCCCGGTGGCCTCGGTGGCCCTGCCTCGGGCCCCGCGTCCGCTCACCGCACATCTGTCCGTCACGCAGCTGGTCGCCGCGCAGCTGGTCGCCGCGCACCATGGTCGCCACGGGCCCGCGGCTTGCCCGTCGCCCTGGCCGTCGCCGTCGCCGCCCGCCTTCGACCGACGGCCGATCGCGGGCTGGCTGGTCGTCGGTCCTCTCGTGGAGCACTGGTGTGAGCACTGCTCGCCCAGTTCGGGCGTGTGCGCCCACACCGGGGTGATCAGCGGCGCCGGGCTGATCCGACGGGCCGACGGTCGTGGATCAGGAGCGCGGCGGGTTTCAAAGCGTGGGAAGCCGATGTGGTCGAGTCGTCGCCCCCTGGGGCGGACCCTGGTCGACGGCTGGTCTCTTCCGGCGCAGGGTCCGGTCATCGCCGGGGGCGGTGCACGCCGGCGGCACCACCCCCGGGCGGACGAGCTAGCCGACCGCGGGGGAGTCGGTGTCGGCGTCGCAGCAGGCCGCCGCGGCCGCGGTGGGGCTGTCCTGGCCGTAGGAGGCGGAGTCGCCGGTCACGGTGTAGACCTCCCAGGATTCCTGGCCGGGGCCGTGGACCCAGACCTTGTCCTGTTCGGCGTAGCAGCAGGTGGTGCCCTTCTCGACCAGGGTCTCCATGCCCTCGCCGGTGAGCCGCCGGGAGGCGGCGTCGACCTCGTCGGTGGAGGCGACCTCGACGCCGAGGTGATCCAGCACGGTGGCCTGGCCGGGTTCTCCTTCGAGCAGGACGAGCTTGAGCGCGGGCTCGGTGACGGCGAAGTTGGCATACCCGGGGCGCCGCTTGGCCGGTTCGGCACCGAACAGCGTCGAGTAGAACGCGATCGAGCCCTCGAGGTCGCCGACGCGGAGGGCTAGTTGGACGCGAGACATGAACGAGCTCCCTTGGATAGATGACTATCGAAACAAGACGGGATGCAGCTTGCCCTCTATCTCGAAGACTGTCAATATAGACACATGTCGAAGCAACTGCCGGTGGCGGCGATGGACGCCTGCTGCTCCCCACTGGCCCGCGAACCCCTGGCACCGGCGCAGGCGGTCGAGCTGGCGAAGATCTTCAAGGCCATCTCCGATCCGATCCGACTGCGCCTGCTCTCGCTGATCGCCTCCCATGCCGGCGGGGAGGCCTGCGTCTGCGACCTGACCGACGCCTTCGACGTCACCGGACCGACGATCTCCCACCACCTGAAGGTGCTGCGCGAATCCGGGCTGATCGACGGCGAACGACGGGGCACCTGGGTGTACTACCGCGTCCATCCCGAAGTGCTGTCCCGACTGTCCACGGTGTTGACGCCCGCCGGCCGCGCCGCCGTGATCTCGACGTGAGCGTCGCCGAGCAGACCACCGCCCAGCCGGGTCTGGTCGGGAGGCTCTCGACCCTGGACCGGTTCCTGCCCGTGTGGATCGCCGTCGCGATGGTCGCCGGTCTCCTCGCGGGTCGGGCCGTCCCCGGCCTGGACACCGCCTTGAACGCGGTGTCGATCGACGGGATCTCCCTGCCGATCGCCGCAGGCCTGCTGATCATGATGTACCCGGTGCTGGCGAAGGTCCGCTACGACCGCGTCGACACCGTCACCGCCGATCGCAGGCTCCTGTGGTCTTCCCTGGCGCTGAACTGGATCATCGGCCCGGCGTTGATGTTCGCCCTGGCGTGGCTGCTGCTGCCGGACCTGCCCGAGTACCGCACCGGGCTGATCATCGTCGGACTGGCCCGCTGCATCGCGATGGTCGTCATCTGGAACGACCTCGCGTGCGGCGACCGCGAGGCCGCCGCCGTCCTGGTGGCGCTGAACTCGGTCTTCCAGGTCCTCATGTTCGGGGTCCTGGGCTGGTTCTACCTCGCGGTGCTGCCCGGGTGGCTCGGCCTCGCCCAGACCGACCTCGCCGTGTCGGGCTGGCGGATCACCAAGAGTGTGCTGATCTTCCTCGGAGTCCCCCTGGTGGCGGGATTCCTGACCCGACACTTCGGGGAGAAGGCGAAGGGCCGCCAGTGGTACGAGACGAGGTTCCTACCCCGGATCGGCCCGGTCGCGCTCTACGGCCTCCTGTTCACCATCGTCGTCCTCTTCGCCCTGCAAGGCGATCAGGTCCTCGGCCGCCCGCTCGACGTGCTGCGCATCGCCCTGCCGCTGCTGGTGTACTTCGCGGTGATGTGGGGCGGCGGCTTCGCCCTCGGCAAGGCCGTCGGACTCGGCTACGAACGCACCACGGCACTGGCGTTCACCGCGGCGGGCAACAACTTCGAGCTGGCCATCGCCGTGGCCATCGCGACCTACGGTGCCACCAGCGGCCAGGCACTGGCGGGAGTCGTCGGCCCGCTCATCGAGGTCCCCGTCCTGGTCGGCCTGGTCTACGTCTCCCTGGCCTTACGTCGACGCTTCACCCGTCCCTCCCCCGATTCCGCGTAGCCGCCTGACCGAACAGCCACCGCCGCGCAGGCCGACCGGGCGTCGACATGGAGCGCTGCCGCCTCGGTCGACCACGGGTGCGGGCACGACTCGACGCGCACAAACGCTCGGCCCGCCGCCCGCTTCGACGAAGTCTGCCGCGCCGACACCGGGGCAGGCCTCGGCCACCACGACTGGATCGACTCGCCGAGACCGCCTCCCTCCACTTCCGCCGGCCGTGCTCGCGCCGCGGTCCACCCCGCGCCTCCAGGCCACCGCTGAGAACGAAGGAGCCACCGTGTCCGAACTTCCCGAGGTGCTGTTCGTCTGCGTCCACAACGCCGGCCGCTCCCAGATGGCCGCGGCCCTGCTCCACCACCACGCCGAAGGCCGGGTCGTCGTCCGCTCCGCCGGATCCGCCCCCGCCGACTCGATCAACCCCGCCGTCGTCGCGGCGATGGGCGAACTCGGTCTCGACCTCACGAAGGAGTTCCCGAAACCCCTCACGACCGAGGCCGTCCAGGCCGCCGACGTCGTGATCACCATGGGCTGCGGCGACGCCTGCCCCGTCTTCCCCGGCAAGCGCTACCTCGACTGGCGACTCGACGACCCCGCGGGTCGGGGCCTCGACGCCGTCCGGCCGATCCGCGACGAGATCGACCGACGCGTCCGTACCCTGCTCACCGAACTCACCGCCGTCTCCGACTGAACAGCCGACACACGCTGCCCGGCCGGCGCCTCGGGTAACCCGCGCCCGGGGTGACCGGGTGATCGATGCCCGACCCCGGACGCCGACGTTGCCTCCAGGTCGTCGTCGACACTCGTCCAGGCCTCCGACACCGCCCGGCCGCTCATCAGCGATCACCTCCGGCACGTCACGGGCCGGCACCGTATCCGGGTGTCTCCCGCGCCGTTCCGCGTGACCCGATACGGAAGCCGATGACGGCCATACCCGGCCGTCGGAAACGGCGTCTCCACCGCCGGCGCACCACGCGGTCACAGGCCGGGAATCACGGAGCCGCCGGTACTCCGGCGACTCCCACCTCCGGAACGCCCCCGTCGCCGCCGTCGTGATCGGTGACGGGGACACGTTCCGCACCGGATGCATCGGCGTCTCATTCGCCGGTGGATCGCGCGCCGAGGACGTCGGCGTCGCGTCGCGGGAGCGGTGCCCGGAGTGCGGGGATCAGGGCGACGGTGACCGCGACGGAGGCGATCGCCATGATGCCCATCGCCGTCGCAGGCGAGGTGAACTGTGCGACGGCACCGGCGAGGACCGCGCCCACGCCCTGCATGCCGAGGGTGCCGGAGGAGTCCAGCCCCAGGGCCTGGCCGCTGAGTTCGGGCGGCGTGACCGCCATCAGGCGCTCCTGCAGGAGCAGGCTCGCCGAGTATCCGATCGACGCGAGGACGACGGCCGTCACAGCCAGCGGCGGGCCCGGGTGCAGGAAGAAGATGAGGTACGGGACGGCCAGCAGCAGCCGCAGGGGAATGCTGAGCTGGTTCTTCCACCGCCGTGAGACGAACCGGCCGATCAGGGTGTCCCCGGCGAGCATCCCCACCGCGGCGCAGGCGAAGAGGAGACCCGCATGGCCCGGCGCGTAGGGGACGAAGAGGGACTCGCAACCGACGATCAACCCGTTGGGCACCCACAGGGCCAGGTAGACGTGGCGGCGTGGCTTGGAGGACCAGAGCACGGCGGTGTTACGCCAGGTCTCGGCGACAGACGGTCGACCGGCCGCCCGCGGCGGGCGGCGGGTGAGGCCGAGTCGTGCGACCACCGCGGCGACGAGATAGAGGGCGCAGCCGACGAGCAGCGTGCCTCGTGGGGTCAGGAACGCCACGAGGACGCCCCCGAGCGCGAATCCGCAGATATGCGTGACTCCGACCGACATGTTCACGACCGAACGCCCGAGTAGATAACCCTCGTCGGTGAGGAGTTCGTTGAGCAGTCCGTAACGCACACCGCCGTTCAACGAGCCGAGCAGTCCCAGCACCATCAGCAGCGCGAAGACTCCCCACACCGGTAAGCCGGGAACGGCCTGGGCCGCGGTGCCGATGCTCGCGAGCAGCGCCAGCCCCACCAGGGTGACGCGGGGAGGCAGTCGATCGGCTGCGGACAGCAACGTGAGGGCGCCGATACCCTGCGCCAGGGAAGGACCGAACATGGCGAGCGAGGAGAGCAGCGGAGAGTCGGTCACCTCGTAGATCAACGTTCCCAGGGCGAGCTGGCTCACCGTCATGGCCGCGATCTGCACGGAGACGGTCAGGAAGAACGGGCTGAACTCCGGTGTCCGGAACAGTTCTCCATAGGTGCGCATGGCTGAACTCTTGACGACGCCGCCGCGCAGCGGCCACTGTTTCTCATGGGGGCGAAACAATGGGCTGGTGGCGCATCAACACGGATTCTCTCGCGGGAAGCCGATTCGTCGTCTCCGCGTTGGCCGAGGCCACCGCGAGTCTGCTCACCTTGGAGCGGGGAACGGCGGCGCACCCCGGCGAACGCGCGTGGCTCGACGTTCACCAGAGTGCCTACCGGAAGCTGCTGACCGACGACCCGATCACCGCCCTGTTGGTGCGGGGCGGGTTCGCGCGCCGCTGGATGGCGGACTTCCTCACCCCCACCCCGCTGGGGGAAGGCGAGCAGCCGTTCGCGGAGGAGCTGCGCGAGCTGCGGAGGACCCCGCCCGATGCGGCCCGCGCCGACCTCACCGTGTCGCTGCGTGGTCCGCTGCCCGGTGAACTGGACCGCCCCGACCTGCCGGATCGTGCGGCCGACCTGCTGGAATGGGTATGGAACGAGACCGTGCTGCCCTACTGGCCCCGGCGTCGGCGGATCATCGAGGCGGACATCGTCGCTCGGGCACGGCAACTGACCCGAGGCGGCTGGGCGGCCGCCCTGGACGATCTGCGTCCGGGGATGCGTTGGCTTGGCGACGGCAGGCTGCAGATCAACGCCTATCGTCATCCTCCACAGCAGATCTCCGGTGCGAAGGTGTTGTTCGTTCCCGTGACGTCGCGTCAGGGCTGGGTCTCCTGGGACAAGCCGCGGCGTTACGCCGTGACCTATCCGTGTCACGGACCGTTGGTCGAGGCGGATCGGGCACCGGCCCCCCGGGCCTTGCGTGCCCTGCTCGGAACCACGCGAGCCGACCTGCTCATGCTGCTCGACACGCCGAAGAGCACCACGCATCTCGTGGCGTTGACCGGGCAGGCCCTCGGCTCGGTGGGACGTCACCTGAAGGTTCTGCGGGACGCACGCCTGATCTGGCGGCGACGCGCCGGGCGGTCGGTGCTCTACTACCGCACCGACGCCGGCGAGTTCCTGGTCGAGGCGCAGCAGGACCGCTGAGCGTCGGTGGGGCCGGGTCCGCCCGGCGGGAGCCCGTGCCGCCCTGGTAGGCGGCGGCATCCCGCCCGAGCTCAGGTGACGTCGAGACCCGTCTCCCGCATCCAGGTGTCCACTTCCAGCAACGGAGTGAGCAGGTGCGCGGTGCTCGCATGGGTCATGGTCGAGTGCTGGTCGGCGGCCAGGCTGAGCACTCGATCGTGGTCGAGCAGGCCGGACAGGGGTGACGAGGAGTCTGCCACCAGCTCTCGGACGGCGGTCCGGGCCAGCGTCTCCTGACGCGGGTCGTGCATGGCCGGGTACGCGCTCTTCCTGCGGTTCAGGATCTCCGGCGGCAGCAGGTCCGCGGCGGCCATGCGCAACAGGCTCTTCTCCCTGCCGTCGGCCGCCTTCATCGACCACGGCACGTTCCACACGTACTCCAGCAGGCGGTGATCGCAGAACGGCACCCGGACCTCGAGTCCCACCGCCATGCTCATCCGGTCCTTGCGCTCCAGCAGGGTGAACAGCGGACCTTGCAGGCTGAAGAACAGCACCTCGCGCATCCTGGCGTTCAGCCTGTCCTCGCCGGGCAACCGGGGTACCTGGGAGCGCAGCGTCGCGTAGCGGTCGGCCTCGAACTCGGCCGGACGCAGCGCCGCCCGGAGATCGGGAGAAAGGCAGTCGGCCAGCCGGGGAGCGTCGCCCAGCCAGGGGAACCCGTCACGCCACACCAGGTCGGAGGCGTGGAACCACGGGTAGCCGCCGAAGATCTCGTCGGCGGCCTCACCGGAGAGCGCGACCGTGCACCGCTCCCGCAGTGCGGCGAACATCGAGTACATCGAGGTGTCGAACTGTCCGAGGCTGGGCAGGTCCCGCGCCCGGCGCGCGGCGGGCGCGGCAGCCGCGAGATCAGCGGCGGTGAGCACGACCTCGACGTGCTCGGTGCCGAGATGCCGCGCGGCCGACGCGGCGTAGGGGGCGTCGCGCTCCGGTCGCAGCGCCGTCGGCCGGAAGTCGTTCTCCTCGCCCTCGAATCGAACGGAATAGGTGATCAGCGGCCCTTCGCCGTCGCGGCGCATGCGGCGCATCGCCATGGCCGCGACCACACTGGAGTCCAGGCCGCCGGAGAGCATCGCCGCCCGGGGGACGTCCGCGACGAGCTGCCGTTCGACCGTGTCCTCCAGCAGATCCCTGATGGTGCTCAGCGTCGTGTCGAAGTCGTCGGTGTGTGGTCGACTGGACAGCCGCCAGTAGGGAGTCTCGTGGCAGCCCCGCCGATCGATGCGCACGGTGTGGCCGGGTTTCACCTCACGCAGCCCGCTGATCGGAGTCTCGCCGGGGAGCGCGAGACGCGAGTTCAGCAGGATGGGCAGTGCCTCCGTGGTCAGCGACGCCTTGAACGACGGATTCGCCAGGATGCCCTTCGGCTCGGAGGCGAGCAGCACGCCGTCGGGTGTCGGCGCGTAGTAGAGCGGTTTGACGCCGAGGCGGTCGCGGACGAGCACCATCGCGTCGAGAACCGAGTCCCACACCGCGAAGGCGAACATGCCGTTGAGCCGTTCGGCGCAGTCCGCACCCCATTCCAGGTAGGCGTGCAGCACCACTTCGGTGTCCGACCGGGTTCGGAACTCATGGCCGAGTGCGATCAGTTCCGCACGCAGCTCGACGAAGTTGTAGATCTCTCCGGCGAAGGCGAGCACCACGGGCATTCGCTGTGGACCGACCTCCGAGATCATCGGTTGGGCACCACCGGCGAGGTCGATCACCGACAGCCTCCGATGCCCCAGTGCCGCATGTCGGCCGAGCCACGTTCCCCGGCCGTCGGGGCCGCGATCCTCCATGGTGTCCGTCATCGTGTCGAGAATCCGCTGCTCGCCACGCAGGTCCCTGGCGAAGTCCAGCCAGCCGACAAACCCGCACATCCGCTGCTCCCCTCGTGGCCGGTGCGCGCGAGCCGCGACACCGTCCTTCTTGGAACTCCCCGCACCGCATCGGATCGACGCCTCGATCCGCGAGGCTGGACGGCGCACACGTCGCCCCACCGGTCGCCGAATCCCAGGAATCGCCGTCGTCCACCGCCCACGAACGAGGCTGCCGGACCTATACCGCGACCACGGCGTTGTCCAACGCCCCGTGGCCGTCCATGCTGATGATCCCGACCGCTCCCGTGGTGAAGAACCGCGCCCAGAGGCCGCCGGGCCGTCCGCCGAAGAGGAAGGGGCTGAGCACGGGTGCGACGGCGATCTCTCGCGGCTGTTCGACCCCGTCCTCGACGACGAACAGCGGACAGTGCTGAGCATGAACGTATTCCTGGACGATGGAGTCGCCCGCCGCGGCGGCACCCTCGACGAGGCTCGTCCACCGTTCGGACGAGGTGTCCCTGCCAAGGAAGACCTGCTGGCCCTGCAGGCCGATGCCCCGCTTGAGCACGAGGTCCTCGCGGTATCGGATGGTGTGGGCGAGCAGGTCGACCGGCTTCCCGGCGTGGGTGGTGCGGCGGTCGGTGAGGATCCGGGTCCACGGCAGGTACCTGTCGACGAGCGCACGGTCGGCGGCGGACATCCACGGCCGTCCCTCGGACACCATGCCCATGACCAGCTTGTTGGCGACCAGTTCCGCGGTCTGCGGGGCCAGCAGCAGGCATCCGTTCTTCGAGCCCGCCGGACCGGCTCGATGCTGATGCCGAGTTCGTCCCATTCGGAGACCGTGAAGTGGCGCAACCCCAGGGGATAGCGCAGGCCCGGGGGCCCGTCCCAGAGCTGGTCCAGTTCCTCGGGCTCGACGTGGCGGGCGCTGAAGCCTCGCCGGTTCAGGTAGTCGACCTCCACGTCGAAGTAGTACGTGGAGTCGGTGTGCTGGAGATCGCGGACAGTGGCGAGCCACGCGAGCCTCGGGGGCAGCGCCAACTCGTCGCACACGTCGGAGAACAGCGCGGCACGGGCGGCGAACGGATCGTGGAACGAATAGGGCAGCCCGCCGTCCGGTCGCTCGTAGAGCGTGCGCCACGCCTTGTACAGGCAGTGCAGCGGGACGGCACCGCCGAATCCGCCGCTGACGTTGAACTCGAGGAAGCGCGGACCGTCCGGACCGATCACGATGTCCGGTCGCGCCATGCAGTCCGCGTAGCGCTCCTCCAACCCGGTGTCGTCGAGGAAGAGGGGGTAGTCGTGTTCGGTGCTTCCCAGGACCGCCATCCGGCCCTGGGAGGTGGGCGCGATCTCCAGCACGGTCCGGCGCAGCAGGTCCAGCAGGGCGCGGGCGGCCCGGAAGATCTCGGCGTAGGACGTCCGGGTCAGTGCGAAGGGAGCGGCGGGAAGGACGGTGTGCGGCGCGTTGCCGAGTTCGCTGATCTCGCCGCGGACGGTGTCGCGGATGTGGTCGGCCGGTGCGGGCGGGGGCAGGCGGAGTTCGCCGAACCAAGGGTGGGGCATCGACTGCGACTCCAATCGTGGTGGGTGCCGAGCCTCGTTCGCTACAGCTCGTCGAGGTCGGTGATCGACGTTCCGGTGATCCCCGGCGAGCTGTGCGGGATGTCCGACCGGAGGTCGTTCGCCTTGTCGTGGAAGTACTTCGCGACCAGAGAACCGTCGGGCCCTTCGGCGAGGACGGGATTGTTCACCAGGAAACGGCGTACCGACGGTGTCAGCGACTTCAGCCGGATGAGCATCCGCAGATCGCCGAAGATGTTCGCGGGGATGATCGCCGTGGTTCCGAACCGCTTCTTGTACTGGAGGGTTCCCTTGGTCAGGAACGGTTCGCAGCCTTGGAAGTCGACGATGTCGATGTCGTCCGCCTCGGCGGCCCAGTCGAGGATCGCGTGGTAGACGTAGTTCTGCGCGCCCGCGGAACGGTACCGGTCGTCGCCTGCCTTGACCCCGATCAGCCGAGCGTTGAGCGTGCGGCTCCGCCTGTCGATCTGGCTGACGCTCCCCGACACCCACTCCCCCGACTTGTGCACCCGGAACAGCACGCCCTCTCGGAAGAGAGTGCGAAAGGCCTTCTCCTCCGCCACACTCCTGGCGTTGCCTCCGTACCGGTTGTGCATGGTCGGCACATGCATGTTCCGGTAGAACTCGAAGAAGTGTTCGTCCTGATGGGACACGTCGTAGCCGAAACCGTCCTTCTCCGCCTGCCTGCGCCGTCTCACCTCGCGACGCGAGAGCCGCGACAGCACGTCCTGGGCGCCGCGACTGGTGTCCACCACCTGGTGTATTCGGGACACGGCCCGGATGTCGCCAGGCTCGGCGAGCTTGTTCACCACGTCGGTGGGGGCGACCAGGACCGCCACGTCCGCGTCGATCGAGGACCACCGATCGGCGAGGTCGGGAAACTCTCCGATCGGTTCGGTCCGCTCCCCGGACTGCCGAACCAGGAACTGGTCCTCGACGAACGGCGCGATGTAGGTCAGTCCCTCCTTGACTCCCAGGTAGGCGGTGCCTGCCCGCTCGCGGAGTTCGGTGATCCCCGAGTTCTCCCGGATGAAGTGGCTGGGGCTGTCCGTCATTGCCGAGACCAATCTGCGATCCGTTACGTGTGGGCCCTGTCGAGCACGGCGTCGAGCACCTGCGCCGCGCCGTCCACATGGTTGATCCACTCGGACGGGAGGGGCGTGTAGTCGTCGCGGCCGTACGTGCCGGAGGCGTGAATGGTCACGCCGTCGGCGTCCCGCAGCAGTCCGCGGTCGATCGCGTTCAGCACTCCGGTCACGGCCATGACCAACGACCACTCGGTGAGGTCACGGGGGTCCTCGGGGAGCGGCACCGCGCTCGCCCTCAACAGCGCGCGGCATTCCGCGTACCGGTCCATGCATTCCAGCAAGGACACCACGACTCCCGTCCCGCCATGGGCGGAGACGAGTCCGCTCATCTCGGCGGCCGTGGCCGGTTCGTGGGTGTAGAAGGTGTGCTCCAGCGTCTCCTGCGGAGACCAGGTGCGGTGGGGGAAGTGGTCGGAGCGGTCTTGAACCCACACGCCGTCCGGCCGCATGGCGTACGCGGGCACGTTTCCGCGGTCGAACGAACCCTCCACCGAGTGCAAGACCATGTCGCACGTCGCCAGGTGCTGGACGAGCAGGAACGACGGGTCCGCGACCGCGTGGCCACGCTCTTTGAGCACCTCGATGCCGCTGGCGTAACCCAGCAGGCCGAAGGCGCTGGACACCGCGTGGGCGTGCACGGTGCGCAGGTCGGTGCGTCCGGCGAGGCCGAACTCGAAGTCGTACAGGGCCCGCACGATGTCGGCGACCCGGTAGTTCTCCAGGCGAAGCGAGTGCCAGAGCCGGATGCGGTCGAACCCGCTGTCGACGTAGAGGCGCGTGAACTCCCGGCCCACCTGCTTCACGGCTTCCGGCGGCGCGTCGTCGAGGACGAACACCGGGTTGAGCCGCCGCAGCTCCGCGTCCTCGGACAGGATCGAACGACGCAGCTTGCCCGTCGTCTGCGCGGGAGTCAGCGTCACGACCCGCAACTGGTCGGGTTCCACCAGACCGGCGGTCAGGGCGCGGGCGACGGCGTCGCGGAGTGCGACGGCCTTGTTCCCCGACGACGGCGAGAAGAGGATCACCGGCTCCCCGGTCTCCCGGATGTGGTTGACCGCGCGTGCCACGATGATCAGCGAGGCGAACGTCTTGGTGGTCTGCGTCCGCGGGTTCTGCCTCAGATCGAGCAGCCGCACCGGCAGTCCCCGGACGTCACCGAGTTCGTAGAGGCCCGCGGTGGCAGGCGACAGGAACTCGACGACCTTGTCGTCGAGCTCGGGCAGCCGCATCGACGGTTCGAAGTCGACACTCGACGCAGGCGGCTCGGAGCGGGCGGCGAACTCGGCGAGCAGGTCGTAGTAGCGGGTGAGGAGACTCCTGCTGTCGCACGTGATCAGCGAGCGAGAACCAGTGGCGCGATGCTCGTGAACGGTCACTCTTGCCCCTACACCTTCGTGATCGTCGTCGACTGGATGTGCTGGCGGAACCGGCGTTGGTGTTCCCCGAGGTCGGCGCTCACCCGCGGTGGCACCGCGGAGTCGTATGCGGAGAGGACGCAGTGGATGAACACCGGTGTCGTGCGATGAGCCAGGACGTCGGACAGCACGGCGGCGAACGTGTCGTCCTCCGCCACCCGGAAGACCTGGTCGTATCCGCAGACACGAGCCCACGCCGCGAAGTCGGTCCTCCCCGACGGTGTGCTCTGGCCGCCCGTCGAGGCGTACCGACCGTCGTCGAGGACCACGTGGAGGAGTCCGAGATCCGGCATCGCACCGGCGGTGACCAGCCCGGCCGGGTTCATCAACAGGCTGCCGTCGCCGTCGACGACCACGGTCGGGCCGCCGGTCGCCAGGGCGACCCCGGTCGCGATGGAGGTGGCGAGTCCCATCGATCCCGTCATGTAGAAGTGGCTCGGCCGGTCCGCTATGTCCTGGGCGATGCGGCACGAATAGCCCGTGGTGAACACGATGGGCTCGCTGGTGGTCGCCGAGATGATCGCTCGGATCGCCGAGGTCTTGTTCACGCCTGCCACCCGAACAACGTCGGGGGGACGAGCAGGGCGGCCGGTCGGTGCCGTCGGCCGACCAGGTCGCGCGCCCACTCGACCTGGGCGGCCGGCGCGTCCGCACGGAGCTGTTCGGTGGGGATGCCGCAGGCGTTGAGCAGCGGCTCGGTGAGGCGCCCCATCACGAGGTTCTCCGAGGTCCTGTCGGGGAGCACGCCGCGGAGGCTGACGATCAGCAGCATCGGGATCTCGTAGGGGACCACGAGCGAGGCCAGCGCGTTGAGCGACTGCCCCAACCCGGAGTTCTGCATCATGACCACCGGCGACCGGCCGGCCATCGCCGCCCCGGCCGCCATCCCGATCGCGTTGTCCTCCCGGGGGACCGTGCGCAGTCCGCAATCCCGCTCCACACGTTCGTAAAAAGGTGCCAGAATCCCGCAAGGCGTGCCGAAGAAGGGGCCGAACCCGCTTTCGGCCAACGAGAGGGACAACTCGGAAGACGGATTCTCCAGGAACATCTGCGACGTCACGAAAGACTCCTCAGTGGAATCCGGGGGCGCGATCCCCCGCGCCGGATAACGGGCGGGATCGCCAGGAGGACTCCCGGACGCACCCGCAACGGGCACCGATGAACGGTTTCACGAGTCGTCGTTCTCCGCGTTCCTCGTGCCGACCGTCGGCGTCCGTGAGATGTGGCAGCCTGCGACCTCCCCCTTCTGATGCTCGCAGCATCTCCCCAGACGCGAAGCGCACGTCGGTCGACCACGCCGATCTCAGCGTGACCGCGACAGCTCTTCCGGATCCCCGACAGACGAACATCGGAAGCTGCGAACGACGCTAGTGGGCGTCCGCAACCTTGGATAGGTCCGTTCGGGCCAATCTGACCCGTTGTCGGAGTAATTGATTCACCCTCGAAACCCGCCGAATTCCTGCGTCCATCACAGAACGGAGCTCTGCATGTCGCATTCGACTTCGGCGACGAGATCCTACAATGCGGGACCCTATTGCCGACACGCGTGGTCTCTGTCCTCGACCATCGCACCGCGGTCGTTGAAAAATGAAACGTCTACCCGTCGGGCCGGCGGGCTCCACCGCTGAACCCGCTGTCGGACGACAACGTCCGACGGCCGGCCGATCACTCTGACAAGCGAGCTGACCAGCGAGTTCCGACGTGCTCGCGACCGACCGGGGAACGGCGGGCGACGAGTGGAATCTGAAGGCGGCGTCACTCCCGGCCCTGCGGGGACGATCCAGGACGACGACGGGAACCCGGCCGGATTCGCCATCGACGCCACCGGACGGCTGTGGTCGACTGGACGGGTCTCGACCGGGCCGACTCCGCGCCGGACGGAATATCAGTGAGAACCCACACTCGGCGCCGAGTCGCCATCAGGAGCGCGGCGACTTCCACTTCGTCACCAGAACGGAGACCGGAACACCGCGAGAAAATCTGCTACCCAGAACATCCGTCGGGAATACCACCTGGCAGGAGCCGAATCCGACCACGCCGTACGACCCGCTGCCACCCCCGACCCGACGGTACGGTCACCGTCCTCGCCGTTCACGACGATTCCGTTCGAAATGCGAGACCTGCCCATGGAATTCGGCCTCCCGGCGATTCCACACCAGAGCGAGCCGCCATCCGCGAGGACACGGAGGTACGCGACGGAGGTACGCGGAGGAGCGATGTCACCGAGTACGCATTCGTGGCTCTGACAGCGGGTTCGTCGTAAGCCCCGTACCCGCGGCGTGCCGCGGCAGCCCGGTCCCGATTCCCCGCGCGAAGGACATCGCACCAGCCGAAGTGGTGTGACCGGATCCGCCGCAGGACTGCCGGGCCTGAATCGTACGTGTCACAGGCTGCATCGGGCGTCGGCGGGCGGGGATTCGAGGTCGAGGAGATAAGCGTCGACCACGTCGTCCACGCACTCGCTGCCGCCGAGGAGGTAGGCGCCGTGCTGCCTGCCGTCGACGGTGAGCAGGCTTCCACCGAGGGCTCGAGCCATCGCGATGCCGCCCTCGTGCGGCGTCGCGGGATCACCGGTGACCGACACGACGAGCGTGTCGGGGAGGTCGCCGACGTCGGCGAGCCAGGGCTCCTCGCGTGTGGGCGGCGCGGGCCACGCCTCGCACTCGCTGTGGTAGATCCCCGCCGTGAACACGTCGAGGTCGAACATCGGCGCGACGTCTCCGACCTGGCGTGCGAAGGCGGTCTGCTCCTCGGGCGTCAGGCGGGGCGAGTCCATGCAGCGCACGGCGATGTTCGTGTCGAGGTCCAAGCCGTAGGCGCCGTCCGGGGTGCGGGCGTGGGAGGCGTCGCGCAGGGCGAGCATCTCGTCGGCCTGCCCGGCGTCGAGCGCGGTCAGGGCGGAGATGATCTCGGGCCACCTCCGCTCCGAGTACAGGCCGCCGGTGATGCCGAGGTAGACGTCCCAGACGCTGACGGCTCGGCCGTCGGCCGTCGGCGCGGGCGTCTCGATGAGGGGCCGCACGATCTCGTGCAGGCGGTCGTTCGCCGCCGCGGGATCGGCGCCGAGTACACAGTCGGGCGATTCGGCGCAGAATGCGGCGAGGTCGTCGAACCGGGCCTGCACGCCGGTGAACGAGGACAGGCGGAACTCGCTCGCCGTCAGGTCGGGCGAGACGGCCCCGTCGAGCACGATCGCGCGGACCTTCTCGGGGTAGGCGGCGGCGTACATGGCGCCGAGCTCGCTGCCGTAGCTGTAGCCGAGATAGGTCAGCTCGTCATCGCCGAGCACAGCTCGTATGACGTCCATGTCGCGCACGACGTTCGTCGACCCGGCGTTGACCAGGTTCGCGACGCCGCCAGAGCCGTCGGCGCAGCGCTCCGCGAGCTCGACCGCCTCCTCGGAGCTGGTGACGTCGTACACCGCGCCGAACCGCGGCACGTCGCCTGCGTCGTACTCCTCGTCGGTATAGCAGTCGAGCGCCGGTGTCGACGACCCCGTCCCGCGAGGATCGAAGCCGACGATGTCGAAGCGCTCGGCGACCGGGCCTGCCTGCCACAGCGACACGGTCGACGCGACGAAGCTCGTGCCGGAGCCGCCCGGGCCGCCCGGGTCGATCAGTAACGAGCCCTCGGCCTCGCCCGATGCCGCCAGGCGCAGGAGCGCGATCCGCGCCTTCTCGCCCTCCGGATCGCCGTAGTCGAGCGGCACCTCCACCGAGGCGCACTCGAGCGCGGGATTCGCGAACAGCTCGGCGTCCGCCGTGTTCGTCGCGGTCTCCTCGCACCCGCCCCAGTCGAGCTCCTGCCCGAGGTAGGCGCCGAGGTCCGTGCCCGTGTCCGAGTTCGGGTCCGGTGGTGGAGAAGCGGGCGCGCAGCCGGTGAGCAGGACGAGCGTCGACGTGGCGGCCGCGACGAGCCCGGTCGCGAGGCGCCGGGATCGGCTCGGGAGTCGAAGGGGTGATCGCATGCGTTTCTCCTCCGTCACGCCGCGGTCGAGTACGAGGGCGCGGCGATGGTGGCGGGTGTTCTTGGTCGAGGGCCTGCCGTCCAGGCGCCGTGCCGGTCGCTCACGGCTCATGTCGTCGGGCTCGCGTGGAGGGGCACCGCCACGAGGTTTATTTAGCACGTCCATGCTAGGAAAAGTAGCATGCGAATGCTAGAAGCGCTAAGGTGGAGGCATGCCCAAGAGAGTCGACCCGGATGTCCGCCGGGAGCAGGTCGCCGACGCCGTGATCGACGAGATCACCGCGCACGGGCTCCGCTCGGTGACCCTCGCGCGGATCGCCACACGCACCGGCCTGGCCGTGGGAAGCATCCGGCACTACTTCGGCGACACCGTCCGCGAGGTCATGCGCTTCACCCTGGGCGTCCTCATCCAGCGCGCCGTGCGCCGCGCCGCGACGCTGTCCGGCGACCCGACGACCCGGATCGCCGACGTCATCACCTTCGCCGCGCCCACCAGTGAACAGGAGCGCAAGGAGAACATCGCCCTCGTCGAGTACCGGGTCATGGCGCGCACGGACCCGGAGCTGGCGGCCGACCTCGCGACGACCTCCCTCGCGGGCACGGAGCTGATGCGCTCGCTGCTGCGTGATGCGCTGGCCGACCGCACGATCGACGAGGAGGCGCTGCACCGCGAGGCGCTCCTGTTGTTCGCCCTGATCGAGGGCTTCTCGTTCAGTTCGGCGCTGTTCTCCGCCCCACTACGCGAGACGGACGTCCACGCCGTCGTGACGGCGACCCTGCACCGCCTGCGCGACGCCTGCCCGCCCTCCGACGACTCCGTCGCGGACGCGGCCGGAGACCCCGAGGGACCCGAGAAGAAGGCACGGGGCCGCGGCTAGCACAGCGCGATTCGGACCGCGGCGCCCACGCTCGCCGCGAACACCCGGGCGCCCTGCGGCGTGTCGTCGCCGAGGCTGCGGGCGATCGCGTCGGCGAGAGGAAGCTCGATCGCGCCTGCGGTGTCGATGAATGCGTCGCGCGGCGCAGGCCGAGTCATGATCGGCGGCGGCGCGTCGCGATGGTGCTCGCCACTGAAAGGCCGCGCGAGCCCCTGCCCCAGAGGGTGGGATCGGCCGGGACGACTCCCACGAACCCACCGAGTCACGCAGGACGGACGCGCACCAGACGGACGTGATCGAGCAGGCCGGCGCGGCGAACAGGCCGTCGGCACGAGGTTCGGGCCCGGCCGGCTCGGCTCCGGCATCGGCTGCTGGACTTCGAGTGCCCGAACGACGGTCGACGGCCGCCGAGGACGACACATCTCCTGCGGCCGCATGCCGACCGGATCACCCGCGTCGCCTCCGTGATGACGAGTCCGGCTTCGTGAACACACTGGCTGACAGCACGAAGAACGCGGTTCGACGTCGAGGAACACGCCGTCCCGATCGACGGGCCTGCGCAGGCGTGCTGGTCCCGTCGGGCTGCTCCGCGGCGGGACGGCTGTACCGACGCCACCTCGCCCGAGCGGTGGTCGGCCACGTCCTGGCTCGGAGACGGCGCGTCCGCCCGACGGCGTCTGCGGCCGCCCCCGAGGCGCTCCACGACCTGCCGGTCGCCCGCCCGAACGCCCGCACCCCGTCCGGGCGCGACGACGTCGGCGGGGAAGTCCGGCGGCCGGAACGTCCTCGGAGAGTCGGACGGACGCCGCATCATGATCCCGGCGGCGACGTGACCCGTCGTCCGGCGGGAGTCACGAGCGACACCGGTCACCCGCCGCGCCGGATGCGCGCCGTTCCGTCCTTCGCCACGGAGGCCTGACGACGATGACGTACGAGATCCTGAGTGTGGCGGTCAGCATGGCCGCGATCGCGGCCCTGGCTGTCGGCGGACTCGCCATGGTGCGCCGGAACCCGCCCGCCCCGGACGCCGGGCGACGACCGTGTGCCGAGTGCGGACACCTGCCGTCCGAGCACAGGCGGGCCCGGTCGCGGTGTCGGGTGGCGGTCGGCGGACGAAGCGACCGGTACGACGGCGGCGGCAACTGGATCGGCTGGTGGGGCGAGAGGTACTGCGATCGCACCGGCTACCGCGAATGACGGGGTGGATCGACGTCTCTCGGCTGCCCGCGTCCGGTGTCACGGCGGCTCGTCGTGCCGAGTCCGCAGGCGATGCGCGAGGCGCGAGGCGCGCACTCACGCCGACGGGCGCTCGACCAGACGGGCGCTCAGCCAGACCGGTGTCCGCTGTGCGACCTCACGACGGAACACGCGGCGCGTACAGCATGATCCAGTGGTCGGGTTCGGGGTCGTGAAGCATCTCGGTGTCGACGCTGACCCACCCGAGGGAGGGATGCCGCAGTCGCTTGAAGGCGGAACGCCATGCTCCGATCTCGCCCTGCTCCCATCGGGCGCGAAACGCGGCGCTGACGGCGACCAGCTCGTCGAACAGCGAACGCAGGTACTCGTCCTCCGGATAGCGGCCGAGCGCCGTGCGCAGTTCGGAGACCGCGACGCGGGTGAACTGCTCGACGCCGTCGTCATCGAGCAGATCACGCAGTCCTGAAGCGGTGAAGCACTGATAGACGATGTTCCGACCGTACGGACCCTCGCCCCGCAGCGGCCCCAGCAGCCCTGCCGCGTCGGCGTTGAGTGCGAGCACATCGAGGCGCCCGTCGTGAACGGTGGCGGGCATGACGCCTTCGAGGCTGTGCAGCAGCCGCAGGATTCCGGGACGAATCCGGTGATCGGGGGCCGTCGGGAGCGGCGCCGACTCGCCTGCGAGTCGGAACAGGTGGTCCCGTTCGGCCTTCGAGAGGCCGAAGGCACGCGCCAGGGCGGCGAGGACGTCACGCGAGGGCCGCGTGGCGCGCCCCTGTTCCAGACGGATGTAGTAGTCGACCGACAGTCCCGCGAGGTCGGCGAGTTCCTGTCGCCGAAGGCCGGGGACCCGGCGATGGGATGTGGGGGCGACGCCGGGACGGCTCGGCGGCGTCATCTCGGCGCGTCGGTGCCGCAGATAGCCGCCCAGATCCGACCGCGTGTCTCGCACCATGGCGGCTATTGTCCCTCGCCCGAACGGTGCCGCCGGACCCTGTGCGTGGTCCTGCCGATACCAGGTTCGACGGGATCTCCCCGGCCTGCCGAGGCTCCAGCACAGTCGGTGCCTGCGGCAGGAGCCACACGCTCCGCCGCCGGATACGGCCCGATCGTCACACCGCGAGGAGCGAACAGATGGACGAAGCGAAGCGAACCCTGATCATGACCGGTGCCACCCGTGGGATCGGTCTGGAGGCCGCCCGCGACATCCTGCGGCGCAGCCCCGAGACGCGACTGGTGATCCTCGCCCGGGCGGGTTCGGGCGCCGAGGTGCTCCCCGGTCTGCGGGCGATCTCCGCGCAGGTCACGGTGATCGACACGGATCTCGCGAGCAAGGCGAGCATCGCCGCGGCCACCGCGCGCGTCGAGGACCTGCTCGACGCGGGCGAACTCCCGCCGCTGAGCGGCGTCGCCTACAACGCGGGCGTCCACCTCGACAACGCGCTGCACTCGACCGTGGACGGCTACGAGACGACCTTCGCCGTCAACGTGCTGGCGCCGCACCTGCTGCTGCGCAGGCTGCACCCGCATCTCCAGGCTCCCGCCCGCGTCGTCCTCACCGTCAGCGACGCCCACTTCGGCGACCTCCGACACACCGGCGGGATCATGCCTCGACCGGACTGGTCGGGCCCGGAGACGGTCTCCAGGCCCGGCGCGTTCGCGAACTCCGCGCGGGTCCGAGCCGGCCGCCGGGCCTACACCACCAGCAAGCTGGGCGGCGTCCACCTCGTTCACGAGTGGGCCCGCCGACTGCCGCGAGACGTGGAGATCCTCGCCTACAACCCCAGCCTCGTCGTGGGGACCGGGCTGGCGCGGGCGGCGGGCGGCGCATTCCCCTGGGTGATGAGCAGGCTGATCCCTCCGCTCGCGGCCACCCCGCTGGTGGACACCCCGCAGGCCGCGGGCCGCAAGCTCACCGACGTGATCCTCGGCGCCGTGCGTGCCCCCACCGGCTCCTACATCCACCGCACGCGGACCATGAGCTCGTCGCGCGAATCGTATGACGCCGACCGGGAGCGGGAGCTCTGGGAGTGGCTGGAGCGGCAGGCCTGAACCACGCGGCGGGCGGCCTCGGCCTCCGACGGGGTCATGTCGCTCCGGTGACTCCCGCGCGGACAGGCGGTGTGCCCGGCGGGTCCGCCCCCGGTGCCGAGAAACGGACGGCGGGATGATGAGAAGCACACGGTCATACGGGCGCTCCTGTCGCAGTCCGAATGTCCGAGCGAGTTCAATGACGGAATCGGGGAAAACGCGACACCGGGGACCGACCGGCCGCCCGTCATTCCCTCGGTGATCGTCCCGGTCCCCGTTCCCATGCCTGTGACCCGCATGAACGTCCTCGTCACCTCGGTCGCCACCGAGGATCGGCACGGGATCGCCTCGCTTTGTCGTTGATCGATTCCCGCGTCAGACGGGCGGAGAGGCATTCGCGGCGGACTTGTAATCTGCGTCGGTGCCCGACATCGCGGAACATCCGAATACCGATCGAACCCGTGTCCTCCCGCGCGTCGTCGTGGTGCTCGCGGCAAGCCTGCTGCTGGGCGGGCTGACCTTCTTCGCCCAGGGCTGGCTGCCCGAGGCACTCACCTCGTTCGCCAACTCGGCCAGTGGATGGACGCTGTTGACGGTGCTGCTCGTCTACGGGGCGCGGGCCTCCACCGTGCTCTCGAGCGTCCTCGGCGCGGTGAGCTTCGTGCTGCTCGTGCTCGGTTACACGTGGACGGCCGCCCTGATGGGCCTGTTCTACAGCCCCGTGCTGTTCGGCGTCGTCGGTGTCGTCGTCGGTCCCTTCGTCGGTGCCGCGGCGGCCTGGCTCCGGTCTCGCTCACAATGGCGGATCGCCTCGGCCGTCGCCCTGGTCGCGGGCATCGGCATCGGCGAGGGCGGCTACGGGCTGACGTGGATCGCGGAGACCACGAGCCCGGTCTACTGGGTCCTGATCGCCTCGGCAGGCGCCGCCCTGCTGATCGGCGTCGCGATCCGGCGGCTGCGCGAGCCGGGTGCCCTCGCCATCGCGGTCGTGGGCACGGCGGGCGTCGCGATCGCGTTCAACCTCGCGTACCGCGCGCTGGGCGGCATCGGCTGAGCGGAGAGCCTGCCACGCTCGACGTCACGGCCGCCCCCGTTCCGTGTGGCCGCCTGGTCGGAGCCGCCTGAGTCGTCTGGGCCTCTGAGCCGCCTGGGCGGTCGCCTGAGCGGTCCGGGCCGAGACCGACCTGCGATCTCGCCCTCGGACCCGCGAGCAGTGATCCGACGATGACGAGAATCCGACGACCGGAGACCGACGACCGGAATCCGGCGACAGGAGTCCGGCGGCAGGTCTCCGACGGCAGGTCTCCGACGGCAGGTCTCCGAACGGCGACGACTCCGGCCACGCTCGGGGAGGAACAGCGAAGACCGCCGGACGAGGTGATCGACCGAGTCGTCAGGAGACGTGCGGGGCGGCCTGCGGTGCCGTGGGCAGGTGCACCGTGACGACCAGTCCCCCGGCGGGCCGAGGTGCCAGACTCCAGGTCCCCCCGTGGGCGCGGATGATGCTCTGCACGATCGCCAGCCCGAGACCGACGCCCGCCTGGTCGTCGTCACGCAGGCGTTCGGTGCCGCGTCGGAACGGCTCGGTCAGCGTCGCCACCAGCTCCGGCGCCAGGGGCGGACCGGTGTTCTCCACGTGCACGACGGCCGTCGATCGCCGGGTCTCGGTGTGCACGGAGACCAGCCCGCCCGCGGGCAGGTTGTGCACGATCGCGTTCTGCACGAGGTTCGTCGTCATCTGGAGCAGCAGAGCCGCCGAGCCGATCGTCCGGGCGGACGTCCCGCCGATGTCGAGGGTGACGCCGCGCCGCGCGGCCAGCGGGAACAGCGTCTCCACCGCCTCCTCGGCGACGAGGGAGAGGTCGACGGCGTCGCGGGCGAAGGAGCGTCCGTCGACCCGGCTCAGCAGGAGCAGCGCCTCGGTGAGTTCGACGGCCCTGGAGTTGACGTTCTCAAGCCGGTCGATGAGCGCCTCGACGTCACGATCCGGGTCGTGGCGGGCGACCTCGAGCAGCGCCTGCGAGATCGCCAGGGGCGTGCGCAGTTCGTGGGAGGCGTTGGCGGCGAACCGCTGCTGCTCGGCGACGTGCGACTGGAGCCGTTCCAGCATCGTGTCGACGACGTCGGCGAGTTCGCGCAGTTCGTCCTGCGCGCCTTCGAGTCTGATCCGGTGGGACAGCGAGCCCTGCGCGGCCAGCCGGGCCGCATCGCCGATCCGGGTGAGGGGCCGGAGCATCCGACCGGCGAGGAACCAGCCGCCCGCCAGGCCGAGCACGAGCAGGAAGGACAGAACGCCGGTCGCCGCCGGGGCGAAGGCCCGGATCAGGTCGGTGCGATTGGGCACGAAGCCGCCGCGGGTGGGGATCGCCCCGTCCGGCACGTAGCGGAGCAGGAACAGCCACACGACGCCGAGCAGCAGGACGCCCGCGAGGACGAGGAGGCCCGCGTAGCTGAGGGTGAGCTTCAGTCGGATGCTCGGACCGGGACGTCTGGGCCCGGGCCGAGGCGGCGAGGACGCGTCAGGCACGCGGGCCGTCCGTCGACCCCGGTCCGCCGCCGGGGTCCATCCGGTATCCGACGCCGGGGACCGTGACGATCAGCCCCGGCTCGCCGAGGCGTCGGCGCAGCGACGAGACGGTGATGCGGACGGCGTTGGTGAAGGGGTCGGCGTTCTCGTCCCAGGCCCGCTCGAGCAGTTCCTCCGCGCTGACCACGCCGCCGTCGGCGGCGATGAGCACCTCGAGCACGGCGAACTGCTTCCTGGTGAGCGCGACGTAGCGGCCGTCGCGGTAGACCTCCCGCCGGAACGGGTCGAGTCGCAGGCCGGCGATCTCCAGCACCGGCGGCCGGAGGTGTGCACGCCGACGGTCGAGTGCGCGCAGTCGCAGCACCAGTTCGCGGATGGCGAAGGGCTTCGTCAGATAGTCGTCGGCGCCCAGGGCGAATCCGGACTCCTTGTCGTCGAGTCGGTCGGCGGCGGTGAGCAGGAGGATCGGGATTCCGCTTCCCGAGTCGACGATCGATCGGGCGACCTCGTCGCCGGAGGGTCCGGGGATGTCGCGATCCAGCACCGCGATGTCGTAGGAGTTCACGTCGAGCAGTTCCAGGGCGGTGTCACCGTCACCCGCGATGTCGGCGGCGATCGCCTCGAGCCGGAGGCCGTCCCGCACGGCTTCGGCCAGGTAGGGCTCGTCCTCGACGATCAGCACACGCATGTGAGCAGGCTAGGCGGCACCGCCTATCGTCGGCATATCCGGATTCGGATACGCCGCGGCAACGGCGGGCGACGTTCGCTGTCACGCATGAACGACAGCATTCGGACTCCCCTCGCGACGTCTCGCCGCCGTCGGATCGTCGCGGTCGCGCTGACCGTGGTCGGCGGCATGGTCGCGGTGTTCGCCGCGCTCCAGTCGCTGCCCGCCGGGCGGGCGGGCGCCGCGCCCGGCGCCTCGCTCGGCGACGCCCTGTGGTCCACCCTCCGGGGCGAGCCCACCGCGGCCGACGGCCGGATCGTCGACGGCGAGGAGCCGTCGGTGTTCGACGACGTCCCCGCGGTGTCGAAGCTGGACGCGGACCTGCTCGCCGCGCTGCGACGTGCCGCGACGGACGCCGAGGCCGACGGCGTCGACTTCTCCGTCACCAGCGGCTGGCGTTCGCCGAGGTATCAGGAGCGGCTGTTGCGGGACGCCGTGGCGACGTACGGGTCCCGGGAGGAGGCCGCCCGTTGGGTGGCGACCCCGACGACGTCCGCGCACGTGTCCGGCGACGCGGTGGACATCGGCCCGTATGCCGCGCTGGACTGGCTGGTCCGGTACGGCGCGGACTACGGCCTCTGTCAGATCTACGGCAACGAGGCGTGGCACTACGAGCTGCGGCAGGAGGCGGCCGTCGAGGGCTGCCCGCCGATGTACGCGGACCCGACCGAGGACCCCAGGATGCGGCGGTGACGTCGACCGGCGCGCTGCCGGACAGCCCGGCCGACGGGCGGGGGCGCGCCGCCTGCCACGCGGCGACGCGCCCCCGTTCCCCAGCGGCTCAGTAGACCCACAGGTGCCAGCTGCTGCCGGACCCGGCGCACTCGAACGCGCCCCAGGCCCCGATCAGCTGCCCGAACTCGCCTTCCCGGGCGCAGGCGGACTTCGAGCCGTACTCCCCCATGTACGTCGGCCGCTGTTCCGCCGCTCGCGGCGCCTCGGCGACGGTCCGCGTGCCCTCGGCGGGTGCCGCGACGGCCGCGGCTCCGGAGAACAACGTCAGTCCCGCGACGAGACCCCCGACGATCACCATGCTGCGCGAACGCTGTCGAGCTGACATGAGATTCCTCCCTGATCAATTCATGAACACGTCCCCGCCGAATCCGCATCCCGTGCCGATCGCCGATCACCGGCATCGGCCGACACTCCCCCGGGATGCGTCGTCCTTCACGCCACCGAATCGGCGGATCGTCGATGGCATGCCGGGGACGTTATGCGATGGGCCATGATTCGACACATCCTTTTCCCCTGGCCGAAAACCATCACCGAATTCGGCCGCGATCGGTGTTCGCGGGCTTATCCTCGACCGTCAGGGAATCGCGTGGGTTCTCCCGTTTGCACGCGGCAGGCACGCCGCTCGTCGGCGGCGGTGGGCGCGCCCGGCGACGGTCCTGGTGGCGGACGGCCGCGTCGATCCGGCGACATGCTCGCCGCCGATCACGCCACGGCATCGCGCTTCGTACCGGCCGCGGACCACGCCGCCCGAGGCCTCGCCTAGAGCACCTTCCTGGCGCCCGGCAGCGCCAGGACGAGGTGGGCCGCCAGCCAGCACAGCGGCACGCCCGTGACGGCGAGCAGCAGGAACTTCACGACGGCGGGAGCGGCGAGGCCGCTGAGGGCGACGCCCAGGCCGACCAGGACGAGCGCATGGGTGAAGTAGACGGTGTAGGCCCGTTCCGACAGGAACCCGCCCGTCCGGGTCTGCCGGTCGAAACGGTTCCGGAACAGCACCAGCAGTCCGAGCGTCATCCCGACGGCGAGTGCGGACTCGCACACCGCCATCAGTAAGGACTCCGGGCTGCCCAGACCGTGGAAGGCGTCGCCGGTGGAACGGAAGACGAGGACGACACCGGCCGCGGCCACGACCGCGACGGCGAAGCCGATCCGACCTGCCGTCGCCGACAGGCTCGGCAGCCAGCCGTTTCGGGCGGCGAGCACGCCGACGACGAACAGCGCGGCGTACTGCGGCAGGTAGGCCACGGTGGGCAGCCCGAGGATCGGGACGGTGGTGCCGACCGGCACCACGATGCGCCACAGGTAGGTCGCCACGGCGACGGCGACGGCAAGACCGATGACGAGCAGGGCACCGGGCGCGCGACCCTCACGCCGCGGCTCGGCGGCCGGGCGACGGCCCCGCCGCAGCCGCCGCACCAGGACATAACAGAGGCTGAACAGCAGCAGCAGCTCGACGAACCACATCGGCCCCGGGTCCCAGGAGAACAGGTAGAACAGCCAGTAGGGCAGTTCGACGCCCTCCTGCGCGAGCACGGCCTCCCTCGCGGACACGTAGTAGCCGTAGTTGACCAGCGGCCGTATCGCCACGACGAAGACGAGCAGCGGGATGCCCAGGCGGATGAGTCGGTCGATGATGAAGCGTCGGCCGCCCTTGCGGTCGTAGGACCCGGGAACGAAGACTCCCGCGATGAGGAAGAAGGCGCCCATGAAGAACCCCTGGTTCACCATGACCAGGCCCGCGAGGAAGCCGGCGGAGCCGTCGGTCGCGGGTTCGGTGTGGTACCAGACGCCCGGGATGCCGCTGTAGCCCGCCGCGGCGTGGTGCACCACCACCAGCACGGTCAGCGCGACGCGCAGGTTGTCGAGGTAGGCCAGTCGCGGGCGGGTGGCGATCGGGGTGGGCTGCGAGGGGGCGGTGTAGGTCATCGGTCGGTCTCCTGCCCGGCGTGGTGCGCGCGGATGCCGTTCTCGAACAGGTCGGCCAGTTGTTCGGCGTGTGCCGCGATGTCGTGCTCGGGATAGGCGCCCCAGTAGGCGATCATGGCGTCGATCGCCGCCTGCACGGTGACGGCCATCACCCTGGCGTCGAAGTCGCGCAGTTCGCCCGAGTCCTGGCCGGCCCGGAGCATCGCCTCCTGACTCTGGTAGATCGGCTCGTTGAAGGTCTCCCCGTAGCGCAGCTGGTCGTTGGCGTCGCGAAGGTTGTTGAAGACCTCGGCCAGGGCGAGCAGCTGGGAGCGATGGCCCTGCACGTACTCGGCGACCGAGCGGAGGCGGGCACGGAGCCTGCCCGCCGCCGTGGACTCCCGCTCGACCCTCGGCGCGACGAAGCCGGTGATCTCGCGGTAGACCTGATCGACGAGCTGTTCCATCAGCTCGTCCTTGCCTGCGAAGTGGTAGGAGATCACTCCTTTGCTGATGCCCGCGCGCTCGGCGATGCGCGCCAGCGAGGTCCCGCTGTAGCCGACCTCCGCGAAGGTCTCGATCGCGCTCTCGATGATCTGGGCACGCCGGACGTCCTCGATCACGGAACGGCGCTTCTGGCCGTCTGGCTCATTATCTGACCGCATGGCCAGAAGTTAGCACGAGCGGCCAGATCTGGGCGACTCCGGGCCGCCCACCGGCGGGTCGCGCTCTCGGTTCTCCGCTCCGACCTGGGAAGACCGCGTCGGTGTCGGCGCAGGCGGATGTCGGCGGCTACCGACCGGGGCGCACGATCGCGCCACCGAGGACCGCCTGCGTACCGATCCGTGATCGCGGGAATCGACCGCGGCGACGCCGATGACGGCGATGACCTAGGCGTTCCCGCGTCGAAGGCCGATCGCCCGCGTCCGATACCCTGGGCCGGACGCCGCGAGCGGACGGCCGAGCACGGCAGGCCGCGGGGGCACGAGACCGCGATCCCCCGCCGACGCCGGACCCGCCCGCACCGCGACCGCCCACGGCATCCGTCTCCATTCCAGGCGTCACACGGCACCGATCGGGGTCGCGGATGGGCAACGGGAGCACGGCGGAACCGGCGTCGCCCGAACCGGAGCGATCGCGGTGGTCGCGCGACTTCCGGCTCTGGGTCGGCAGCAGGACGATCTCGTCGGCGGGCACCGAGGCGCTCGCCGTCGTCATACCGGTCCTCGTCTATCGGCAGAGCGGGTCCGCGGCGCTCACCGGAGCCGCCTCGGCGCTGCTGACACTGCCGTATCTCCTCTTCGGGCTGTTCGCGGGCGCGCTCGCCGACCGGGTGAACCGCCGCGGACTCATGGTCCTCTCGGATCTGGTGGCGGCCGCGGCCGTCGTCTCCGTGCCCGTCGCCGCTCTGACGGGGTCGCTCAGCACGGTCCACGTCCTCGTCGTGGCGTTCGTGGCGTGGACGGCGTTCGTCTGGTTCGACGCCGCGGCGTGGGGAACCCTGGTCAGCGTCGTCGGCCGGGACCGTCTGGTGCGCGCCAACTCCGTCATCTGGTCCTTCGGCATCACGGCCGGGATCGCGATGCCCGCCGTGGCGGGGGTGGTGAGCAGTGCCGCTCACCCCGGCGTGATGCCTGCCGTCAGCGGCGTGACCTACGCGGTCTCGGCGATCCTGATCCTGCGGATCCGGACGAACCTCGACCCCGTCTCGCGCGCGACGCCGCCCCTCGGGCAGACGATCCGCGACGGTCTGGCCTTTCTCTGGCGCACGGTGGAGATCCGGCTCGTCACCCTGGCCTCCGTGGGGCTCACGTTGTCGAGCGGCGCCGTCATCGGGATCCTCGTGGTACACCTCGATCGGAACCTCGGCATCGCCGCCGACGACTGGCGGGTCGGCCTGTTCTTCGCGGCCGGAGCGGTCGGGGCACTGGCTGCGACGGTCCTGCTGCCGTGGTCGACGAGGCTCCTGGGCGCCGGCCGGTTGTCGGCCGCGGCGTTCAGCCTGTACGTTCCCGCGCTCCTCGGCGTCGCCCTGGCGGGACACTGGCTGCTGTCGCTGGGCTGCTGGGCGGTCTGGTACTGCACCAATACGCTGGCGGTGGTCAACGGAGTCACCCTGCGACAGCAGCTCACCCCGGAGGAGTTACAGGGCCGGGTCAACACCTCGTCACGCATGATCGCTCTCGGCGGCACGCCCGTGGGCGCGATCCTCGGTGGTGTGCTCGCCGAGTCCGTCGGAGTCCGCGCGACTCAGCTCTGGGCGATCGTTCCCGTGGCCCTCGCGGCGCTCGTCCTCTGGCTCTCCCGGGTCCGCCGGCTCCGCATGCCGACGTGACTCGGCATGCCGGCCCGAGAGTCGGTCGCGCCGGCTACGCGCCGCAGACGGCATCGCCCCTGTCGTCGACACGGCCGGACCGCGCAGGCCGGCGACAGGAAGCGATCGACGCGGTCGGAGGCGCCTTCGGCCTCCCGGGACCGCGGACACATCCGCTCACCAAGTCCGTCGCACCCCTTCGCCCGCGCGGCGGCGCACCGGCGACGCACCGTCGGCCGGAGTCGATGCGGTCGATCGCCGAGATCGGCCCGTTCATCCTCGGCCCGTCGAAGCACGCACGTGAGGAGCCGTCGAACAGACGTCGGTCTCGAAAGGAGCGCGGCTCCACGGCCCCGCCGAGATCCACGACACGACGATCGACGCTGCGCCCGACGACGGCCGGCGCGGTGCTCCTCCCCCGACTCGGCGTCATCCCGCGGCCGACGGCGACGAGCCGGACCGGGCAGCCGCAGGCTGACCGCCGAAGGCGGTCGGCTCACGCACCGGTCCCGCCGCGGCGCTGTCGGTGTACTCGTCGAGATTGGCGACGAGCCTGGTCAGATCGGGCAGCTTGTCCCATCGGCGTCGGTGGATCTCGGCGAGCTTGGCGCCGAACTCCGGGTCGGGATCGTCGGTGATGTCGAAGGACGTGAACTTGTCGACCAGCGGAAGCCCGATGAGATCAACCTCGAGGTACGCCGGATCGTTCAACATCCGCTCGTAGCTCTCCAGGTCCTCGAACACCGCGACCGCACCGTATTCGTACTCGCCGCCGAAGTCTCGGCCGAGTACTCCGGTGCGGCTCGGCACCATCCGGCGGCACCCCTCCAGCATGCGCTCCAGCACGGCCTCGGCCTCCGTTCGCGAGACGTCGGGCCTGATGGTGAAACGAATACCGTGGTAGATCATCGAATCCCCCTTTCGGATAGTGGTTCGGCTGGTCGATTCATGAACGGGTGAACAAGGCGGCGTGATCGCGGGCGAAGTCGGCGACGTCGCGGGCAGGCCTGCCGGTGAGGTCGGCGACGGACGTGTACACGGTGGCCGCCTCGCCCCTCGCGTAGTGGGCGTAGTCCTCGACGAGCCCGTCGAGCTGCCAGGGCGGCAGCAGTCCGGCCAGCGCGGCGGAGAACTCCGCGGCACTCGTGTCGTGGAAGGCGATGTCCCGGCCGGCGGCCGAGGAGAGCGCCGCCGCGATCTCGGCGTGGGTCACGGCGCGCGGCCCGGTCAGGGTGTAGACGGCGCCGGTGTGTCCCGCACCGGTCAGCACCACGGCGGCCGCGTCCGCGACGTCCCTGGCGTCGACGACGCTGACGGCCGCGCCGCCGACGGGCGCGCCGAACCAGCCCTGCGCGATGGTGCCGGCGAAGGCGCGCAGCGACTGCAGGTACAGGTTGGGGCGCAGGACGGTGTGATCAAGGCCGAGGCCGCGCACGTGTGCCTCGACCTCGGCATGCCACCGCAGGAATCGCACCGCCGAGTCCGGGTTCGCCGCGTACTGCGAGAGCAGCACGAGACGAGGCAGGCCCTCGGCATGGGCGAGATCGGCGAATCCGATCTGGAGCGCGGCGGCGTCCGGCGTCGACGGGCCGTTGAGGAAGGCGGCGTCGACACCGTCCAGTGCGGCGGCGACCGCGGCCGCGTCCGCCAGGTCGGCGACGACGTTCTCGACGCCGGGGACGGGTCTTGCCGGGTCGCGGATCATGGCACGGACGGTGACGCCGTGTGCCTGGAGCGCGGGGATCAGGGCGGATCCCACGGTTCCGGTCGCACCGGTCACGAGCACGGTCGGCGGGTTCATCGTCGAGTTCCTCTCCTGGTTGTCGTGTCGGCCGGTGCGGAGGTCGTCCAGTGCGGCGCGGGCCGCGGCGGGACGTGCGTCGAGCGAGTCGGCGGCGGGGCGTGCGGTCCTCGGGGGCTGTGCGTCCTCCTCCCGTACTCCTCGGTCGGCGAGCGTGCGCGCCGGGATCGTGACGATCGGTACGGCTCCCCCCCCCCCACGGGAGACGATCGCCGTCCTGATCGACCGCTCCCGACACGGACGGACCGTCCATCCGACGGCCGCGTGATCACGGATCACAAGTAGTGAGTGCTCACTACCCATGAGAGAACGTCGTCCGCCGACCGCCTGCCGACGAGATCAGGCTCCGGAGTCCAGGAAACGCTCGGCCCAGGGATCGTGCTCGGCGCGGACCGACAGGTCCATCGAGGCGGAGACCATGTACAGGAATCCCTCGGCGAGGAAGGAGTGCGCCGTGTCGGTTCCCACCTTCGGCAGCGCCTCCATCCGCTCGAAGACGTCCTGCGTCCACCCCTGCATGACGTCCCGGATCTCCGGGTCGTCCGACGCCGCGTATCCCTGCAACAGGATGAGCATCAGCGCCCGGTTCTCCATCAGATCACCCCAGGCGTCCGCCATCGTCTGCAACGGGGCGACCGCCTCCTTCTCGCCGGGGACGAGCATCACGCGCTCGATCGTGGCGAAGGTCTGTTCCAGCACCGAGATGAAGAGTTCCTTCTTGGTGGAGAAGACCCGGAACAGGTTGGGGTGGGAGATCTCGACGTCCTTGGCGATGGTGACGGTCGAGCCGCCGTGCAGCCCCTTGCGACTGAACTCCTGCAACGCCGCCGCGAGGATCTGCTCGCGACGCCGCTCGATGCTGACCCTCGGCCTGCGCGCGCCCGCCATGGTTGATAGTTAACACTCACTACTATCGCGGCGTCAAATCCGCACGCGTCCCGACGGCCGACACGGCGCCGAGCAGGCCGCACGGCATCCCGGCCCGTTCCCGCCGGGCGACGGCAGGACGGCATCCCCTGCCGCCGCCGATGTCGAGGACGACGGTTCCGAACTGGGCATTCGTCGGATTCTACCCGGTCCACGTCCACGTTCGAGGACGGCCGCGTGTCCTCCCTCACGTTCCGCGCTCCGGCCCAGGATCACGTGCGGCGCGACGGGCCCCGCCCGGAGCGGGACGCGGCGGACACCGTCGTTCCTCCCGTGGATGCCCCGGAATACCGCGCGCACTGCCCTGGCGTCCGACCGGCGGGTACGCCGTCGCACGCGGGCGGAGCCGGAGCCCCGGTCCCTACCCGCCCCGCCGCACGCCGGCGCCCGGCCGAAGAGACCGGCCTCGGCACGTCCCAGGCGCGCCGCGCCGCCTCACGAGGGCTCCGCGAGGAGCGGGCAGGTCCGCCGTACGTCCGACTCAGGGGTGTGCTGGGTGAACCGCACCTGCACCCGGGTCCGCGGCGACCCGCCCGCCTGTACGTGGGCGCCCACCGCCGTGCACACGATCTGGTCGATGCCCGACGACGTCACCTCGTAGTCGGCCAGGGGCACCATCAACCGGATCAGCTCCGGTTCGGTGTCGACCCGGACCCTGGTCACCTCGGTGGCGGCGATCTCCGTGTCGAGATCGAAGTCACCGGGGCCGTCCAACAACAGGGACACGGCCTCGGAGATCGTGCCGAGCCTGCCGGTCTCGCGCAGGCGGGGCGCGAGCGCGCCGTTCGAGTCGACGAAGTACAGCGTCACCCCCGGCGCCAGACCCGTGGGCGCGTCTCCCCCGTCGGTCACCTCCGAGGGCGACACCCCGCAGCCCGTCGACAGCAGGATCGCGACGACCACCGCAGTGCCGAACCGGATCACGGGTCCTCCCGCCGAGCGGGCATCCGCAGCACGAAACGAGCCCCGACGCCGAGACCGTCGCCGTCCGACGCGACGACGTCGCCGCCGTGCAGCCGGGCGTTCTCCCGCGCGATCGCCAGTCCGAGGCCGCTGCCCTCGGCGCGGCCGCGAGCGGTGTCGGCCTTGTAGAAGCGGTCGAACACGTGAGGTAGCACCTCCGGGTCCAGTCCGGGGCCGTGGTCGGCCACCTCGATCCACAGCTCGTCGTCGCGGGCCTCGACCCCGACGCGCACCGGCGGCGCCCCGTGCTGCATCGCGTTGCCCACGAGGTTCGCCACGATCACGTCCAGCCGACGCGGGTCCAAGGCCAGCTCCATGCTCGGCGGTGCCACCAGCTCCACCTGCTCCAGCCTGCCGCGGGCCCGCAGGCAGTCACGCACCACACCGACGACGTCGACCGTCTCCCGGCGCAGCACGGCGGTGCCGGCGTCGAAGCGGGACACCTCGATCAGGTCCTCCACGAGCCGAACGAGGCGACGGGTCTCGGCGATCGCGAGCCGAGTGGACTCCCTGGCGTCGTCCTCCATCCCGTCGGCCGAGGCGGCCAACACCTCCAGCACCGCCGTGAGCGTGCTGAGCGGGGTGCGCAGCTCATGCGACACGTCGGCTGCGAACCGCCGTGCGTCGGCCTGCATCCGTCGCATCGCCGTCATGGACGTCTCCACCGCCGCGGCCATGGCGTTGATCGTCATGGTCAGCTCGGCCAGCTCGTCGGCGCCCTGCGGCGGCGACCGGGCGCCGAGGTCCCCGGCCGCCAGCCGCTCGGCGGTGTCGCGGAGTTCACGCACCGGACGCAGCACGCCTGCCGAGGCCAGCAGCGCCAGCAGGACCGCGGGCGGCAGCGCCCACGCGGCCGTGCCGACGGCCGACCAGGCCAGGCCGTCGATCCGCTCCTGGACGTCGGCGAGATCGTGCACGGCGTAGACCTCGACGCCGGAAGGCGTGCGGCCGCCGTCGGGCGCGGTGGTCAGGACGGGAGTTCCGATGAGCAGCCACGGACGGCCGTCGACGACGACCCGCCGGGTGACGAGGCGGTTCCCACCGCCCACGGCGGCCCGGAAGGCGTCGTCGATCAACCCGAGCCGGGTGCCGTTCGCGGCGGTCAGCTCCGCATAGGTGACGACGGCGTCGGCGCCGACGCCGAGGCGCAGCCGGTCCAGCTCCTCCCGATCCGGGGGGTAGCCGATCTGCGGTGCGATCTCCTCGATCCGGTTCGTGACGGTCTCGACGAGCCGCCGTTCCGTGGAGTCGAGGAGCGCGGCGCTCGCCGATCCGGCGCTCGACCAGGACGCCGCCGCGGCTCCGAGCACCGTCACCAGTACGAAGGCGAGCACCAGACGAGCCCGCAGACCACGCGGTCCGAGTCGCCGGATCACACCGGTCCGAATCGATAGCCGAATCCTCGGACGGTCTGGACGTACAGCGGGGAGGCCGGGCTGTCCTCGATCTTGGCTCGCAGCCGCTGTACGCAGTTGTCGACGAGGCGGGAGTCGCCGAGATAGTCGTGCTCCCACACCTCCTCCAACAGCCGCTGCCTGCCGAACACCCGCCCTGGCGCCCGCGACAGGGTCAGCAGCAGCCGTAACTCGGTCGGGGTCAACGCGATCGGCCTGCCGTGCGACGTCACCGTCAGCGCCGTGGTGTCGATGCGCAGATCGCCGTGCACCCGCACGCCGTCGGGCGGGCCGGGCGCCCGGCGCAGCACGGCCCGAATCCGCGCGTCGAGCACGGCCGGCCGCGCCGGCTTGACCACGTAGTCGTCCGCTCCGGCCGCCAGACCGACGACGACGTCGGCGTCGTCCCCCCGCGCGGTGAGCATGACGACCGGGATCTCCCCGGCCGCGCGAACCCGGCGGCACACCTCGAACCCGTCGACTCCCGGCAGCATGAGATCCAGCAGCACGAGATCCGGCGGCCGGGCGTGCAGCCGCCGCAGCCCGTCCTCGCCGGTGCTCGCGGTGTCGACGTCGTGGCCGTGTCGGCGCAGGGCCAGTTCCAGGCCGCGTCGGACGAGGGGATCGTCTTCGATGAGCAGGAGGGCAGGCACCCCCGCAGTATCGACACCGCGTTCGGCCGCGTGCCTGCGGCCGGGAAGGGTTGCGACAGTCCTGCGACAGAGTCCGGACGCCGACGGGACGCCGACGCTCGACGATGTCGACCATGAGACGTGAGCAGAGCAGCGAAGGAGTCGACGTCGCTCAACGGCGGTCCGGCCGGGCGCGTCGACGGCGGGGCGGGCGACTCGTGGCGGCGGCCATGTCGGCCGGGGTGGTCGTGGCGGCGGGCGCGGGCGACGCCGTCGCGGGCTCCCCGTTCGTCGACGCGCCGGGCGGGGCGGTCTCGGCCGCCGACAGGGCGTTCGACGTCGCCGAGTACGACGTGACGATGAGCTATCACCCGGACTCCGCGACGTTGGAAGGCGTCACGACGATCAGCGCGACGGCGGACGAGGCGCTGGGGCGCGTGGCGCTCGACCTGAGCGGCCTGACCGTGCGGTCGGTCACGGTCGACTCCCGAGTAGCGTCCTTCACGCAGACCGACTCGGCGGACCTGGTCGTCGTACCCGCCACGTCGATCGAGGCCGGAGATCGCTTCCAGGTCCGGGTCGAGTACGACGGAACGCCCGGCGCGGGCTGGCTGCCGACCGTCTCGGGCGGCGCCACCGCCTTCATGGGCAGATCCAGCGCCTGGTTCCCGGCCGTCGAGGAGGCCTTCGACAAGGCGTCCTTCCGGTTGACCGCCACCGTTCCCACCGGCTGGAGCGTCGTGTCGGTCGGGCGGGAGGGCCCGGTGCGGGAGGGGCCCGACACGACCACGTTCCACTGGTCCGAACCCGCCGTCGATCCCGCGCATCTCGCCGTGACCGTCGACCGCCTGACGATCGACCGCACGGAGCTGGCCGACGGGACGCCCGTGGTCACCGCCTACGCGCCTGGCCTCGAGGCGGCGACCAGGCCGCTGGCGGCGCGGCTGCCGGAGATCCTCGACTTCCTCGCCGAGCTGTTCGGCCCCTACCCCTTCGACGCCGCGGGCAACGTGTTCGTCCACGTGAACGACGACGGGCCCGCGACCGCGCCGCAGACCCGACCCGTGTATCTCGGCGCGGGCAACGAGCGGTTCATGAACCTCGAAGCCGTCGTCCATGAGCAGGCCCACCAGTGGTACGGGGTCTCGACGGCGCACCGGACGTCGGCGGACCTGTGCCTGTCGGAGTGTCTCGCCGTCTACACGACCTGGCTGTGGGACGAGGCGAAGGACGGGGCAGACCTCGACGCCCGGCACCGGGACCACATCGAGGCGAACCGGGACGACGACGCGTTCTGGGCACCGTTGTACCGCCCCGGCGTCGGCGCGGGGATGAACGTCTATCAGAAGGGGCCGTCGGCCGTGCACGCCCTGCGGCGTCAGATCGGCGACGAGGCGTTCTTCGCCGTGCTCCGACGGTGGCCTCGGGAGCATCGCGGCGACCACGTCGAGTGGCCGCGGTTCGAGGCGTTCGTCGAGGAGGTCGCGGGCCGCGATCTCACCGCGTTCTTCGACGACTGGTTCCGGGGCTCGACGGTGCCCTCGGAGGAGCATCTCGGGCGGGGCGTCGCGTTCCGATGACCGGGGCGCTCCGCTCGCCGTCGCGCCGCGGGGCCGTGCTCATCGCGGCTGTGCTCGCCCGGTCCCGACTCCGGGCGAGCACAGCCGGTCGGTACCTCAGGACCTCGACGGCTCCTCGACCTGCCTGGTCGACGCGGCCCCGCTCACCGGGTGCGCCCGCTCCAGCGAGGCGCCCTCGACGTCGACGTCGGGCATGATCCGGTCGAGCCACCTCGGCAGCCACCAGGCCTTCTCGCCGAGGAGGTGCATCAGCGCGGGTACCAGGACCATCCGGACCACGAAGGCGTCGAAGAGCACGCCGATCGCCAGGCCGAAGCCGAGGGGACGGACCATGCCGAGGTGGCTGAAGACGAAGCCGCCGAACACCGAGATCATGATGATCGCCGCCGCCGTGACCACCGCCCGGCCCTGTCGGAGTCCCTGGACCACCGCGGCCCTCGCGGGCATGCCGTGGACGTGTGCCTCGCGCATGCCCGACACCAGGAAGAGCTGGTAGTCCATGGCCAGGCCGAACAGGACGCCCATGATGATGATCGGGCCGAAGCTCAGCACCGGGCCCGGTTCGTGGACGTCGAAGAGGTCCGACAGCCAGCCCCACTGGTAGATGGCCGTGACCGCGCCCAGCGCGGCGAACAGCGACAGGACGTAGCCCGCGGTGGCGATCAGCGGCACCAGCAGTGAGCGGAACACCAGCACCATGATCACCAGCGACAGGCCGACGACGACGACCAGGTAGATGGGCAGCGCCTCCGCGAGCATCTCGGAGACGTCGATGTTGCCGGAGGCCTGACCCGCCACTCCCAGGCTCACGTCGCCCGCGAGGGGTGTCAGCGATCGGAGGTCACGGACGAGGTCCTCGGTGGAGACGCTGGACGGGCCCTCCACGGGCACCACCTGGAAGAGGAAGACGTTCCGCTCGTCGGAGACGACGATGGGCGCCACGGCGGAGACGTCGTCCTGTTCCATCAGCTCCGCGGCGATGCCCGCCTGCGTCGCGGTCACCTCGGTGTCGTCCACCGCTTCCGAGGTCTCGGCGACCACCAGCAGCGGACCGTTCATGCCGGGACCGAACTCCGACTCGACGGCCTTGAACGCCTGGTACTGCGTGGTGTCCGGCGCTTCGGAGGAGCCTTCCGGCAGGCCGAGACGCATCGAGAGCGCGGGGATCGCGAGGACGAGCAGACCGATGACGGCCACGGCGACGGCCCCGAGGGCGCGGCCGGTGCGCATGGGCGTGGCCTGGGTCGCGGCGTGCTCGTCGGCCCCGATCGTCGCGCGGGCCCTGCGGCCGAGCGCGCGGGTGCCGAGCAGGCCGAGCAGCGCGGGAGTGAGGGTGATCGAGACGAGGACGGCGATCAGGACACAGGCCGCGCCGACGACGCCCATCGTGGTGAGGAAGGGGATCCCGGTGACGCCGAGGGCGACGAGCGCGACGATCACGGTGCTGCCCGCGAACACGACCGCGTTGCCCGCGGTGCCGTTGGCCAGGCCGATCGACTCGTCCACGTCCATGCCCGCCAGCAGCTGCTTGCGGTGGCGGTTGAGGATGAACAGCGCGTAGTCGATGCCGACCGCCAGACCCAGCATCACACCGAGCACCGGGGTGATGGAGGCCATCGGCACGAGGCCGGAGAAGGAGAGGGAGGCGGCGACGCCCACGCCGACGCCGACGAGCGAGCTGACCAGCGGGGTCATCGCCGGGAGGAGGGCACGCATCATGATCAGCAGGACCAGGCCCGCCACGACGACGCCGATGATCTCGCCCGGGCCGAGGATGCCCTCGACGGAGGCGGTGATGGTGGCCGACCAGTCGATGTCGACGCCCGCGATGTCACCCGCCTCCAGGACGTCGGCCACCGCGGCCTTGACGCTGTCGGGCAGCTCGAACAACGTCTCCTCGAAGGCGATGGTGGCGATGGCGGTCCGGCCGTCCTCCGAGACCGTGCCGATCGAGGAGGCGAACTCCACGAGCGCGCTGCCGTGTTCGAGTTCCGCCTCCTGCGCCTCGATCTCGGCGAGTCCGGCGTCCAGCTGCTCCCGGCCCGCGTCCAGCTGTGCCTGCTGGGCCTCGAACTCCGGGGCGGCCTGCTCGTAGACGCCCGCGTCCTGCGCCTGGGCGATCGCGGCGTCGAGCTGCGTCTGGCCGTTCGTCAGCTCTTCGGCGGCGGCGTCGAGTTCGGCGCGCGCGCCGTCGATCAGCTCTCTGCCGCCCGTGACCTGCTCCTCGGCTTCGGCGCGTTGCGCCTCGGTCTCGAAGGGACTGGTCACGGCCGTCACTCCGTCGACCTCGCCGACCCGGTCGAGGAGACCCTCGATCTCGGCTCGCTCGGCGGAGCCGAACTCGTCGCCGTCGGCGGCGAAGACCACCGTGGCGGTGGCGCCGGTCAGCTCGGGGAACTGCTCGGTCAGACGGTCGTTGACTCGCTCGGTCTCCGTGCCGGGGATCGAGAAGTTCGAGGCCAGGGAGCCGCCGAGAGCGAGAAAGGCACCTCCCGCCGCCGCGAGCACGAGTATCCACGCGGCGATGACGGCCCACGCACGTCGCGCGGAGAGCCGCCCCAGCCGGTACAGGAGGTTGGCCACCAGACGCCTTTCGTTGAATCGGACACCTTTCCGGCGCCACTCTATCCAACGACTGTCGGTTATCCGACGAGTGTTGGATAATCTCGGAGGTGTCTTCCACCACGTGAGAGGATCGCCGCCATGGACCCCCGCGTAGTCCGCACTCGCGCGAGCCTCCAGCAGGCCCTGCTGGACCTCGCTCGTGAGCGACCGCTCGACGAGGTCACGATCGGCGACGTCACGGCACGCGCCGGGGTGAACCGCAGCAGCTTCTACCAGCACTACGCGGACAAGGAGACGCTGCTGGCCGATGCGCTGGAGGAGGCGCTGCACGACGTCTCCACGCAGCTCCCGGAGGTGCCGATCGCCGCGGGCACGCCGACCATGCCCGCGGAGCTCAACACCTATCTCGAGCACATCGCGGCCAACGCGGCCGTCTACCGGCGTGTCCTGGGCGAGCACGGCTCGACGGTGATCACCGCACGACTGCGGAGGCGGGTCGAGCTGATCGTGCGCGACGCGGTCGGCACGAAGGGCTCCCCCGCCTACCCGGACCTGCCGGTCGACGTCGTCGCCTCCGGCATCGCGGGCAGCGCGCTCGGGGTGATCACCGCCTGGATCGGCCGCGACCCGCTGCCGCCGCCCGACGTCGCGGCCGACTGGCTGTGGCGGGTCATCCTCGGCATCGGCGCCTGGTGGCAGCCCGGCGCGCTCGACCCGCGGACCGCGTCGGAGTGATCGGCGCGAACCCGCCTGTCGCGGCGACGGCGGTCCCGCTCGCCCAGCCGCCGATACCCGCCGAGGCGGTGATCATCGCGCCCGGGAGATCGGCTCGCGTCGAGCACGACGGGATCGCGACCCGCCGCGTCACATCACCGCACCGGCTGCCCCTCGGCGGACGCGAGCGCCGCGATCTGGTCGGCGAACTCGGCGCGCACCACCGACAACGCCGTCTCCCGGTGCGCGTCGTGCTCGGCGAGCCGCGCGGCCAACGACGCCCGGACGTCCCGGTAGGTGTCCGGCCCCAACGGCAGCCGTAACGGCACCGCGTCGCCGTCGACGAGGTCCACGATCGCGCCGACGATCTTCTCGGGATCGTTGAGCAGCGGGAACGTGCCGTCGGCGACGGCGCGCCGCACGTTCCCGGCGGGTCCGGCGTCGTATTCGGGCATGATCGGGCCGGTGGCGAGCGCGGCGGCGAAGCCGGTGGGCGCCGCGCCGGGCTCCACGATGGTCATGCCGATGCCGAACGGCGCGATCTCCTGCGCGACCGTCTGACAGAAGCCTCGATGCCCCACTTCGCCGCATGGTAGTAGCCGAAGTTCGGGTAGGCCGTCTGCCCGCCCGCCGTGGAGATCTGCAGGAAACGCCCGCTCCGCTGCGCGCGCAGATGCGGCAGCGCGGCCCGCGTGACGGAGATCGACCCGATCAGATTGGTGTCGATCACCTCACGGATCTGATCGTCGGAGGCCTCCTCCACCGCGGCGAACACGGCATAGCCCGCGTTGTTGACCACCACGTCGATGGTGCCGAGTTCGGCGAACGCCGCGTCCACGACGGCACGCACCTCCTCGACGTCGGTCACGTCGAGCCTGCGCACCCACAGTCGGTCGCCGTGTTCGGCACGGAGTCCGTCGAGCGCCTCGGGACGGCGCAGCGTCGCCGCCACTCGGTCGCCGCGCTCCAGCAGTCGCCGAGTGAGCAGCAGGCCGAAGCCCGAGGACGTTCCGGTAATGAACCAGGTCCTGGTCATCGCACTTCCCTTCGCTTGTGCTGTCGGCGACGCTATGAGTTCGAGACGACTCGAAGTCAACTCCTACAGTGGATGACATGACCGCTGCTCCCGAGATCACGCTGACCATCGGTGCGGTCAGCGCGCTGACCGGCCTGTCGACGCACGCGCTGCGGTTCTACGAGCAGGAAGGTCTCTTCGTGGACCCGGTGCGGCGCAACTCCGCGGGTCGCCGCCTCTTCACCGAGCGGGAGGTCGGCTGGCTGCGGGTCTGCATCCGGCTGCGCTCCTCCGGGATGGCGCTGCCCGACATCCGCCGCTACGCCGAGCTGGTGCGCGAGGGTGCGGGCACCGAGGCCGCCCGGCTCCAGCTGCTCCGCGATCACGAGGCCAAGGTCACCCGGCAGCTGGCCGAGCTTCAGGAGTCGCTCGACGTCATTCGTTTCAAGGTGACGCTGTACGAGGAGCATCTGGCCGCCGGGTCGGCCGACTCCCTATGGCGCGACGGCCCGTCCTGCACGCCCGCCGGATCGGCGGCGGACGGCCCGGGAACGACGCTGGACGGCCCGGCGGCGGCGAGCACGGCCCCGGCCGGTCGCCCCGGCGGATGAGGGTCGGGTCGCGCACCACGCAGGTCGGGACTCCTCCGGACCCAGAAGAGCCAGGGCCTGGCGGCAGGCCGGCGGGGACCGCGACGCGACGGCCCGCCGCGGGCATCGGTGCCTGAGCACGAGCGTCACGGGCGCTGCGGCGAAGCCGACGGCATGTCCTCCGTCGACAGTCGACCTTCCCGGTTCGTTCATTCCCACCCGAGACGACTCCCCGTTCTGGTAGCCATACACACGCGGAGAGTGATCACTCGATCGCGGTGCTTGTCTCGGATTCGGGAGGAATTCTTGAGCGGACGACAGTGGAGTCGGCGAACGGTCTTCAAGGCCGCAGGGGGAATGACCGCGGCGATGGCGCTCGGGGGTGTCGCGCTCACGGCGACGGCTCCGGCCGCCGCCGCGCAGGACGGATTCGGTCTGCGCGTCGTGGACAGCGACGTCAACGCCGGTCGCATGCAGTACTACCGCTTCGCGACCGAGGCCATCGGCTGGGACCCCGGCGTCAACGTCCTGCTGCCGGACGACTATCACACCAGCGGACGGACCTACCCCGTCCTGTATCTGCTCCACGGCGGAGCGGAGGACTTCATCAGCTTCGACCGGAAGAACATCCGGGGGCTCACGGCGGGCAGGCCGATCATCGTCGTGATGCCCGACGGCGGCGCGGCCGGCTGGTACTCCAATCCGGTCAGCTCCAACGTCGGGCCTCGAAACTGGGAGCACTTCCACTTCGAGCAGCTGCGCCCGTGGATCGAGGCGAACTTCCGGACGTTCGCCGAGTACGACGGCCGGGCCCTCGCCGGCTTCTCGATGGGCGGCTTCGGGGCGTTGAAGTACGCGGCGAAGTACTTCGGCCACTTCGCCTCGGTGAGCTCGCATTCCGGACCGGCCAGTCTCCGCGGTTCCGGGGACCTCGTGGTGCACTGGGCGAACCTGTCCTCGGCCGCGGTGGAGCTGGGCGGCGGCACGGTCTACGGCGTGCCCTGGGATCAGGCCAGGGTCAGCGCCGACAACCCCGTCGAGCGCGTCGAGAGCTACCGCCACAAGCGCGTCTTCCTGGTGGCGGGCACCAGCCCCAACCCCGTCGACTGGTTCGACACGATCAACGAGGTCCAGGTGCTCAACACTCAACGGGAGTTCCGGGGTGCCCTGGACCGAGCGGGCATTCCCCACGAGTCGCACGAGGTGCCGGGCGGACACTTCTTCCGCGAGGACATGTTCCTCCGGGATCTCGACGGCATCATCGGCAGGCTTCGGAAAGCCTGATCCCGACGCAGCGCGCACGCCGCGAGACGGCACCCGCCTGCCCGCGCCTTACGCGGGCAGGCGGGACCAGGCGGGCGGCCCTCGTGGAATCGGGCGCCCTGGGGCGGGCCGAGACGGATCGCGCGCAGCCGCCGGTGCCGGGCGAGAACCTCGCGCTGGGCAGGCCGACGACCGCGTCCTCCTTTCAGGAGACCGGGGACGGCGCCCCGTACCTCCCGCACCTGGCCACCGACGGCGATCTCGGGACGCGGTGGGCGAGCGACTGGAGCGATCCGCAGTGGTTGCGGGTCGACCTCGGCGAGTCCCGCGAGATCCGACACGTCCAGCTGGTCTGGGAGACCGCCTACGGACGCGAGTACCGGATCGAGGTGTCCGAGGACGGGACGTCGTGGACCACCCTGCACACGACGACGACCGGCGACGGCGGCGTGGACGGCATCGACGTCGAGGGCACCGGACGTTTCGTCCGGCTGACCGGCACCGGCCGCGGCGGCGAGTGGGGTTACGCCCTCTACGAGCTGGGCGTGTACTCGTGAGGACGCGAGCCCATGAGGTCGGGAGGGGTCCGCGTCGCGATGCCCGGTCGGCGGGCCTGCCGCCGGTGTGGCGGATGATCCACTGACCGGATGCGGACCCGTTCCGACGACCGCCGTCGGAGATCGAGTTCGGTCAGGCTAGCCTCAGTCCGTCGGTTCCGCCGACATCGCGACCGATCGGGGCGCCGACACGGGCAGGTCGCGACGTACTGCCGCCGGGTGCATCGGTGGGAACGTCGGCGTCTCGATCGGCGTGCGGCGTGCCGCGCCGTGGGTCCCAGGCCGCCCTCCGCCTCGCCGCCGTCGCCGTTCGCCTCGCCGCCGCGCCGTATCCCGCCCACCGCGTCGACGCCGCGGTCGAACCGGCGGCCGTGCTGGACGGGCTTCCGGCGGGGAGTCGGCGCCGACACGGGCAGGCCGGCGGTGATCACCGCGATCTGCCTCCACCGCCCGCCGGTGGAATACTCGACGGCGACACCGATCACGAGAAGTCTGGGAGGCATCGGGAATGCCGGTTCGCACCGCAAGGACGGCCTGGAACGGAACGCTGGAGCAGGGCGCGGGACAGGTCGAGCTCAGCAGCAGCGGAGTCGCCACCTTCGACGTCAGCTTCCCGAAGCGCGCGGCGGAGAAGGCCGAGGGCACCACGAGCCCGGAGGAGTTGATCGCGGCGGCGCATTCCTCCTGTTACGCGATGCAGCTCTCCGCGCTCATCGCGGCGGCGGGCGGCACGCCGCAGTCGCTGGAGGTCAAGGCCGACGTGACGTTGGGACCCGACCCGGCGGGCGGCTTCCTGATCTCGGGTATCGCGCTGACCGTCCGCGGCGAGGTCGAGGGCTTGGACGCGGCGGGCTTCGCGAAGGTCGCCGCCGACGCGAAGGAAGGCTGCCCGGTGAGCAAGGCGCTGAGCGGCACGACGATCACCCTCGACGCCGCGCTCGACTGAGTCGGACGATGCCCGCCGCGACCGGCCTCCGACGGACGGCGACCGGCGTGGCGGGTCGGCGTCGGCCGCCGGGCCGAGGCGCGCGTCCAGTCATCCGCGGGTCGCCGACGCCTGGTCGGCGGTCGCTCGGTACGGCCGACGCCACCGCGCCCCGACGCGACGCGGCAGACGCGGCAGACGCGGCAGACGCGGCAGGGCCCGAGGTGCCGCGGCCCGGGGTGACGGGATCCGTCCCCCGGCGTCCACTTCCGCGAGTCGGTCTCCGACCGCACGACGCTCGACGACATCGGTACGCCGACGTCTCGGGAACAGGCCGGACTCCGCCGTGGAGTCCGAACCGGACGGACGCCGCCGCCGACCAGGGCGAGGCAGGCGGGCCCGCTTCGATCGAGCGGCGATCCGCCGCATCGGCCCGTCGAGGCCTGCGCCGTACGACGTCCGCTCAGTGCGATTCGCGCGCGACCTGATCGCCGCTGGAGCCGACGAGGAAGTCCAGGTCGACCCCGGTGTCAGCCTGCATGACATGGTCGACGTAAAGCCGTTCCCAGCCCCGCCGCGGGTCGGCGAGGCCGCCCAGCAGCGCCGAGGACGGTCTGCGGCGATCCAGCTCGCCCGGTGGGACGTCCACCGTGATCGTGCGGGCCGCGACGTCGAGCACGATCGGATCGCCGTCGCGCACCACCGCCAGCGGGCCGCCCGCCGCGGCCTCCGGCGCGACGTGCAGCACCACGGTCCCGTAGGCCGTGCCGCTCATCCGGCCGTCACAGACCCGGACCATGTCGCGGACCCCGCGTTCGAGCAGCTTCCTCGGCAGCGGCATGTTCGCCACCTCCGGCATACCCGGATACCCACGCGGCCCGCAGCCGCGCAACACCAGCACCGAGTCGGCGTCGACGTCGAGATCCGGCGAGTCGATCCTGGCGTGCATGTCCTCGATGGAGTCGAACACCACGGCGCGTCCTCGATGCCGCAGCAGCTCCGGCGAGGCCGCCGCGGGCTTGATGACGGCGCCGGACGGGGCCAGGTTCCCGGTGAGCACGGCGATCCCCGCCTGCTCTCGGATCGGTGCCGAGCGGGGGCGGATCACCTCGACGTCCCAGATCTCGGCGTCGTCGAGGTCGTCGACGAGCCGCGATCCGGTGACCGTGCGCGCTGTGGGATCGAGCAGGTCCCGGACCTCCCGCAGGACCGGGCGCAGTCCGCCCGCCCGGTGCAGGTCCTCCATCAGGAAGCGACCGGCGGGCTGAAGGTCGACGAGCAGCGGCACCTCGGCGCCGATGCGATCGATGTCGGCGAGGGTCAACTCGACGCCGAGCCTCCCCGCGATCGCCAGCAGGTGCACGACGGCGTTCGTGGAGCCGCCGATCGCCGACAGCGCGACGACGGCGTTGTGAAAGGCCGCCTTGGTGAGGATCTCGCTCGGCCGTCTGCCCCGCCGGACGAGTTCGACGGCGAGTCGCCCCGACTCGTGCGAGGCCTCCAGGAGGCGGCTGTCCGGCGCGGGGGTCCCGGCGAGCCCGGGGATCACCATGCCGAGGGCCTCGGCGAGCAGTCCCATCGTGGACGCCGTGCCCATGGTGTTGCAGTGGCCGCGACTGCGGATCATCGCCGACTCGGAGCGGGTGAACTGCTCGCGGGACAGCGTGCCCGCGCGGGTCTCCTCACTGAGTCGCCACACGTCGGTCCCGCAGCCCAGCGGCGTGCCTCGGAAGGTGCCGGTGAGCATCGGGCCGCCTGGGATCACCAGGGCGGGCAGGTTCACCGACGCGGCGGCCATGAGCAGCGCGGGCGTCGTCTTGTCACAGCCGCCGAGCAGCACCACGCCGTCGATCGGGTTGCCGCGCAGCATCTCCTCGGTCGCCATCGCGGCCATGTTGCGCCAGAGCATGGCGGTGGGCCGGACCAGCGTCTCCCCCAGTGAGACCACCGGCATGTTGACCGGGATGCCGCCCGCCTCGAACACGCCCTGTTTCACGCTCGTCGCCACCTCGTCGAAATGCGCGTTGCACGGCGTCAGATCCGAGGCGGTGTTGGCGATGGCGATGTGCGGGCGACCGTCGAAGGCGTGGCGGGGAAGGCCGCGGCGCATCCACGCCCGGTGGATGTAGGCGTTGCGATCGTCTCCGGCGTACCACTGTGAGCTGCGCTGCTCTGCCATGGACGTTCCTCCCTCGGCGGGCGGGCTCCTCTTCGGAACATAGCGCACGCTCGCGGGGCTGCCGAGGCCTGAATCCGGCGGTCTGGGCTCGCCGACCGGAGAGCGGGCGCCGAGGAACGCGCGCCGAGGGGGACGAGCAGGCCGGTCTCGGGTGGACGTTCGTGCTGTCGTCGATGCCGTACGACCGGGTCCCCCCGAGTCGGCATGGGCAGGCTCCGCGATCGGCGGCGGTCTCGGCCGGGTTCGATCGCCGACGGTGCGCGGGACGGCGGTGCCGTGTCGGGTCCCGCGCACCGGTGCGCTCAGTCGCGCAGGAAGGCGAGCAGTTCTCGATTGACGTCGTCGGCGTGGGTCCAGAGCAGGCCGTGCGGCGCGTCCTCGATCTCCACGTAACGCGCCTGCGGAAGGGCGGCGTGAAAGGCGCGACCCGCGGCGTCGATGGGCAGGATTCGATCCTTGGTGCCGTGCAGGATGAGCGTCGGGACGGTGATCCGGGGAATGTCGTGGCGGAAGTCGGTGGGCCAGGTGAGCGGCGCGGCCGAGGCCGCGTACCAGCCGCCCGCCGCGGCCACGGCGTGGCCGTGTCGCACCGTCTCCTCGCTGATCCGGGAGCCGAGGTTCTCGTCCAGGTTGTAGAAGTCCTCGAAGAAGCTCGTGTAATAGGCGTACCTGTCGGCGGCGACCTGGCGTGCGACGTCCTGGAAGAACTCCGGGGGCGCGGCACCGTCCGGGTTGTCGTCGCTTTTGACGAGGTACGGCTCCAGCGAGGCGATGAACGCCGCCTTCGCCACGCGCTCCGCCCCGTAGACGGCGATGTAACGTGCGACCTCGCCGGTGCCCATCGAGAAGCCGACCAGCGCGATCTCGGTCAGGTCCAGGCGCTCCACCAGGACGTTCAGGTCCGCGGCGAAGGTGTCGTAGTCATAGCCGGTGGTCGGCTGGCTGGACTGCCCGAAGCCGCGGCGGTCGTAGGTGATGACGCGGAAGCCCTCGGCCAGCAGTGCGGCGGCCTGCCGCTCCCAGGAGTGACCGTCGAGTGGGAAGCCGTGGATCAACACGACCGGGCGACCGCTGCCGTGGTCCTCGTAGTACAGCTCGATGTCGGTCTCGTTCTCTCGGCCGACGGTGAGACGGGACATGGACGCACCTTCCTCTCAAGACGCGGACGGGCAGGCGACCCGAGACCTTCGGCTCACCGCACGAGAGGGGCGATGATCAGCCTCGGCACCCTCAATGTGGCAGGCCCTCGGCCGCCGCGCAGCGCGAGACGGTCTCGGGTCGCCGGGTCGGACGAGGTTCATCCCGCCGGATCGACCGGATCGCCGCGGCCGCTCTCGTGCCGGAGGCACGGGCCCGCCCATCCCGCTGGTCGGCACGGTCCGCCCGTGACGCCGTCGGTCCGAGTGATCTCCCGGCCGGCGGGCAACCGACCGTCGACCCGCACGTCTTCTGATCGGTCTGCGGGGAACTGCGATCGACGGCGCCCTTCGCGACGAGGGCGGCTGTGACAGCCGCCGAGCGGTCCGTGCCCGAACGGCGCCCGCCGCGGGCCGAGTGAGGATCAGACACAGTCGACGGAGGTCGCGGCCGCTCCGGCTGGAAGCCGACCGTCGACGACCGAACAGAGGGGTGTTCCGTAGTGATCCGTCATTCCAGGACCCTGAGTCGCCGTGCCGTTCTCGGAGCCGCGGCCTCGTCGCTGGTGTTACTCGGGGTGGGCGCGTGTTCGGACACCGGACAGCGGACGACGTCCGTCACCGGATCCGCGTCGCCGCCGTCGAGTCCGCCGCCGTCGCCTGCCGTGCTGACGCCCGCGGAGTTCGCCGAGCTGGAGGACCGCTTCGGCGTTCGGCTGGGCGTCTACGCCTACGACACCGGTAATGCGACCGTGGTGGCGCACCGCCCCGACGAGCGCTTCCCGATGTGCTCCACGTTCAAGGCGCTGCTCGGCGCCGCGATCCTCCACGAGACCAGCACCGTCGAGTTGGACCGGCACTTCACCTGGTCCGCGGACGACCTGCTGCACCACTCCCCGATCACCGAGCAGCACGTGGCGTCGGGGCTGTCGGCCGAGCAGCTGTGCGACGCGGCGGTCCGCTACAGCGACAACACCGCGGCGAATCTGCTGCTGAACGAGATCGGCGGCCCGGCCGGGTTCACCTCCTTCGTCCGCGCGATCGGCGACGAGACCACCCGACTGGACCGCGTCGAGCCCGACCTCAGCACCGGCGAGCCGGGCGACGAGCGCGACACGACGACGCCTCGTGCCTTCGCCGACACGCTGCGGTCGCTGGTGCTCGGGGACGCGCTCGCACCGGAGCGGCAGGAGATCCTGACGGAATGGCTGCTGACCAACGTCACCGGCGCGAACCGGATTCGCGCGGGCACGCCGGCGGGCTGGCGAGTCGGCAACAAGACCGGTAGCGGCGGATACGGCACCGTCAACGACACCGCCGTGCTGTGGCCGCCGGATCGGGCGCCGATCCTGCTCACCGTCTACACCACGATCGGCGTGCGGTATGCGGAATACGACGAGGCCGTGATCGCGGAGGCGGCCTCGATCGCGCTGGCCGCCGTGTCCGAGCACGCCTGACCGAGCACGCCGGGGCCCTCCACCCGAGGGCCCGGCCCGCCCGCTCGTGGCACGGCGGGCGCGGGTTCGAACGGTGCACCGAACGCGCCCGCGCGAGCCTGCGGCGCCGTCCCGTCCTCACCGGGGCGTCATGCGCCGAGTGGATCGCCGGACCGCACCGCCGTCGTCTCAGCGGCCCCGCACGGCGAACCGTCGCACGGCCGGCCGTCGCACGACGGCCGGCCGACGCCCGAGTCCCGCGCCGACCGGTGTCGGCATCGCCCGGGCGTCTCGTCGTGGTCCCCTCGCGACGGACGGTGCGGCCCTGCGGATCAGCGCAGGAGATCGAGACGGTGCTCGACGGTCAGCGACACGCTCGATCCGCCTGCCGGCGGCACGGCGGCCCCCGCCTCGCAGGTGCTCGCCAGCACCAGGATCAGGAACACCCCGCCGAGCACGCCGAGGCAGCCGCCGGCGCCACCGCCCGTGCGAGGCGGCGCCGACTCCTTCCAGCCGCCCGGCAGGATTCCCGAGTGCCTGCTGAGGTAATGCTGGAGGTGCTGCTCCTCACCCTGGGACTCGGTGAGCCAGGCGGTGCGGTGGTCGCACTCGCCGCAGTGATATCGGTAGCCGCCTGCCATGTCGACACCCCCTGTTCACCGGCTGATCAGCTGGACGAAGTGGTCGAGGTCGGCCTGGAGGCAGGGTTCCTGGGCGTGCTTGCCGGTGCAGCCCGGCGCCCAGTCCGAGCCGTTCCCGTAATCGACGAAGTCGAAGGGGATGCCCGCGGCCGTCAGCTGCGACGCGGCCAGCAGGTTGGTCTGCCTGGCTCGGTGCTCGATGAGGGCCTGCACCGGGTCGTCGAGGAGGTCGCCGCCGTCGCCGACGTACATGGCGACGCCCATGCCACGCAGCGCGGCCACGTCGTGTGCCGGGCTTTCCGCGTTCCACATCGCGTCGTAGGGCCAGAACGGGGCTCCGAAGATCGCGTCTCCGCCCGCCGTCGGCACGCCGCCCACCTCGGTGACCAGGCTGCCCACGACGACGGCCCGCTGCTCCGCGCCACGCAGATCGAGACCGCCGGACATGCTGCCGACGTGGGAGAAGAGATCCGGGCGGCGCTGGGCGTAGCGGAAGGCGCCGAAGCCGCCCATCGAGTGGCCGATGACGGAGCGGCCCTCCCGCGTCGGAATGGTCCGCAGGTTGGCGTCGATGAACGGGATCACGCCGTCGAGGTGGAAGTCCTCCCAGTCCTGCGGGCCCAGGGCGCCCGGATTCAGCCAGTTCGTGTACCAGCCGCGCCCGCTGCCGTTGGGATGGACCACGATGAGGTCGGTGTCTGAGGTGGACTGTTCCGCGATGCGGAGGTTCGTCAGGGTGTCGGGCCGGTCGACGCCGCCGTGCAGCGAGTACAGCACCGGGTGGCGTGTGGTGCTCGTCGCCTCGTAGTCCTCGGGCAGCGTCACCATGATCACGTGCGTGCCCGGTTCCTGCTGTGGCAGCAGTGTAGGTGTCGGCACCTGCTCGGCGGCGACGGAGAAGCGGAAGGTACGCCCCGCGTCGCCCACCCACTCCGGCTCGCTGACCACGGTCAGGCCGAACCCGTCGGCGAGCTCCGGCGGGGTCGTCGCAGGGGCCGCCGTCGCCGTGGGCACCGGGGCCGGGGGCGCGGTGTCGGACGCCGCCGGGGCCGGGGCCGCGATGTCCGGCCCCGTGGTCTCGGCGCCCGCCACCGAGGCCGCGGTGCTGACGAGGCAGGCCGTCACGATGAGGACCAGCCCCGACCGGCGTCCTTTCAGGTGAGCGTTCATGATTTTCCCCTCTGCTGAGTCGATCTACCTGAGATGGTGTGTCCACGCTGGTCAGCGGACCAGGACATCGACCGGTCATCGATGACCGGTCGACGTCGACCGGTCGTCGTCCACACCGAGCCGGGTGCTTCGGACAAGAGAGGAGGCGACACGGTGGGGAACGAGTTCGGCGCGTTGTTACGCACGCTGCGGGCGCAGACGGCGATCACCCAGGAGGAGCTGGCGGAACGGTCGGGCATCAGCGTGCGCACGATTCGCAGACTGGAGAACGGCCAGGCGGGCGATCCCCGGGTCGGCACGGTCCGACTGCTCGCCGACGCCTTGGACGTCACCGGCCCGCAGCGCCGCGGACTGCTGGCCGCGGCGGGCGACGGCGGTACCCGACTGTCGCCCTACGAGCCCGCGACTCCGGAGTCGCCGCCGACGAGGCCGCCGCTCTCAGAGCCGCGAGAGCCGGACGACAGGCGGTATCCGCCGCCCCAGCCCTCGCCGCCGTCGTCTCCTCCGCCGCCGGAGGCCGGCCACGCGGACGCCTCGACCACGTCGTCGGGCCGGGAGGCGCGCGCCAGGACACGGGACCGGTCGACGCTGCAGGCGAATCTCGACGACGCCGCGGATCGGCTCGCGCACCATGTGCGAAGCCGCTGGCAGCGTGAGGAGGAGCAACGGGTCGACGATCCCGGACCGCTGCCCATCCGCTGGCGTCCGATGGGCGCGGCGACCGCCGAGGAGGACGCCGACCCCGCGCCGCCACCCGACGGCCTCTCGCCCGCCGCGGACCTGGTCGACGATCTGAGCGTCTTCGCCGCGATCTTTCGTCGACAGCCGCCCGGCAGGCTCGTGGTGCTGGGGAGAGCCGGATCGGGGAAGACGATCCTGACCATCCGTCTCGTCCTGGAGCGGCTTCGTGATCCGGCGAACACCGGCCCCGTCCCGGTGATCTTCAGCCTCGGGTCCTGGGATCCCACGGCGAACACGCTGCGTGACTGGCTCATCGAACAGCTCCTTCGCGACGATCCGGGGCTCGCCGCCGACTCCGGGGCGGGCTCGTCCCTGGCCGCCGCACTCGTCGAGGCGGGCCGCATCCTGCCGGTGCTCGACGGGTTCGACGAGATCGCCGAGGGCCTTCACGAGATCGCGATGGCGGCGCTGCGGCGCACGCGGCTGCCGATGCTGATGACGAGTCGACCTGAGGAGTACCACCAGGCCGTCCGATCCGAGGGCGCGCTCACCCGCGCGGTCGTCGTCCGACTCGCCGACCTGACCACCGGTGACCTCGTCGACCATCTGCAGCACAGCCGCAGACCGCCTCGGACCGTCGACGCCTGGGAGCCGGTCCTGACCGAACTCCGGACCCGGCCGCGACACCCGGGCTGCGCGAATCTCGCGGCGGCGCTGAGCACCCCGCTCATGGTCGACCTCGCCCGCCGGGTCTACCACGGTGGTCCCGGCCGTGACCCGGCGGTCCTCCTGGACGTCACACGGTTTCCCACCTCGGAGGACATCGAAGAGGAACTGGTCAGCGGCCTGATCCCCGCCGCCTACGGCACGGAGCCGGGAGCGGCGCCCGTGCGGAACTGGACGCCGGAACGAGTCCAGCGTTGGTTCGGCCACCTCGCCTGTCATCTCGACCGTCTCGCCACCCCCGACCTGGCCTGGTGGCGGCTCGCCTCCTCGTTGAGCCCGGCCGGCCGCATCCTCGGCGTCGCGGTGGCGGCGGCGTTCCTGGCGGGTGCGCTCGACTTCCTCTTCGTCCTGGTCCTGGACGTGGTCGTGGGCAGCCGGAGCCTGTGGCAGTCGATCCTGGTGAGTCTGCTGGACGCGGCGCTGCTCGCGCCCCTGGTCGGTCTCGGCGCGGGCGTCGCCTACGGCCTCCTGGTCGTCCTGTTCGACAATCCCGTCGGGCCCTCCCGAGTCCGGATCCGCCTGTTCGGCCGTACTCGGGCCGGGCTCGCGCGGGCACTGCCCGCCGCCGTGTCCTCGCGGGTCGGCGGCGGAGTACTCGGTGGATTCGTCGTCGGTCTCGGACTGGGCCCCGCGAGCACCCTGGGGCGCGGGATCGTGGGCGGCCTCCCCCCGACCGTCGAGCAGGTGATCAGCATGACGCTGATCAACGCCTTCCTCTTCGCGATCATCTTCGGGGTGGCGGTGGGCGCCGTCCTCGGACTGCTGGCGGCGCTGGAGGCGCCGCTCGACCTGGCCACCGTGACCGATCCGCGGAGCATGCTCGCGGACAACCGCCGGATCGTCCTGCGCCAGGTGTTGATCGTCGCTCCGCTGCTGACGCTGACGATCAGCGCCGTCGGGGCGCTCGCGGCCACGCTGTTCCAGCCGCTGCTCGGCCCGCTCGACTGGGGCATGGACAGCGTTCTCGCCCTCGGCGGCGTGGGCGGGGCCATCGGCGCGGGCTGCTACTGCCTCGGCTTCACCGCCTGGGGTCAGTGGCTGGTCCTCACCCGTGTCTGGCTGCCGCTGACGGGTCGGCTGCCCTGGGCCGTCATGAGCTTCCTCGCCGACGCCCGCAGGCGGGGCGTGCTGCGGCGCACGGGCGTCGTCTACCAGTTCAGCCATGCTCGGTTCCATCGACACTTCGCCCGCGTGCACGCTCGGCGGGCCGCGGCAGGGACGGTCGATCCCGTCCCCGAGCGGACGACGGACGGCATCCCGACGGGATGACCGCGGGCCTGTTCACGGTGGATCCGGCGGCGCCGGCGGGTCAGACTGAGCCGGTGACGATCTGGATCTGCGCGACCTGCGGGGTCGAGCACCCCGACACCGAGGCGCCGCCGGCGGCCGACTGCCTCATCTGCGCGGACGACCGACAGTGGGTGCCGGAGAGCGGGCAGGCGTGGACGACGCTGGACGAGTTGGCGGCGGCGGACCATCGACTCGTGCACGAGGAGTTGGAGCCCGGCCTGCATCGGCTCAGCCGGGAACCGGGACTGGGCATCGGACAGCGGACCTACCTGGTGCGGACCCCGCGGGGCAATCTGATGTGGGATCCGCCGAATCACTTCGATCCGAGGACCGTGGAGAAGGTCGCGTCGCTCGGCGGCGTCGCCGTGATCGTCGCGAGTCATCCGCACATGTACGGCTCGCAGGTGAGCTGGAGCGAGCAGTTCGGCGACGCGCCGATCCTGGTGCACTCGGCGGATCGGCACTGGGTGCGACGCGAGGCGTCGGCGATCCGGGAGTGGAGCGGCACCCTGGAGGTGCTGCCCGGCGTGACGCTGGTGACGGCGGGCGGCCACTTCCCCGGCTCGGCCGTCGCCCATGTCGCGGCGGGCTCCGAGGGACGCGGCACCCTGCTGGTCGGCGACACCATCATGCCGGTGCTCGACTCGGGGTGGGTCACCTTCGAACGCAGCTATCCCAATCGGATTCCGCTCTCTCCCGGTCTCGTGCAGCGCATCGTCGACCGGCTGGCGCCGTATCCCTTCGAACGGCTCTACGCCCTGACCGGCGGTCGGATCGCCGCCGACGCGAAGAACGCGGTGCACCGCTCGGCGCGGCGCTACATCGACTGGATCACCGGCAGGCACGACGACCTGGGGTGAGATCCGCTCGGCGCGGCAGACCCCTCGGAGCCGACCGTCGCCGTGCCTGCCCTGTGACCCTGGGCCGTGTCCCGCCGCCGGGGATCAGCCCGTCGGGGACCGGCCACAGGCCTACGACTCCACCGCCCGTAGTCCGACCACGCCGACGACGATGAGGCCGAGGAAGGCCAGGCGCGGTGCCGTGACGGCCTCGCCGAGGAACAGCATCCCGGTGACGGCGACGCCGACGGCGCCGATTCCGACCCACACCGCATAGGCGGTGCCCACCGGCAGCTGCCGCAACGCGATGGTCAGCAGCGCGAAGCTGGCGACGGCCACGGTGATGCCCACGACGCTGGGCCACAGCCTGCTGAACCCCTCCGCCTGCTTCAGCGCCAACGCCCAGACGATCTCCAGCAGTGCCGCGACGAACAGGATCGCCCATGCGACGGCCGATGGGCTCACGCGGACGCCCCGCCGTCGACGGTGATCGCGGTGCCCGTGACGTGTCGGCCGCCGTCGCCCGCGAGGTAGGCGACCATGCCCGCGATGTCCGAGGGATCGTTGTAGCGGCCCACCGCGATGGCGGACCGTTCACCGTCGGCGTGCGGGCCGTCGGCCGGGTTCATCTCGGTGTCGGTGGAGCCGGGGCTGACGACCACCGACGTGATCCCGCGTCCGCCGAGGTCACGGGCGAGCCCTCGGGTCAACCCGAGCACCGCGGCCTTGCTCGCCGCGTAGAGGCTGAGCCCGGGGGCCGGGACGCGCTCGGCGAGGTTGCTGCCGATGGTGATGATCCGGCCGCCCTCGGTCATGTGCCGCGCCGCCGCCTGCGCGGCGAGGATGACGGCTCGGACGTGGATGGCGAGGGTCCGGTCGATCTCGGCGACCGTCAGCTCCTCCAGGGTCACCATCGGGAAGATCCCGGCGTTGTTCACGAGAACGTCGATCCGGCCCAGCTCGGTCACCGTGCGCTCGACGGCGGCGACGACGGCCTCGGCGTCCGCGCTGTCCGCCTGGACGGCCAGGCCGCGGCGGCCCTCGGCCGTGACGCGCCGGACCGTCTCGGCGGCGCGCTCCGCGGAGCGCTCGTAGGTCAGCGCGACGTCGATCCCGTCGGCGGCCAGCCGTTGCGCGATCGCGGCGCCGATGCCTCGGCTACCCCCGGTCACCAGCGCGACCCGTGTCTCGGACATGACAGACCCCATTTCTGTGTTGATCGGCACAGAATTAGAGCATCGGTAGCATGCGGAGGGCAAGACATTTCTAGGTCGATCGACACAGAATGAGGTGACATGCCCGCGCGGGGACGACCGAGAGGCTTCGATCGGGAGGCCGCGCTGGCCGCCGCGATGCGAACCTTCTGGGAGCGCGGCTATCAGGCGACGTCGATGACCGACCTCACGACCGCGATGGGGATCGGCTCGCCCAGCCTGTACGCCGCCTTCGGGTCCAAGGAGGCGCTGTTCCGCGAGGCGATCGACCTCTACGGGCAGACCATGGGCAGGCCGGGCGACGAGGCGCTGCACGGCGCGCCGACGGCACGCGAGGGCATCGACGGGCTGCTGCGACTCAACGCGGTCGCCTACGGCGACCCGGCCACGCCACCGGGCTGCCTGGTGGTCCTGGCCGCGATCAACTGCACCGCCGAGAGCGCAGGCGCCGCCACCGTCACCGCGGAACGCAGACGGGCGGATCAGGCCGACCTGGAGGCGCGCGTGGCCCGCGGCGTGCGCGAGGGCGACGTCCCGGCCGGAGCCGACATCGCCGCGACCGCACTCTTCTACTCCACCGTCCTGTTCGGACTGTCGATCCAGGCCAGAGACGGCGCGACCACCGACGAGATGCTCACCGTGGTCGACGCGGCGATGGCGGCCTGGGACACGGTGACCAGCCCGAACCCGTCCAATCCGGCCGCGTCCGACGCTCCGCCCACTCGCTGACACCGGCCGCCCCGGCAGCGGACCCAGCCGCCCGGACCGCCCGCGACGCTGCCGGTCGACCGGCCGCCACCAGGGCTTTCGGCGCGATTCCGACCCCACCCGAGCTCGCATACTGAAGATAGGCTCACCTAATATCGACGGGGAGCGATCCGACGACGAGCAGGCGAGGCGGGCACATGACACAGGCGGAGCATCCGAGGCCGCTGGACGCGGTGGTGCTGGCATGCCGCGATCTCACCTTCGCCCCGCTGCCGGAGCTGCGGCCCGACGCCCCGGCGCCGATCGAGGGGGAGACACGCTGGCTCTCCCTGCACCAGCTGCTCGCGGGCGAGCGGCTGGCCGAGACCTTCGACGCGCTGCGAATCCGGGAGCAGGCCGGTCATCCCGGCGCCGCCGCGATCCGTTACCTCAAGGGCCTGCTACGCGAGACCGTCTTCCTCGTCTCGGCAGCCGTCTACCTCACCGACCGGGCCCCCGCCCTCGCACCGGAGGCGCTCTGGTTCCCCTTCGCTCCGGACGGCGACGTCGGCACGCCCCGCATCACCAGCGACCGGGCCGCCGTGCTGCGCGGTACTCCGGCCGCCCGCCTGCCCGCCGCCGTGGTCGTCGACGACCACGAGGCGTTGGACGCCTGGACGGCGGCCCGACTGGTCGCGGTCCTCGGCCCGCTGGTCGAGGCGGTCCGACGCCATTCCCGCGTCGGCGCTCGCACGCTGTGGGGCTATCTCGTCGACATCCTGCACTTCTACATGATCAATCCGGCTCGACGGCTCGACCGGAACGTGCCCGCGGCCTTCGATCGCGCCGACCGACTGGTGGCGGCGCTGATCGCGGCAGGCGCGCCGGTAAAGGCACGGCCTCGACTGTTCCGTTTCCGCCCCGAGGACAACCAGGGCGTCTGGGCGGTGCGCGGCACGTGCTGCTTCGACTACAAGGTCGACGCCGAACACGGCTACTGCGTCACCTGCCCCTTGCAGCAGGACACCGTCCGCGCGGCCGAGTTCGACCGCGCGTTCAGCCGCTGAGCAGCCGCCCGCGGATTCCGTCGTACACCGCCAGACCAGGAGACACCGTGACCAGAGCATCCCGGCCGCCGATCGTCCACCTCGGACAGGCGACGGCCCTCCGACCGCTGGACCGACGCCGATTCCTGTCGGGGCTGGGGATCGGGGCCCTCGCCCTCGGCGTCGTGGGCTGCGCGTCCGGGGACGCCGAGGGCGGCGGCGCGACGGACGGCGAGACCCGCCCGGTCGAGCATCCGCTCGGCCACAGCGAGCTGCCCGCCGAGCCCCGTCGCATCGTCTCGCTCGATCCGGGGGCCGGGCTGCAGGTCGCGTTGGAGCACGGGGTGCCGCTGGTGGCCTCGGCGACGTTGGCGAGCGAACCGTCGGTGCCCGCCTACCTGCCGAGGCCTGCCGCGCCCTTCGAGCAGTTCGGCTTCAATCAGGCCGACCCCGAGCGTGTCTCGGGCTTCGAGCCGGATCTGATCGTGGGGCACGTCCCCAGCCTGCGCGAGGACTACGAGCTGTACTCGGGAATCACGACGACCGTCTCCTACGCGAACTCGGCGAGCGGCGCCGAGTGGGAGGACGCCTGCCTGACCGTCGCCGACTACTACGGCGTCCGAGCCGAGCAGCAGCAGCGCGTCGACGAGTTCCACGAGCGGGCGGACGCCTTCGCCCAGACCCACGGGGACACGCTGGCGGGCCTGCGGGTGGCGTTGCTGCGATTCACCACCGACGAGCTGCGCATCGTCACCGACTCCGTGATCTTCGGCTCGCGAATCCTGACGCGTGCGGGCGTCCGGCTCACCGAGTCGAGCGCGATCAGCGGCCCGGAGGAGACCTACGTGTCCGTGACCCCGGAGCAGGTCTCCCGGTTGGAGGACGCCGACGTGCTCCTCTACTTCGGAGGCGGCGGCGCCTACGAGGAGGGCAACGTGACCAGCGCCTTCACCACCTACACCGAAGGGACGCTGTGGGGCAGGCTCCCCGCCGTGGAGTCCGGGCGGGTGTTCGAGGTGTCGCAGACGACCTGGTGGGACGGCTACTCGACGTCGGCGGCGCACGCGGCGCTGGACGACCTCGAGAAGATCGTCGAACAGCTCGCCTGAGCGGCCGAGGGCTCGTCTGAGCATCGGACGGCGGATGTCGTCAGACGACGGCGGGCGGACCGAACGGGTCCGCCCGCGACGGCGTCACGGTGCCGACGACTCCGCCGCCGCGCCCGCGCTCCCCCGCACTCGGAACCCCCGCCGGGCCGCCTGCGCGCGCCCGCCGAGCACCAGGGCGGCCCGCGTCGACGCTGGTCGGCGGGCCTGTCGCGGCGAACGGCCGCGCACCCGCCTGCCGCACGATGCCCGGTGGCTAACGCGAGGCCCCGCCTCCGGCCCGCATCAGCAGCACGACGAGGTAGCAGCCGCCGACCACGCCGGTGATCAGCCCGACCGGGACCGGCGACGGGGCGAAGAGCCGTTGGCCGAGCAGATCGGCGCCGACGAGCAGCACCGCGCCGGTCAGACCTGCGGTGACCAGCACGCCGTCCGCCGACCGGGTGAGTGCCCTGGCCAGATGCGGTGCGGCCAAGGCGACGAAGGCGATGGGGCCCGCGGCGGCGGTCGCCGTGGCGGTGAGGCCGACCGCGATGAGGAGCAGCAGCAGCCGGGTTCTGGCCGACGGGACGCCCAGAGCGACGGCGAGGTCCTCGCCCATCTCCAGCAACGTCAGCCGCCTGCCGAGCATGATCGCCGCCGGGATCAGCAGCGCCACGGCGGGCAGCACCAGCCAGACGTGATCCCAGGTGCGCGCGGTGAGGCTGCCGGCCAGCCACACCATCGCCCGATGCGCCTCGGTGAGCTCGGCCCGCACGACGAGGTACTGGTTGCAGGCGGCCAGCAGGGCCGAGACCGCGACGCCGACCACCACCAGCCTGCCGCCGAGAATGCCGCGCCGATAGGCAGCCGCGTAGACGATCGCCGAGGCGACGAGCGCCCCGACGAGCGCGCCGCCCGCGACGGCCGCCGCGCTTCCGCCGAAGAGCACGATCTGCACGACCGCTCCGGTGGCGGCGCCACTGCTGAAGCCGATCACGTCCGGGCTGCCCAGGGCGTTGCGGGAGACGCTCTGGAGGACCGCGCCCGCGACGCCCAGCGCCGCGCCGACGAGCACGGCGGTGAGCGCCCTGGGCAGCCGCAGGGTGTGCACCACGAACTCGCCGCCGGGCGGGCCGCCCTGGCCGATGACCAGGGAGGCGACCTCGGCGAGGGTGAAGGCCCGGTCGCCGGTGGCGATCAGCGCCGCCGTGAGCAGCACGAGCAGCGCCGTCAATCCGAGGCCCACCGCGACGGCCCTCGGATCGAAGCGGACCGACCATCGTTCGTGGGCGGGCCGCAGGGTGCGTCGCGACGTCGGCACCTCGACGACGGCGTCGCGCGCCCGAGCCTCGGCGCCCGCCATGGCTTCGGCGGCGGCGGTCGTGGTCTCGGCGTCGGTCACCGTCTCGGCGTCGGTCACGCGGCGGTGTGGACTGCTGGTCGTCATAGGCCGGGCAGCCTCCTCCGTCGGACCAGGGCGATGAGGAACGGGGCTCCGATCACCGCCGCCACGACGCTCACCTGGAGCTCCGCCGGCGCGATGATCACCCGGCCGACGACGTCGGCGATCAGTACGAGCACCGGGCCGATGACCGCCGCGTAGGCGAAGAGCCGCCGTTGATCCGTCCCGGCGAAGCGCCGGGCCAGGTGCGGCACGGCCAGGCCGACGAAGCCGACCGGGCCCGCGGCGGCCGTGGCGGCCCCGGCCAGCAGCAGTACCGCCAGCGCGGCCAGCAGCCGGGTCCGGCCGACCCGGGCGCCCAGAGCCCGACCGGCGTCCTCGCCGAGCGCCAGCACGTTGAGCGTCGGCGCGAGCGCGAAGGTCAGCGCGACGCCGACGACCAGGAACGGCAGGAGCAGCCGGAGGACGTCGGGGTCGCGACCCGCGATGTCGCCGACCACCCAGAACCGGTACTCGTCGAAGGCCGCCGGGTCGAGGAACACCACCAGTTGGGTGGCCGAGCCGAGTGCCGTGCCCAGCGCGGTGCCCACCAGCGCGAGTCGGACGGGGGTCGCGCCGCCGCCGCGCGCCGCCGCCAGATACACCAGGACCGCGGCCAGCCCCGCGCCGAGGAAGGCGAGCCAGACGTAGGAGAGGAAGCTGCGCAGGCCGAGCACCGCGACGGCGAACATCATCCCGGCGGCGGCGCCCGCGTTGACACCGAGGATGCCCGGATCCGCCAACGGATTCCGGGTCAGCGACTGCATGAGCGCACCTGCCAGCCCCAGCGCCAGCCCGACCCCCAGACCGAGCAGGGTTCGGGGCACCCGAAGCTCGTGGACGATGACCGCGGCCTGCGACTGGTCGTCCTGCCAGAGCACCCGCAGCACCTCGGCGGCGGGCACCGACTCGGAGCCGACCAGCAGGCTGAGCAGGACGGCGACCGCCGACGCCGCGACGACGGCGAGCGGAACGAGCAGCCGGCGCGGTGCCGAGAACACCGTCTCGGGCGAGCGGGCCTCTTCGGCAGCACCCGTCGAACGCGCGTCGGTCCCGGACGACGACGGCCCGACGAACGGCGGGTCCTCGGCCCGGCTCGGGGGAGGCTCGGGCGGCAACGGCGGCTCCTCGTGCTCGTCGGTACAGCGTGGTCGGGCGCCTCGCGCGGGTGCGTCGGGATCGCCTCGACGCCGCGGCCGCTCCTTGATCGACGCCTTCGCCGCCTGCGACGGCCGATGAGTTTGGTAAGCCTAACAACACTCTCCCGCGCGGTCATGCGACCGTCGTCCTCGGCGACGGTCGAGCAGGCGCGGGCCCGGCCGCGCGGCGCGTCCTCCGGTCCGTCGTCCCGGCGTCCTCCGGTCCGTCGTCCCGGCGTCGGACGCTCGGCGGGACGCGCCGCCGCGCGACGGGCCGCCGGTCCGACCGCGTCGAGCCATACACCACCGCTGGATCCGCGACACCGGTCGACGCGACCCCGTGCCGTCGACATCGCCTGTGCACACCTGTACCCGCCTGTCTCCGGGACATGTCCGGCGGAGACCATTCGTGTGGGGCGACCCGGATGGTCCTGGAGAACAGCGACATCGAGAACGCCCGCGATCCGACTTCCCGGCCTCGAAACCACGCTGTGGGAGTCCGGCGACATCGTCGTGAACTCCTTCGGACGCCGCGAGTCCAGGGGCGACGCCGTCGATTCGAGGTCGTTCCACGCCTACACCCTGTCTCCGGCCGCCGACGTCCCCGGTCTGCTGGGGCCGAGGCGGGCCCGCAGGCCGACATCGGCCGGTGAGCCTCGCCGCCGATCGGCGGCCCGCCGCCGGTCCGCCGAGCGTCCGGACGGCGGCGTGATCCTCGTCCGGCGCGAGGCGGACGGCCGGGTCCTGGCGCCGTGATGCCGATACGGCAGGCCGTAGAGGCGCGGTTCATGCCCGACGTCGCCCGGGTCGATCGAGCGTCCGACCAGTGTCAGGCCCGCCTGCTCGAGGAACGACGGCCGGCCGACACGCTCGATCGCGCGGCGCCGTACCTCCACAGTGGACTCGGCGGCGATCGCCGCCGCCGTCGGCGCCTCGATCACCCAGGCCGGGGCTCGGGTGCCGTGCCAGGAGTGGACGGCCCAGCCGTCCGGGCAGACGACGGCCGGCCCGTCGGCCGCGTGCAGCCGGACCTCGCCGCAGGCGTCGTCGGGCGCGGGGTTCGGTGTGCACCTCGGAGGGCCGCTCGGCCAGGACGCACACGTCCTCGCGCGGCCACCACCGGCCGCGGGAGCGGACCAGCGTGGCCCACGCCTCCCAGTGTGCCCCGTCCGCGCCGGTGAAGGCATAGCCATGGATCCGCTGGTGCACCTCGTGTCGAGCGATCCAGTCGGCTTCGTGCCTGCCGTACCAGGCCGGCCCGGAGCGCTTCGGGATCGCGCCTCGGACGACGTCGGCGGCCGAGCGGCGCAGGCCTCGACGCAGCGCCCCGGGACGCCGTGATCCAGGAGAGGGGCCGGCCCCGCACCGGAACGCAGGGCCGCCGACGGGTCGGGCGGCGTGGGCGGACGCGGCCGGCCGGCCGGATCGCGGACGCCGATCCGGCGGTCGAGGCGGCGACGCAAGGCGGAGACGAGGCTGGCGAGTCGACTCCCGAGAGGCTGGTCACCATGGGATGCCACGGGGTGCGGCCCTCGACCAGGGGCACCGCCGCGGCGGCGAGTCCGCCTATACGAACGCGGGCCGGGGCCTGCCGAGCAGGGCGTACGACGTGGCGAGGGCGTCTTCGGCGTCCCGCCGATCGGCGGGGTCGGTGCACAGCGCATGGTCGCGCCATCGTGTTCGGGTCTCGACGGCCTGCCGCCACTGATCGAACTCGCGAGACGGATGATCATGGACAGGGGCACGGCGGGATGCTCTCTCGTGACGCGCGCTCACCGCGTCAGGGCGGACACGCCCTTTCCTTCAGACAGGGCGGAGGTGATCGCAGGAGTCGGCGCGGACATGCAAGGGCGTCGGGTCCGTGTGGCATGTCGATCGGCCTCGACGGCGCCCGCGACGCCGGGCGCCCGGCTGCGGCGAGCAGTCACGGCCACCCGCCTAGGCCAGGTCGAACACCGCCGCGCGCGGCTCGACGTCGGTGACGATGCTGATGCCCTTGGTGTGCGGATCGGGAACGCCGCCGCACTGAACGGGCCGCCGGTCAGGCCGGTCCCGCCGCGACCGGGCGAACCGGGGGAGCCGATGTGCGAGTCGTCCCACCGCGCGGGCCGTGATCAGCCGACCCGACCGCACCGCAGGCCGCCTCCACTTCGGACGGCCCGAGCCGTGCGGGCCGAGGCGCCGCGCCGTGGCGACGGTCGCTGAGAGACCGTCTGGAGTTCGGTCCGGCGGTACCGCACGACGCCGTGGCGTGCCTTCAAAGCCGATGCCCGGGGGGGCCGTCCGCGCTCAGCCGAAGACCGGGCCGACCGCGCTGATCTGATACAGCCGCACCTCGTCCCGCAGCACCGTCGGCATCGGTTCCGGCGGATTCGCGGTCGCCTGGTGCGCGGTGAGGTGTTCCTGGGACTCCCACACCTCGAGAAGGTTGATGCGCCCCGGCTCGACCGGATCGGCGGCCATGACGAAGTCGACGCAGCCGGGTTTGGCGCGAGTTCGGACGAGGAAGTCCGTGACACGGTTCAGATAGGGGTCTCGGTGTCGCGGCTCGACGTATAACCGCCCGGAGATGATCAGCACCCGGCATTCCATTTTGTTTCGACGACTCGACTCGTCCGCGACCGAGAAGCCGCGACGAATACGGCCGAGGCTAGCCGGCCGCCCCGACAACGGGGCGGTGCCTGCCTTCCGCGTCGGTGTGCGACTGGCGTACCGCCCGATGGCGGAGCGAGGCGAGGGACGGTCTCGTCTCGGCGTTCGAGCACCTCGGCTGACCGCATGTCGACGGCGTCCCTCGGCCCGACGACGCGGGCCGTGTCGCCCGCCGCCGCGCCGAGGCCGACCGGGACGGCGGCGCCGAGGCCGTCGGATGCCCTCGACGGGCGGGCACGCCCCGACGGCGCCGACGGCTCCGGCTAGCGGATGCTCCTGCCCCGGCTCTGTGCGATGCCCTCGGCCACGCCGATCAGCAGCACGGAGGCGATGACGGCGATGATGAAGCCGAGGACGTTGAGCTCGAAGACGTCTCCGGTGCCGAGCAGGTTGGCGATGGTGCCGCCGATGACCGAGCCCGCCAGCCCGAGCAGCAGGGTGGCCGGCAGACCGAGCCGCTGCTTACCGGGTTTGATCAGGCGGGCGAGCGCGCCGATGATCAAGCCTGCGACGATGAAACCGATCACGTCGTCCTCCTGAAGTGGTGCGCCGTCGACTGCCGATCCAATCTAATGCGCCGGACACGACGCCGCTGATCACGTGACGGGCTCGTGGCCGAGGATCACTCGCTCGGCGGCATGCGAGGGGACGGTCGATCCCTCGGCGGCATCCGATGACGAGTCGACGTCGATCGAGTGCGGGCGGGCCGTCCGGCACCGCCCGCGAATCCACAGGCGATCCCGGGAGGCCGCCACCGCCCGCACCGACGGGTCGCCGCCGCGGACGTTCCGGGGCGTACCCCGCTGCCTGCGGGTTCACGGATCACGATGCGGTCCCGACCGCACCGAACAGGATCATCGTGTCCGACCGCGTCGCTAGCGTCCGCCCCCATCACATCGAGAACTCATCGCAGGAGGAACCGTGGGCTGGCTCGACGCCGCGTCCGGGTACCAGGTGCGGCTGGGAGAGAACGGGCGCGTCCACTGCCGTAACGGCAGGGGAAAGCAGCTCGCCTCGATCCCCGCCGCGATCAAGGACGACCCCCAGGTGGTGCAGCTGCGTCAGCTGGCCGAGTGGCTGGCACGCCACGCGGCGGAGTGTCTGTCCACAGTTGACGGCTGGATGGTCCGATCGCTGCCGGTGCCCACGGCCGTGCTCACCGAGGCGTGGGCGGACACGGCGTGGTCGGACGCGCTGCGCGACCTCGTCGTGACCGGCCACGACGGCGGCGACGTCGAGACGGGATTCCTCCGGGACGCCCATCCGGACCGAGGACTGGGCCTGGTGACGCTCGACGGTGACACCGTGCGTGTCCGCCCCGAGACGGTGTCGATCCCGCATCCCGTCCTGCTCGACGATCTCGCGGAACTGCGCGAGTTCGGCGCGGAACTCGGCGTCGAGCAGCGGGTGCGGCAGCTGTTCCGGCAGACCTTCCGGCGGCCCGCCGACCTCCCGGCGGGTCGGACGTCGATCGACGACTACTCGGACGGAAGATTCGACCAGGTCAACCATGTGCTGAGCCGCTGCCGCACCCTCGGGTACCCGGTACGGGGCGGCGACGCGGTGTACAGCGCCTTCGAGGGCGGCCGCACCGTGGAGGCCCGCTACTGGATCGGCGCCGAGTATCCCGAGGGCGAGGCCTGGACGGGAGACCTGCGCTGGACCGCCGACGGGGCGGAGCTGCCACTCACCGAGGTCGGACCCGTCGCCTGGTCGGAGGGCCTGCGCATGGCCTCCGCCGTCTACTCCGCCCGCGTCATCGAGGAAGCACAGGTGTCGGCATGAGCGCATCCGATTCCGCACCCGACCACGCCACCCTGCTGCTGACCGCGGGCGCGATCCTGCCCGACACCGACGCCACCGGCGCGGATCGGGACGTCCTCACCGCCCGCCGCTACACGCACCCCGCCCTCGACGACCGTGCCGTCGTGCGCCTGGTGCCCGACGTTCTCGGTCGCGCCGAGGACCTCACCTGCGAATACCTCGGCTTCGATGCGCCGGAGCGCACGGCGAAGGTCGGCACCGCCCGCCGCAGCGCCCTCGGCTTCCCCGCCTGGGCGCTGGTGAACGACCCCGCCAACGGCCATCACGCGCTCAACCTGGTCAAGGACGTCGAGAGACTGGCCCGTACCGCGAAGTCCCGCGCGGGCGCCGCCAAGGACGGCTTCACCGCGCTGGGCACGATGCTGGGCCGCTCGGCCCCGCACTTCTTACCGACCTTCTACGAGGAGGCGGCCCGGATCTTCCTCCAGCACGGCAACACCTCCTACGCCGCGACCATGTTCGGCAAGGCCAGGGAGGCCGAGGAGGTCCACGACCTGGAGATCGATCCGGAGCGCACCCGCGAGGTGTTCCTGGAGTTCGCCTTCGCGGGCGCGTTGACGGCCAAGGCGCTGTCCGCGCAGGCCAAGGCGCTGGCCCGTCGGACGGACCCGGACAGCGCCTACACCTTGTTCCGGACGCTCTGCGTCGAACGCACCCGCGGCGGCCTGCCGCCGTACACCGGGATGCCCGAGGACCTGCGGCGGCTGGCCAAGGCCGCGCGACGCGACCCGGCCGTCGAAGACGAACAGCTGCTTCGTGAGCTCCTGGACACCGCGGCCGTCGGCCGCGCGGGCATCGCCTTCTGGAAGTCCTATCGCGCCGCGCTGGCCGCGCTGGCACGACGCGACGACGCCGTGCGCGGCAGGCTGCTGTCCTTCGTGCCCGACGCGACCGGCGCGCTCGACGTCTGGCTGGGCATCCTCCACGACTGCGGAACCACCAGGCTTCTCGTCGACCCGATCGAGACGGTGCCCGAGGGGACTCGTGCCCCTGCGTCCTGGCTGTCGGCGGTGCTCGCCGTCCGACTCGGCGGGTGGCGGGCGGTCAGCCGTTCCCAGGTTCTGCTGGACCTGGTGGCGGCGATGGCGCCCCGGCTGCGAGCCGACGGCGAACCGGTGAAGGCGGTGCGCGGTCGCCACGACCGCGAGGTGGACCTGGTGGACCTGCTGGTGTCGCGGGACGTTCCGATCGCCGAGGCGGCGGGCTCGCCCTCGGGCTTCGCCTTCGACGTCTCGGGCTGGCTGTCCGACGACGCACCCGGCAGGCGGGATCTCACCGCGCTCGCCGCGTCCGACCGGTTCGCCCCGGCCCTCGGCGAAGGATTCGTCCAGCATCTTCGCGGGCACCGCCGCGGCCAGGCCGCCGACCCCGAGGTGCTGCTGCGCGCGATGACCGTGCCCGGCCTGCGCATCGCGCTGCGCCGCTGGATCGCCGCCCGAACGGCGGCGGTCACCACCGACGGACTGCCCGGCCTCGCGGACGGTCTCGCGCAGCTGCGGGTCGTCCGACTCCCCCAGGCCTTCGTCGACGTCCCCGAGGCCGCCGAGACCCTCGCCGCCCTCGACGTGGCGGGCGCCCTGCGGACGACGCTGCGCGCGGGACTGCTGGACGAGTTGGGCTGGCCCGCCCTGGACGAGGCCGTCATTCGGCTGTACTCGGCGGGCGGCGCCCAGGACGAGCACGTCGTGGTGTGCGGGGAGGGCTGGCCCGCGCTCGTTCTGCGCCGGGGCGAGAACTTCGTGGTGGTCGGCCCCGACGGCGTCCTGGCCGAGCACGTCGCCCGGATTCCGGCGGAGTCCCGTCCTCAGCGACGCATCGAGCCGACCGCGTTCTGGTCCGACGGAGTGCTCCTGATCTGTTGGGACGGCCCCGAGGGCGGACTGGCGTACTGGAGTGACGCCCCGGAACGGATCTTCGCGACCGACACGAGCCTGTGGCGCTACCGGCACCAGGAGATCTCGGCGTCCATCGCGCTGCCCGACGGGTCTCGGTTCCGCGGCGGGCGGGCGCTGCGTCCCGGCGACTCGGCGGTGCCGTCGGCCGACAGGGTCTTCGGGGACGGCACGACGGTGTGGTCGACGGCGTACCGCCGCGGCGGACCGCGGTGGATCGAGGTCGATCCGGCGACCGGGGAGCAGGGCCGCGCGAGCCTGCCTGGATTCCTCGACGACTTCGCCGCCGACGGCACCTCCCTCGTGCTCCACGAGTGTGTCCTGCGGCCCGCCGTCCCGGCGACCTCGGCGAGCCCGCTCGGCACGGCGGACGGCCTGCACGGCTGGCGGGTGCGACGCGAGGCCGACGGCGCGCTGCTCGGTGAGGGCGTCGACGGGCGGTCGGTGCGGATGCCGTCGGGGGGTCGCGTCCCGACCGGCCTGCTGCGGCTGCCCGGTGGCACGCGGCTCGTGATCAGCGAGTACGGCAACGGCGGCCTGACACTGCTCGACGAGGGCGGCGTCGAACTCGGCACGCTGTCCACCCGGGCCCGGCATCCCGTGTACGCGGCGGGAACGCCGCTGGTGGCGCCGACCGCCTGGTGGCACGTGCTGCGGCCCCGCGACGTGGCCGGGTCGGCCGCGCTCCGCGGCGTCAGCAGGCAGGCGGTGACGGAGCTGCTCGCGGTCGCCTCGGCGGAGGACCCCGCCACCGTGCGGACGCGCCAGGAGCGGCTGCGGGCCGTGGCGCGGGGGACGATCCCGGAGCAGGACGGGCTCGTGCGGGCCGTCCGCGCCGCGCTGCCCGACCTGACCCGTCCCGGCCTGCTCGCGGGGGTGCTCGGCCTGGTCTACCACGCCGCCGAACTGCTGAGCGAGGCCTTGGCCCACGTCGGGATCGCCGAGAGCGCGCGCGCCGTCGACCTCGAGGCCGCGGCCGACACCGGTCCCGTGGTCAGTCAGCAGGACCTCGCCTCGGCGCTCGGCTGGTTCGACGACCGCCACCGCCACGCCACCGCCGCAGGCGCCCGGCGGGCCACGCTGCCCGCGCTGGTCGCCGCGCTGGGTGCCGTCGCGACCGAGACGGCCCCGGCGGGTACGGCGCTGCCCGAGCCGCACTGCGATGACTGGTTCGAGTGGCTGCCGTCGCTCGCCGCACTGGCGCACCGCGCCGCATCCCCACTGACACCGGACGAGCAGCGCACCGCACTGGTCCTCCTGCTGCGGTCGATCGCCGACGCCGGTCTCGCCGACGAGACCGGCCACTGGCGGGTGGTCCGGCTGGCGGCACCCGACAAGGCCCCCGATCCGAGACATCGCGTGCACCCGGTCGGCGACGGATTCCTCGTCCTGTTCGAGAGGCGTCACTGGTACGACGGCGGCGATCACTACACCGGAGTCCAGTTCGCTCGCACGCCCGGCAGGTTCGCCGTCCCGGCGGGCTGGACGGTCAGCTCGTCGACGGAGATCCGCACGACCTTCGGGCCGGAGCGCATCGCCCGGTTCCTCACCGTGCTCGCGGACCGGGGCCCGGCTCCGTGGTTCCCGGACGCCGTGGCGGATCTCGTCGAGCGCACCGGACTCGGCAGCGCGGAGGCGACCGTGCTGCTCGCCGGCATGCCCGGCATCGACGGCTGGGCGGCGACCTACCTCGGCGCGACCGACCGGAGGCTCCTCGGCCTGTCCAGCCCGGGTGCCAAGCAGGCGCGAGAGCGATTCCGGCCGCTGCTCGACCGCTGTCGCCGCCGACTGCTCGACGCGGCGCTACCCGCCGACCCCGCCGACCTGTGGACGCGCGGGCCCGACGTGGCCGCCGTCGCCGAGGTCTGGATCGCCGAGCACGGGCGCCGTGTCCCCGTTCCCGACGACGTCCTGCTCGACGCCTCGACACGGCTGCCCGTCCGCCGCGCGAGCGTCTTCGTCACGGGCGTCGCCACGCCGAACACCAGCTGGCTCACCGTCGACTCCGACATGCGGCTCGACGGCACGCGATTGACGGCACGCGACAGCGGTGGCTTCGACCGGAGCGCTCTCCTGGCGATACCGCAGGTGCTGCTGTGGCTGGCCCACCGGCTGCCTGCCGTGTCACCGCTGCGGGCGCGTCTTCCGGAGTCCCTGGCCGCCGCTCGCGACCGCGTGCGCCACCCCGGCTTCGCCGTGCAGCTCAGCGGTTCGGTGCCGGCCGCCGAGCTGGGTGCCCTGCTCGGCGTCGACCCGCCGCCGGCGGGGACGGCGGCGGAGCATCGAGGGTGGCTGACGTTGGTGAGCGATCACGACAAGTGGGCGCGTCTGATCGTGCGGCCCGGTCTCGTCGGCCCGCAGGATCAGGCGCTGCTGGCCGCGGTCCTCGAACGCGGCTATGACCAGACGTTGCTCGCCGCTCTGAAGCTGCTCGCCGAGGAGGGGCTCACCTCGGCGTGCGCGGCGATCGCTGCCGAGGACACCGATCCGGCGGCCTGGTTCCAGGACCCGACGGTGTCCGTGCCCACCCTGGTGGCCGAGGTCGCCGACCGGTTCGGCGTCGACCAGGACGCCGCCACGCTGTATCTGCAGCTGCTCGCGCTGCCGGACCCCACCGACGCCCATGTCGCGCGATGGACCGGCTGGAAACCCGCCCGACTGCGCAGGGCACGCGCGGCGCTGACCGAGACCGACCTGGTCGTGAGCGCGAAACGGGCCAGGGCGGGCCGGTCGCTGTTCCTGCCCGGCGGCTGGCTGGCGCTGAAGGCCCCGCACCTGCCGTTGGAGGCGTGGAAGGCGCCGATGTTCGGCTTCACCACCACGCCCGAGCTGGTGATCGCGCCCCGCGAGTCCGCCGCCGAGCTGTTCGCCCGCGCCTGGCGTCGGGTGTGCGACGGCGACGCGCCCGCCTATGAGGAACTGAAGACCGGAGGACGTCGGTGACCGCCACCACGCACAGACAGGTCGAGCCCGCCGAGGACGCCTACCGTGAGGAGCTGGCCTTCCTCGCGGGCTGGGACGACGGCCCCCGGCCGCCGGGATGGCGGCTCACGCCCCGCGCCGTCGTGCTGTTCGTGATGGGCAGCGGCGACGAGACCGTCGCCCTCCCGAAGGGCGCGTCGGTCGACGGCGTGCCCCGCCGGATGGTGATCCGGGCCAAGTTCGTCGGCGAGCGCGCCCTGGTGGAACGCGCCGTGGTGACGCTCGCCGGGGAACGCGGCCTGCTGCTCGTCGGCGAGCCGGGGACCGCCAAGTCCATGCTGTCGGAGCTGCTGGCCGCCGCGGTGTCCGGCGGCAGCGAACTGGTGGTCCAGGGCACGGCGGGCACCACCGAGGACCAGCTCCGATACGGCTGGAACTACGCGCTGCTGCTGGCCGAGGGCCCCACGCCGAAGGCGCTGGTCCCCTCTCCCGTGCTGACCGCGATGCGCACCGGCGGCGTGGTGCGCGTCGAGGAGGTCACCCGCTGCCTGCCGGAGGTGCAGGACGCGCTCGTGTCGATCCTCTCGGATCGGCGGATCGCGGTGCCGGAGCTGTCGGGCACCGAGGGCGCGACCGTCCACGCCGCACCGGGATTCACCATGATCGCCACCGCGAACCTGCGGGATCGGGGCGTGTCGGAGATGTCGGCCGCGCTGAAGCGGCGCTTCAACTTCGAGACCGTCGGCCCGATCGGCGATCTGGAGACCGAGACCGCGTTGGTGCGGCGGCAGGCCCGGACCGTCCTGGACCGGGTGCACGCGCCGTTCGAGATCGACGACGAGGTGCTGCGGGTGCTGGTCACGGCGTTCCGAGATCTGCGGGCGGGCGTGTCAGAGGAGGGCTGGGCGGTGGAACGGCCGTCCACGGTGATGAGCACGGCGGAGGCCGTGTCGGTCGCGGCCGCGCTGGGCCTGGCTCAGGCCTACTTCCCCGGCGACCGCGATCCGTTGTCGCTGGTGCCCGGCCATCTGCTCGGCGTGGTCCGCAAGGACGACCCGGCGGATGCGGCCCGGCTGCTCGGCTACTGGGACGGCCCGGTCCGCAGGCGCGCGGAGTCCGGGGCACACACCTGGCGGCGGCTCTGGGAGCTGCGCGACGGTCTCGATGGATGACGTCGACATCGCGGTGGCCCGCCGGTTGGCCGACCACCGCGAGCCTCATCTGATCGGAGTGCGGCATCACTCCCCCGCCCTCGCCGCCGCGATGCCCGCGCTGCTGGCCGCCGCCGACCCCGAGGTGGTGCTGGTCGAGCTGCCCGAGGAGTTCGGGGAGTGGCTCCCGCATCTGGCCGACCCCGACCTCACGGCGCCGGTAGCCCTGTCCGGCGCGGCTCGCGACGGCGGTGAGGTCGCGTTCTACCCCTTCGCGGACTTCTCTCCCGAGCTGGCCGCGATCCGGTGGGCGTTCCGCCACGGCGTGGAGGTGCGGCCGTGTGATCTGCCGTTGGCCCGGCGGCCCGACCGGGATCGCGAGCCGGGAAACCGCGCGGGGACGCCGTTGGCCGACGCGCTGCGGCGAGCGGCCACCGGCCGGGACGGCGACGACCTGTGGGACCGTCTGGTGGAGGCGGCCGCTCCGGGGCAGAGCGCGGAGGCCGTCCGGCGCGCGGCGCTGCTCGTCGGCTGGGCACTGCGTCGGGACGCGACCGGACGGCAGGTGGAACCGGTGGAGTCCGAATCCGCAGCCGAGTCCGAGTCGGAGTCCGGGAGCGGTCCGCACCACGCCGAGGGCCCGGCAAGTCGTCGGGCGCCGTCGGTCCCCACGGACGCGGCGGCGGATCTCGACGTCGGAATCGACCCCGGCGATCTGTCTCGGGAGGCGTGGATGCGGCGGACGATCGCGGCGGCGGACGGACGTCGCTGTGTCGTCGTCGTCGGCTCGTTCCACGCCGCCGCGCTGCTGCGCGACGTCCGGCGCGACGCACCCGAACCGGCCGACCCGGTCCGCTCGGGCCCCCCGGTCGTCACCTCGCTGGTGCCCTACGGCTTCACGCTGTTGGACGAGCGCTCCGGCTATCCGGCGGGCATCCGCGATCCGGAGTGGCAGCAGGCCGTGCTGGCGGCGGCGGGCGATCCGGTCGCCGTGGAGGCCGCCGCGGCCTCGATGATCACGAGGATCTGCGGTCGGATCAGGGAACTCGGTCATCCGGCGGGCCCCGGCGAGGCGCGCGAGGCCCTGCGTCTGGCGATCGATCTCGCCCGGCTGCGTGGGCTGCCCGCACCGGGCCGGAGCGAGGTCGTGGAGGCGGTGCAGTCCGTGCTCACCCACGCCGAGCCGCTGGGGCGGGGCCGCGTCGTGGCCCGCGCCGCCGAAGACGTCCTGATCGGGCAGCGCACCGGGCTGCTCGCTCCCGGAACGCCCCGCTCGGGGCTGGCTCCCGCCGTGGAGGCCCTGCTGACCGAGCTTCGCCTGCCCGGCCCGGACTCACGGGACCCGGTGACGCTGCGGCTGGACCCGCTGCGATCGCCGCTCGACGGCGAACGGGAGATCGCGCTGCGGCGGCTCCGTGTCCTCGGCGTGCCCTACGCCGAGGAGACCGAGACCGACGGACTCGGCGGTGGTGCGGCGCTGAGCACCCGTTGGCGGGCGGCGTGGACTCCGTCCACGGCGGCGACGCTGCCGGTGGCCGGGTTGTGGGGCGCGACGCTGCCGCTGGCCGCACGCGGCAGGCTGCGGGCACGGCGCGCGACCCACGAACGGCAGGGCGGTCCCACCCCGGGGGACCTGCTCGCCGACCTCGCCGACGCCGCGGACTGCGCGTTGCCCGACGTCGTCGACGAGCTGTTGGCAGCGGCCGCGACCGTGCTGCCCGCCGCCGCGACGCTGCGCGAGGTGCTGACGGCGTTGGAGCTGTTCGACCGGCTGCGTGCCGGTCATCTCCCCGGTGTGCCCGGCGACGTCCTTCTCGGTCATCCGCTGCTCGCGCGGGAGCTGGAGGACGCCGCCGTCGGCCTGCTCGACGGGCTGGCCGGTTCCGACGATCCGGCCGACGCCCGCGCGCTGGTGGAGCTGGGCCTGCGACAGGAGTCGCGCGGCGTCGGGCTCCGGACCGCCGCGATCCTGCGGAAGCTGGTCGACGACGGGGCACCGATGATCGCGGGGGCCGCGGCGGCGGTCCGCGTCGTGCTCGGACTCGACACGGCGGTGAGCCTCGGCGAGCGGATCGCGTGGTGGATCGACGACGCCACCAGCGGTGACCGCCGGGAGGTGCTTCGGCGTGGGCTCGTCGGCGTGCTCGCGGCCGCAGGCTCGCTGGTGGAGACGCCGGAGGCGCTGACTCCGCTGCTCGACAGGGTGGAGGCCCTCTCGGATCGACGGTTCCTGGATCGACTTCCCGCGCTGCGGGGCGCGTTCACCTCGATCGGACCCGCGGCGCGCTCGCGCGTCCTGGCGATCGTCGAGGAACGGACCGGCGATCGGCTCGACGCGGCGGGTGCGCCTGATCCGGAGCTGCTGGCGGCGTGGCTGGCCGCCGACCGCGCGGGCGCCGAGGGCCTGGCCGCCCACGGTCTCGGTCACGGGGCGGGTGTCGCGGGCGGGGAGCATGCCCCGCGCGTGGCGAACGTCGACGCGACGGGCACCGGCCTCGATGCGGACACCGGGGCCGGCACCGGGAGCGGAGGCCCCGACGGCGTCGCTGCCGAGATCGTCGCGGCCGGGGTCTGCTCCCGCGCCGAGCCGGACCACGCGGCCGAGCAGCACCTCGCCCCGGCCGCCGCGGCGGGCCGCGAACGTCGGGACGACCCGCGTGCCGCGGCCGTCGAGGGACAGCGCGATCTGTCCGCCGCGATGCGATGGCGGCTCGTGCTCGGCGCACGGGGCGAGCGACCCGCGGGTGCGACCCGCTACGCCGCCGCCCTGGACGAGCTGTACGGACTCGACCGGGGCGAGGGCGCCTTGCGGGGCGATCTCGGCGCCGACCGCTCGACGCCGTTCCCGGACGTGCGGGAGTGGTCCGCCGAACTCGCCGAGCTGTTCGGCGACCGGGTCCGCGAGGAGGTCCTGGCGGCCGCGGTGGCGGGCGGCAGGCTGGAGGCCGCGTTGGAGATCGACCCCGATTCGGTGCGGCCCTCGGTGGAGCTGCTGCGCTCGGTGCTCTCCCTGGCGGGCGGGCTGTCCGAGGACACGCTCGCCCGGCTGCGTCCCCTGGTCGCTCGGCTGGTGCGCGAGTTGACGGCACAGCTGGCGGACCGCGTCCGGCCCGCGCTGACCGGCATCACGCTTCCGACGCCCACGCGGCGGCCGGGCGGCAGGCTGGACCTGCCGCGCACCCTGCGCGCCAACCTCGCCACCGCGCGACGGGACGACACGGGTCGGGTGCTGGTGCTGCCGGAGCGGCCGGTGTTCCGCACCCGTGGTCGCGCGCGGTCCGACTGGCGGCTGGTGCTCGTCGTCGACGTGTCGGGCTCCATGGAGTCCTCCACGGTGTGGTCGGCGCTCATCGCCTCGGTGTTCGCGGGTGTGCCGTCGCTGTCGACGCACTTCCTGGCGTTCTCCACGGAGGTCGTCGATCTCACCGACCGGGTGGCCGATCCGCTCTCGCTGTTGTTGGAGGTGCGGGTCGGCGGCGGAACGCACATCGCCGGGGCCCTGCGGCACGCACGTTCCGTCGTGACGGTGCCGGAACGGACGATGGTGGTCGTGATCAGTGACTTCGAGGAGGGCGGCCCCGTCGCGTCGCTGGTCGGCGAGGTCAGCGAACTCGTCGCGGCCGGGGTCACGGTGCTGGGCTGCGCGAGCCTGGACGACAGCGGCGTCGCCCGTTACTCGGCGTCGATCGCCGGGGCGCTCGTCGGTGCGGGAATGGACGTCGCCGCGCTGAGCCCCGGTGAGCTGGCCCGCTGGGTCGGAGAGAAGGTGCGCGGATGACCGACGTGCCGCCCGTCGCACCCTCGGTGCCCGCGGACGTGCTCGACGCCCTGCCCCCTCGGCTGCGCAGGCGCGTCGACGCTTCGACGCGGCGCGCCGCGGACTGGACGGTCACCCGCGACGGGGACACCGCTCGCGCCGAACTGGACGAGGACACCGCGCTGGTCTGGACGCTGTGCGGCGGGGTGCTCGCGACGGCGGACGATCTGACGTGCGGTTGTCTGCTCGCTCCCCGGTGTCTGCATCGCGGGATCGCCGTCGCGGCGGCCGAGATCGCCGAGATCGCCGTCGACGCGGGCAGTGCCGCGGACCCGACGGAATCCGTCGGCACCGCGGCGCCGAGCGGCCCGGCGGTGCCCGGTGCGAAGGGCGCACCGAGAATTCCGCCGACACAGGGCCCGCCGACGCCGACATCGAGGGCAGGCGCTCCGGGCTCGGAGACGGATCAGCCGACGTCGGCGGCCGCACCGCGGCTCGGCGAGCAGGAACGGGCGGCCGTGGCGGCCGTCTGGTCGGCCGGTGCCGCGGTACTGCGGGCGGGTGCCACCGGCAGCGGCACCGTGATCCGGGCGGAGCTGCTGCGTGCGGTGCACGGCGCCCGACTCGCGGGCCTGCATCGGATCGCCGCCACGGGCCTGCGCATCGCCACGGCGCTGGCAGCGGCCCGGGCAGGCGACTCCGTCTTCGAGCGCACTCGGCTCACCGCCGATCTGCTGGACCTGCTGCTGGTGTGTCACGACCTGCGGTCCGAGACCGGCGACGGGGCGATGTCCGAGCTGCGCGGCACGGCCCGCCGCGACTATCGCCCGGTCGGCACGCTGCGGCTGTTCGGCCTGTGCACCGAGGCGGTGGTGGCCGCCTCCGGGTATGCGGGCGTCGTCACCCACCTGGTCGAGGCGGACGGGGTGCTGTGGACGGTCCCGGCGATCCTGCCCGGCGGCGTCGAACGAGTCGTCGCCGCGGCGGGCGGGCCGGTGGCGATCGGGGAATCGGGCCTGTCACAGCGCGAGCTGGGCCGGGCCGGACTGCTGTTGTCGGGCGGCACGGCCTCACCCGACCATCGGCTGGGGGCGGGCCGGGCCGTGCGGGCGGTCGCCTCGGCGGGCGCGGCGTGGACCGAGGCGCCGCTGGCCGGGCTGTGGGACCGCCCGGTGTCCGAGCAGACGGCCCGTGCCTTCCACGCCACGACACGGCCGGAGACACATCGACCGGCAGGCGCCGACCTGCTGTTCCTGGACTGCGTGACGCTGGGCGCCGCAGGGGGCGCCCTGCGCGTCTCCGTGGCCGATCCCGACGGCCCGGCCGCCCAGGTCGACCTCGTCGGCGAGGGAGACCGGGCGCGGGAGAACCTCCGGGTGCTGAGCGCCTCCGCAGGGCTGCGGCTGCGTGTCGTCGCCCGACTGCTGCCCGATCGGGCGGGTACGGCGACCGCGCTCGCCGTGCACGGGGCGCCGGGCGAGCTGACGCTGCCCGCCGCCTACGCCCATCACGTCGATCTGGGCCTGGACCGGCTCCAGTCCTCCCATGTCACCACCGGACGAGCCGTGCGACTGCCGCCCCGGCACGCAGGCGACGATCGGACGCCGCGGCCGATCCACGCGCTGGAGACGCTGCTGCATCGCGTGACGCTGGGCGGTCGTCCCGTCGGCGCCGTCGCCTCCGCCGACCGGGCGGCCGCCGCGTTGCGCCGCACCGGCCTCGGCACGGCCGCCACGCTGCTCACCGCCCTCGCCCACGCCTCGCGCGACCGGCAGCGGGACGCCTTCGGCCGGGTGGTGCGCGAGGACGGCGACGAGTTCCCGCTGGCCTGGCTCCGAGCCGCGGTCTACGTCCGCGACTTCGGCCGCGCCGCGGCCCGGCAGGCCTGGTCGCGGGTGCCGGACCAGTACTGACCCGGCGGCGCGGGCCCGCTTGGCCGGTGGGTCCCGCGTCACGGGGCGACGCCCCGACACGCCCGACCGCAGGTCGGCTTCTCGGCTGCTTCGGACGCGCCGACCCCGACGGGGCCGACTCCGCGGGCTGACCGCCGCCGCCGGACCACGTGGGCCAGGTCGGGCACGCGGGCCGGGTCAGCCAGGCGGGTCCGAGAGCCGCGAGGAGGCCGTCTCCTGGGGAATCGACCAGGGCCGGGTTCCGTCCTCGACGCTCCCGCCCTGCCGCGGCGGCGACCCCGCTGGGCGGGCCGCTCGGGCGCCGCGAAGCGTGGGCGGCGGTGCCGGGCGAGCCGGCACGGCGGAGCGCGGCGCCCCCGCGATCGGCGCGGCGCGGGGGCGGCCCGCGTCCTCGAGGAGACGGCCGTCGAGGAAGGTCCTCCCGAGTCCGCCCGGCGGCGCGGAGCGGGGGCACGCGGGGAGCCGCCGCCAGGCACGGCGGAGACCGTCCGCAGCGGTCAGAGTTGCCCTTCGCCCTGCGAGGCCGCAGGTTGGGCTGGTCGCAGTCGCGCCAGGACGCGAGTCCGGCGCAACGGGTCCCACCGTGCCCGCCACGTGCGGGGAAGCGGAGGCAGGCATGACCGAGGCGATTCGAGCCGAGGGCCTGGTGAAGGTGTACGGCAGCGTCCGCGCCCTGGACGGGCTCGATCTCGTCGTCTCGTCCGGGACGGTGCTCGGGCTGCTCGGCCCCAACGGGGCGGGCAAGACCACGGCGGTACGCATCATCACCACGCTGCTGCGGCCGGACGGCGGACAGGCACAGGTGGCGGGCGTCGACGTCCGCGCCGACCCGCAGGGCGTCCGACGACGCATCGGCCTGTCCGGCCAGTACGCGGCGGTCGACGAGCATCTCACCGGCTTCGAGAACCTGGAGATGGTGGCCAGGTTGTACGGGATGGGGAGGCGGGCCGCCCGCGTCCGCGCGCGGGAGCTGCTGGAACGCTTCGGTCTGACCGAGGCGGGCGGCCGTCCGTCCAAGACCTACTCCGGCGGAATGCGACGCAGGCTGGACCTCGCGGGCGCGCTGGTGGCGTCCCCGCCGGTCCTCGTGCTGGACGAACCGACCTCCGGGTTGGATCCCCGCAGTCGCCTCCAGATGTGGGACGTCATCCGCGAACTCGTCGCGGGTGGCACGACGCTGCTGCTGACCACCCAGTATCTCGACGAGGCCGATCAGCTCGCCGACAGCATCGTGGTGATCGATCACGGCAGGGCCATCGCCAGGGGAACCTCGGGGCAGCTGAAACGACAGATCGGCGGCGAGCGGATCGAGCTCTCGCTGGCCGATGTGACGCAGGGCGACACGGCCATGGCGTGTCTGACCGAGGTCGCGTCCGCGCAGGTGCTGCGCAGCGAGGACGGCCGAGAGCTGACGGCCCCCGTCGACGGCGGCTCCCAGTCGTTGATGGCCGCGCTCCGGTGCCTGGACCGAGAACAGGTCGACGTGGTGGACATCGGACTGCGGCGGCCCACCCTGGACGACGTGTTCCTCGCGCTCACCGGATACGCGCCGGCGGAGCAGCCGTCCGACGACTCGTCGGCCGATACGGAGGCGTCCCGATGAGCATGGTTCCGCGCGCGCTGCGCGACGGCTGGGTCATCGCCAAGCGCAACACGATCAAGATCAAGCGGGTGCCGGAGGTCCTGGTCACCGTCCTGGTCTCGCCGATCATGTTCGTCCTGCTGTTCGCCTTCGTCTTCGGCGGGGCCATCGATCCCGGCAGCGGCGTCGACTATCGGGAGTTCCTGATCGGCGGCATCTTCGCCCAGACGGTGGTGTTCGGCTCCACCTTCACCGGAGCGGGCCTCGCCGAGGACATGCAGAAGGGCATCATCGACCGCTTCCGGTCGCTGCCCATGTCGCATTCGGCGGTGCTGGTGGGCCGCACCGCGTCGGACGTGATCTACAACGTCCTCTCCGTGCTGATCATGGCCGTCACCGGCCTGCTGGTGGGCTGGCGGATCAGGGGCTCCATCCTGGAGGCCGTCGCCGCGTTCCTCCTGCTGCTGCTCTTCTCCTATGCCTTCAGCTGGGTGATGGCCTACGTCGGCCTGTTGGTGCCCAGCGTGGAGGTGATCAACAACGCCTCGTTCATCGTCATCATGCCGCTGACCTTCGTCTCCAACGCCTTCGTGCCCTTGGAGACCTTCCCCGCCGGTCTGCGGCACGTCGCGGAGTGGAATCCGGTCTCGGCGCTGACGTTGGCCGTCCGCGAACTGTTCGGCAACACCAACTCCGCCGTCCCGGCCTCCGATGCGTGGCCGCTTCAGCATCCGGCGGTGTACACGCTGATCTGGGTGGGCATCATCCTGCTGGTCTTCGTGCCGCTGTCGACCCGGCGGTATCGGCGGACGGCGGCGTGAGGCGGGCCGCCCGGCGTCCCGGGGCCGAGTGGCCGGGCCGAGAGCGCCGCCCGCCCGCGTGACCGGCGGCGCGGCGGCGACGGAGTCATCACACACGTGCTCGTTCCGCCGCGTACCGAGCCCGGCCGTCCCGACCACGCTTGTACCTCGGGCCCAGTCATGGCCGGAAGGACGCGATGCCACGGCGTCGGCACCATCGCCGGGCTCCCGTCCGGCGGCCATGACTCGCTCCGCGGCCCGACACCGGCCGCCAACGGGGTGTCGCCGCCGCTGTCGCCACCGGCTGATCCAGGACACCTGACACCCGGAGGTCGCCCGGGCACGGGTCTGGGCGGGCACGGACCGCCGGGCCGCTGCCGCGCGGCCCGCCGATCGGCGAGTCCCGCAGCTCCTCGGCGAGAAATCGATCCCATTCGGCCAATCCGAACACTGAGAGTGATGCCTTCGTTACACTGTCCGGCGTTTCGAGTGGGGGGTGCGACACCATGACAGTGCGCCTGGAGTTCGAGCGTGCGGATCTGCTCAACATCCGCCTGGCCGCGGCGGCGGACCCGATGTGGGAGCTGACCTTCGGCGTTCGCCGACTGCGACCCACGCACGGCGTCGATCCGAGATATGCCCAGTGGCACCACGGTGTGCGTACCCGGTCGGCGGCACAGTCCGTCGCACAGCGGACGCTGGCTATGGCGTGGAACCTCATGTGCCCCGAACAGGACACCGCCGTGCAGACCATGAGCGCCGACCGGCTGAGGACGGGCTGTGCCTTCCTCGCCGAGGCGTCGTCGGGGCCTGCCGCGGCGACGGCCTGCCCGCTGCCCGCCTGGGTCGCCAGGCTCGCCGCCTCCGGGGAAGACCGCCCGCGGCAGTGGACGACCATCGCCCAACGCGCCTACGAGCTGGTGGTTCGGCCGCACTGGACCACGGTCGCCGACCTGGTGAGCGCCGACCGGCTGGCACGGGGGCGGACGATGGTCGACAGAGGCGTGGGCGACCTGCTGGCCGGCCTCCCGGGGGTGATCCGCTGGGACGGCACCGTGTTGGAGCTACGGAGCAGCCGGGACCGCACGGTCCGGCTCGGCGGGGCCGGGTTGACGCTCGTGCCGTCCTACTTCTGTGGCGCGGTTCCCACCCTGGCCACGGGCCCGGAGCGGACCGCGGCGCTGGTCTACCCGGTCGGGTGGCCGGGTCCGATCGGGAGCACTCCGCCGGACGACGATCGACTGGAGGTGCTGTTCGGCCGCACCAGGGCGCGCTGCCTGCGGTTGCTGCGATCACCGCACACCACCAGCATGCTCGCCGCGGCGGCGAGTGTCTCGCTGGGAACGGCGTCGCGACACGCCACCGCGCTCCGCAAGGCAGGCATGATCACCAGCAGCCGCCGAGGCGGTGCGGTGCTGCACCGCGTCACGCCGCTGGGTCTGGCGGTGCTGGCGGGGCGGCATTCCGGCTGAGTCGAGCGCAGGGCCGAGGATCTCGACGGGGCGGCTCGTCGTCGCGGCCGATCGGCGGCGTCGGCTCGCCCGCCCCGTCGCCCGTGACGACCTCGTCCGACGGCCGCCACCGCGGATCGGCGTCTCGACGTCGAGCGGGCCGGAGTCCCGGCCTCACGGCGGCGGCCGCACGGCAGGCTCCGACCTCAGGTCCTTCCGGGTCTGCCCCCTGGCCTGGGCGGACTCGCCGCCCGGCCGTCGCCGCCCGTCATCACGCGGACCCGCCTTCGCCCCGTCGATAATGCTCGGCGATCTCGTCGCTCGTGGTCAGCCAGATGTCCGACTGATCGGCAAGCCACCCCAACGCCTCGTCCAGGTACCGGTGCCGGAACGGCTGGTTGATGACGAAGGGATGCAGCGCCAACGCCATGACCCGGCCGCTGTGCCGCGAATCGGCACGGAGCTGCTCGTACTGGTCCTTGACGATCTGCACGAACTCCGCCCCGCTGGTGTTCCTGCTGAACAGCATGACGTCGTTGAGTTCGACGGAGTACGGCACGCTGAGCAGGTCGCCGACGTTGAGCCGGTAGGGCTGATCGTCGTTGCACCAGTCGAGCACGTATCCCAGGCCGAGCTCGGCGAGAAGGGCCGGTGTCTCGAAGGTCTCCGTCAGCGCGGGTCCCATCCAGCCGCGTGGTCTCGTGCCGGTCGCCTCGGTGATGGTGTCGACGATCTCCGTCAGCTGGGCGCGTTCCTCCTCGCGGCTCATGTCGGCCTGCAGCAGCGAGTTGTTCCGGCCATGAGCCAGCCACGCCCAGCCTCGGTCCCGTCCAGCGGTGATGATCTGCGGATACCGCGCGCAGACGTCGGAGTTGAGCAGCACGCTGGCGCGGATGCCATGCCGGTCCAGGCTCTCGATCGTGCGCCAGACGCCCACTCTGGGGCCGTAGTCGCGCCAGCCGTAGTTGAGGGGATCGGGAGTCAGCCCGGCGGTGCCCGCGAAGATGCTCGTGGACGGCCGGTCGAGCAGATAGTGTTCGACGTTGAGACCCACATAGCAGGCGACCTTCGCGCCGTCGGGCCAGATGATCGGGGGTCTCTCGGTGATCGGGCTGTAGTCGAAGAGCGTGTTCTCCACCGTGGAGTCCTTCCGGTGAGCGGCTGGTTCCTCTCGTACGGCGGAAATGCTCGAACAGTCACATCTATGTGAAGGTCAACCGTCGACGACGTGAGGTGGACCACTCGACATCCGGGCGCCTCCCCCGGCGCATCGGACCACCGGACGAGCGGGTGAGTCGCGGGCGCGGGTGTTCGCGAGGGCGGGACAGGACGAACCCGACGCGGTGCCGCCCGGACGCCTCCCACGGCCCGGAGTCACCGGGTCACCTGCCGAGTGGACTACCCGAGCCGGCCCCGATCGCGACGGGCCGTGTCTGATCGGCGGCGAGCGAGGCGGCAGTCGGAAGGTCGGCGAGGGCGTCCTCCACATGGCAGCCGAGCCCGAGAGGTTCCGTCGCCCCGGCATCCCCTGCGACGGCGGCGATCTCGGCGCGCAGTTCCGGGGACCGCGCGTCGGCGACGGCCCGGCGCAGATGCTCCCGGACCGCGTCCCGGTCGCCCTCGTGGCGGGCGAGTCGAGCCAGGCCGATCTCCGCCTCCGCCCGGCCGCGGGGATGACAGCGCTCCACCGCCACGCGCAGGGCCCGCCGGTAGAACCGGCCCGCCTGAGCCGTGTCCCCGCCCGCGAGGCAGGCCTCCGCCAGCCGGGACCAGGTGTCGACGACCTCGGTCCACAGTCCCAGCTCCTCGGCCATGCGCACGGCCGCGTGGTGCAGCCGAGTCGACCGAGCGCGGTCTCCGCCCTCCTCCGCGACGGACGCGAGGGTCCGGAGCGCCCGCAGCAGGCCCCAGCGGTCGCCGAGGTCCTCGAAGAGCGCGGCGGCCCGCTCCGCATCGGACCGCGCGCACGCCGCACCGTCCTCGGTCCGTCGATCAGCGGCGCGCTCGACCAGTACGGCGGCCTCGGTCCAGCGGTCCCGCTGGGCGCGGGCACCGTCGAGGCTCAGTGTCAACAGCCGACGCCCTCGCTGGTCACGACCGTCGGCAGGCAGCGCCGCTCCGAGGAACCATCGCAGCCGGGCCCGCAGCGCGGGATCCGCGACGGCGGCCGCGGCGTCCCCGAGCTCGGCGTCCCCGAGCTCGGCGGACCCGGACTCGGCGGACCCCGGCCAGTCGGACGGCGGGCACTCGGCCGCAGCGACGGCGGCCACACCGTGGAAGAGCCCCCCGGCCCGAGGCGGCCCGGCGCGCCTTCTCCCGATGGTCTCCGACCCCGGCCTGGACATCCGCAGCTCGACACCGGTGAGCCAGGCCCGCGCCGTCGCCGCGTGAGCCGCGTCCCCGCCGCCGACGGAGAGGGCGTCGCGGAACGAACGGCGCGCCTCCGACAGCCTGCCGCGCAGAACCCAGTACCAGGCCAGCGCGTTGACCAGCCGCAGCGCCTCATCCGCCGCACCACTGCGACAGGCCGTCTCCAACGCCCTGCGGAGGTTCAGCGTCTCGACGTCGAGCCGATCGAGCCCGCGCCGCTGATCGGGACCCCGGAGGCCGCGATCGGCCGCCTCGGCCAGTTCCACGTGAGCACGCACGAACCGCGCCGCCACGGTCTCCTGCTCCCGCGCCTCGGCGAGACGGTCGGCGGCGTAGGCACCCACCGTCTCCAACAACCGGAACCGATCGCCCTCCCGGACGACCAGCGATCGGTGCACCAGACGTGACAGCAGGTCCAGCACCCGGTCGCCCGGCCCGTCCTCGGCGGCACACACGACCTGGGCGATCTCCAGCGTGCCGCCGTCGGCCAGCACGGACAGCCGTCGAAGCACGATCTGCTCCGCCTCGGTCAGCAGCTCCCAGCTCCAGTCGATCATCCCCCGCAACGTCGCCTGCCGTGTCGACCGGCCTCGACCCGAGCCCTCGGGCAGGCCGAATCGATCATCCAGACATCCGACCAGCTGTTCCGGTGCGAGCACCCGCAACCGTGGTGCGAGCAGTTCCAGGGCCAGCGGGATGCCGTCGAGCCGCCGGCAGATCGTCGTCACGGCCGCCAGATTCTCGGAGTTCAGCTCGAAGCCGGGGACCGCGTCGGCGGCACGGGCCACGAACAGCTCGATCGCGCTGGCGCGGACGGCCGTCGCCGGATCGGGCGTCTCCTCGTCCGAGGGCAGATCCAGCGGCGGCACCGCCAGGACCACCTCACCGGGAAGGTCCAGTGTCTCCTGACTGGTCACCAGCACCCGTGCCTCGGGTGCGGCGGCGGACAGCAGGCCGACGAGTTCGGTGACCGGGTCGATCAGATGCTCGCAGTTGTCCAACAGCAGCAGCACCCGCCTGGTCGCCGTCGCCCGGCAGAGCCAGTCCACCAGATCGGCCGGGCACGCCTCGGCGGCCACCGTGTCACAGAGCCCGAGGGCGGCCAGTATCCGGTCGGCGACGTCGTCCACCGTGCTGCGGCAGCCCAACCCCGCCAACTCGACCCGGCAGACCCCGTCGGGGAACGAGTCCCCGAGTCCGGCCGCGGCGGCCAGGGCCAGCCGGGTCTTGCCCACTCCGCCGGGTCCGGTCAACGTCATGATCCGCGGCCCGGAGGCGGCGCTCAATCGGTCTCGCACCGTGCGGACCGCCGCGTCCCGGCCGATGAGCGGCGTCGCCGGAGGCGGCAGGGTGACGCGGCCCGACGCCCTCGGCGTCGTCACGGGCGGCGCCAGGCGCGGCTCCTGCCGCAGCATCGCCTCGTAGATCGCGACCGTCCTCGGCGCGGGTGTCGTCCCCAGCTCCTCGGCAAGCAGCCGCCGCAGCTCGTGGTAGCCGGCCATCGCGTCGTTCTGGCGGCCCGCTCGATACAGGGCCAGCATCTGCGCCGTCCGCAGCCGTTCCCGCAACGGGTGCCTCGCGAGCGTCTCGGCCAGTTCCGCCACGAGCACGTCGTGTTCACCGAGCTCCAGCCGTGCCTCGGCCAGGTCCTCCAGCATCGTCAGCCGCAGCTCGGTCAGCCGGGTGATCTCCGGCCGAGCGAACGGGGCGTCGGCGACGTCCGCGTAGGGCTCCCCCCGCCACAGCGCCGCCGCCTCGCCGAGCAGCGCCGCCCGCCGCCCGACGTCCTCGGCGCGGCGAGCACGGTCGAGCAGCCGTTCGAAGTCGGCCGCGTCCACGGTCTCGTCGGCGGCGGCCAGCCGGTAGCCCGCCGACTCGAGGACGACGCCCGTTCTGCCCACGGCCCGCCGGAGCACGGAGACCTTCGTCTGGAGCGCGTTGCGCGGCCGGTCGGGCGGCGCACCCGCCCAGAGGTCCTCGATGAGGCGATCGACCGACACCGGACCGCCCCGATGCACCAACAGGTTCGCCAGCAGGGCGCGGACCTTCGCCTCGCCGACCCTGACCGCCCGCCCGTCGGCATCCCAGACGGCCACCGGGCCCAGCACCCCGAACCGCATGCCCGTCAGCGTAGCCACAGCGAACCGTCAGCGGCTCGTGCGTGCCTGCCGACAGGCTGCGGGCGACCTGTCCGAGGGCGGACGACCGCCCATGGTGAATGGAGCCTCATGAGCACCCCGATCGCGCACCGAGCAGGCCCGAGACAGTGGGCGGGGCTCGCGATCCTGGCGCTGCCCACCATGCTGCTCGGCCTGGACGTCACGGTGCTGTACCTGGCACTGCCCGCGCTGGCCGCCGATCTGCGTCCCGACGGCACCGAGACGCTGTGGATCATGGACTCCTACGGCTTCCTCATCGCCGGCTTCCTGATCAGCATGGGGACCCTGGGCGACCGGATCGGCAGGCGCAGACTGCTGATGATCGGGGCCGTCGCCTTCGGGCTCGTCTCGATCCTCGCCGCGTATGCCACCGGCCCGTTGATGCTCATCGCGGCACGGGCGGCGTTGGGCGTCGCCGGAGCCACGCTGATGCCCTCCACGCTGTCGCTGATCAGCACCATGTTCCTCGACGCGCGGCAGCGTGCGGTGGCGATCGGCGTCTGGGCGACCATGTTCGCGCTGGGCATGGCGGCGGGCCCGGTGGTCGGCGGCATCCTGCTGGACCACTTCTGGTGGGGATCGGCCTTCCTGGTGGCCGTGCCGATCATCGTCGTGCTGCTGGTGTCGGGCCCACTGCTGCTGCCGGAGTACCGCGATCCGCGGGCAGGCCGATTCGACCTGCTCAGCGGCGCGCTCTCGCTGGCCGCGATCCTGCCCGTGGTCTACGGCGTCAAGCACGCCGCCGCCGACGGGTTCGATCTCGTCACGGTCGTCGTCCCCGCGATCGGCATCGGCTTCGGCGTGCTGTTCGTCCGACGGCAGCGCACTCTGGCGGACCCGCTGTTGGACCTGACCCTGTTCACCAGCCGAGGAGTCGGCGCCGCGCTGAGCGTCCTGCTCGTCGGCCTGATGGGCGTCGGCGGCGTGATGTACCTGGTGACGCAGTATCTCCAGTTCGTCGACGGCCTCAGCCCCTTCGAGGCCGGACTGTGGATGGGCCCGCCCGCGCTCGCGATGTTCGTGGCGGCGATCGCCGCACCGCTGCTCGCGCGCCGAATCCGGCCGGGGCTCATCGTCGCCGCGACGCTGGCTGCCGCCACCGTGGGATACCTGCTGTTGACGCAGGTGGAGGCCGCCGGGAGCCGCGGGCTGGTGGTGACGGGATTCGCGCTGGTGTACCTCGGGCTGGGCGCCATCGCCGCGCTGGGCACCGATCTCGTGGTGGGGTCCGCCCCACCGGCCAAGTCCGGGTCGGCCGCCGCGATGTCGGAGACGGTGCAGGAACTCGGCGTGGCGGCGGGCGTCGCGATCCTGGGCAGCCTGACCGCCGTGGTCTACCGCGACCGGGTCGCCGACCAGCTTCCCTCAGACCTGCCCGCCGGGGTGGCGGCGACGGCGGGCGACAGTCTGGCGGGGGCCGTCTCGGTGGCGGGAGCCCTGCCCGAGGAGGCGTTGCAGGGGGCCGCCGCCGCGTTCACCGCCGGGATGAACACCGCCGCGCTCGTCGCGGGCGCGGCGATCCTGGCCTTGGCGATCGTCTCCGCCACCGTCCTGCGTCACGTCGGGACGATCGGCAGCGAGGGCTACGAGGAGACCGGACAGCCGGAACGGGCGGCGAGCTGAACCGACGCGGGCGACGGGAGCCGCCGGAGTCGGACCGGCTCCCGTTCGCGGCGACGCCCCGGCCGGGCCAGGACGGGCGGTGCGCCCCGACGGCGGCACGCACCGCCCTCCGTGTGCGGTCGCGGCGACGAGACGAGTCCCGCCGTGGCGGGCGGCCCGTCGCCGGGCCGCCGCGCGCGACGGCGTCATGGTGGACCTGGCGACGGCCGGCCCGTTCTCCTCCCGGCAGCGTCACGCGGGAGTCGCCGAGGCCTCCGGGTGCGTCGCCGCGCACCACCGGGGGCCAGGCGGTGGTCGGGCACCGCCGAGCCGTCAGGCGGCCGCGGCCGAGGAGGGCGGCCTGCGGACCTCGCGGATCTTCGTTCCTCTCGGAGGACCAGACGAGTCTCGCCCTGCACCACCGGGCGGGTCTCCGTGCCCTCGCGGTCCGGGAGCCGATCGCCTGCCACCACGACGTCCGGCGCGACACGGACTTGTCGAAACGACGCCGCGCCGCCGACCCGCTGCCGAACACGGCCCGGCCGAGCACGGAGTCGAACCAGGCACCGGTCGGGTCTCCGACGCCGCTCCGGTGATCGGGCCGTCCCCGTCGCGGCCGAGAGCGCGTGCCGTCGGCGGCTCAGCCGCGCAACGCGGCGTCCAGCTCGGCGAGCAGCCTCGCCTTGGGCCGCGCCCCGACGAAGGCCCGCACGGGCGCCCCGTCGACGAAGAGCAGCAGCGTCGGCAACGACATCACCTGGTAGGTGCGCCCCATCACGGGGTTCTCGTCGTGGTCGATCTTGCGGATGACGAGCGAGTCGGCACGTTCTCGGGCGATATCGGCCAGTATCGGGGCGATCATGCGACACGGCGGGCACCAGGTGGCCCAGAAGTCCACCAGGACGGGCTTGTCCTGTCGAAGGACCTCGGTCTCGAACGTCGCGTCGGTCACCATCGACACGGTTCCGCTCAGTTCTGTCGACGACATCACGTCTCCTTCGTCTCGGCTGGGTGGAATGCCGAGGGATCGACCTGGCACGGATCGGTGACCCGGCAGGGATCGGGCTGCCGGGCCAGCGCGGCGTCCAGCTTGGTCAGCAGTCCCGACCGCACCGCTTCGAGCCGCTCCAGGCAGGCGTCCACCTCGGCGAGCTTGCGTTGATACACCTCGATCGAATCGGCGCAGGCGTCTCCGGCCTCGTGACCGGCACGCAGGCACGCGACGAACGGTCTGGTCTCGTCCAGGCTGAGTCCGACGGCCTGGAGGGTGAGGATCTCGTCGAGCAGGCGCGCGTCCTCCTCGCCGTACTCCCGGTAGCCGTTGGCCGCCCGCGGCGCGGCCAGCAGGCCCTGCGACTCGTAGAAGCGCAGCGCACGTGTCGTCGTTCCGGCCCGCCTGGCCAGTTCGCCGATTCTCATGAGAGCGACGGTAAGGCTTGACGTTGGCGTCAAGGCAAGCGATGGCGCGTGCGCCGCGGCCGCTCGCGACTCGGCGCCCACCGCGCTCGGCGGCACGGCGACACGGCGGGGACATCCCGACCACCCGGCCCGGCGGCGCCGCCGGGCAGCCCGTGATCGGCACGACGACGCACCCGTCGACGAGGGGAGCGGCCCTGCGGCACCCGGATACGCCCGACGAGCGCCGAGCCGACGGTCCTCCGCCCGCGATCACCCGGTCGCCGCCGCGCCGACTCTGCTAGCGTGGCCGTCGTGAAGCGCGCTGGTCTGACGACGACGCCGGAGACCGTCCCGGCGCGCTGAGTTCATCGACTTGATCGCGAAGCCCCGGGGTGGGTGCCCCGGGGCTTCGCGCTGTGGTCATCCGCCTCGCCTGAGTTGAGGAGACCACGATGCATGATCACCGCAGGCTCGGACGGGAACTGCGCCTGTTCGACACCGACCCCCTGATCGGTGCGGGACTGCCCTACTGGCTGCCCGACGGGGCGGTCGTCCGGCACGAGCTGGAGGAGTACGTCCGCGACGCGGAGCGGCGCGCGGGATATCAGCACGTCTACTCGCCGGTGCTGGGCAAACGCGAGCTGTACGAGATCTCCGGGCACTGGTCGCACTACCGCGAGGACATGTTCCCGCCGATGAACCTCGGCGACGACCAGCTGGTGCTGCGCCCGAGTCTGTGTCCGCATCATGCGCTGATCTACCGTTCCCGAGCGCGCAGCCACCGGGAGCTGCCGGTGCGGATCGCCGAGCTGGGCGGCATGTACCGCGCCGAGCTGTCCGGAGTGCTCGGCGGACTGACCCGGGTGCGAGCCATCCAGCTGAACGACGCGCATGTCTTCTGCGCCCCCGACCAGGTCGCCGAGGAGGCACAGGCGGCCCTGGCGATGATCATCAGGGCCGGGCGGGACCTCGGTATCCGACCTGCCCGCTACCGGCTCTCGCTGCCCGGCCCGGGGGCCAAGTACGTCGCCGACCCCCGGCTGTGGCAGCGGGCGTCAGCCATGCTCACCGAGGTGCTGGACGCCGCCGGGCTCGACTACGAGGCCGCCGAGGGCGAGGCGGCGTTCTACGGCCCGAAGATCGACGTCCAGGTCGTCGACGGCGCGGGTCGGGAGGCCACCCTGTCCACCGTGCAGGTCGACCTCCACCAGCCGCGGCGGTTCGATCTGCGTTATACCGGCCCCGACGGCGCGCGCCATCGACCCGTCATGATCCACCGCAGCGTCCTCGGCAGCATCGAGCGGGTGGTCGCCCAGCTCATCGAGCTGCACGGCGGCGCGTTCCCGACCTGGCTGGCGCCCACCCAGGTCGTCGTCCTGCCCATCTCGGACGCGGAGCTGCCGCACGCCGAGGCCGTGGTCCGACGCTGCACCGAGGCGGGGCTGCGTGCTCGGATCGCCGATCCCTCGCGCGGCAGTCTCGGGGCCCGTGTCCGCGCCGACCGGCTGGTGCCGTACCAAGCCGTGCTCGGAGCCAGGGAGGCCGAGGCCGGACTGGTGTCGCTGCGCCTGCGGGACGGGCGGCGGGTCGACGCCCTGCCCGCTGCCGAGGCGGTGAGCCGGATCCGCGCGAACGCCGTGTCTCGACGCGCCGAGCTGTGGACACAGGAGTCGGGGGTCTGAGTCGACGTCGACGGCGGCCCGGTGCGCGCGCCGCCGCCGGGGCGCCCGAGGCGTGTTCCACGGGCGGAGACGACGGATTCCGCCTTCTCGATATCCGGTCGTCCCCGGTCGGTCCGGCCGATAGAGTGGACCGCACCAGCGGCACGATGCGCGGGGGAGGGACCGATGTCCCGTCGCCATCTCACGACCGCCATCCCGTACGTGAACGCCCGCCCGCATCTCCGCTTCGCGATGGAGCTGGTGCAGGCGGACGTGACGGCCCGCCACTGGCGGCATCGGGACACGAGGTCCGCTTCTCCTCCGACACCGACGACGATTCCTTGAGCAACGCCATCGCGGCCGAGGCCGCCGGCATGTCGACCCGTGACCTCGTGGATCGCGGTTCCACGCCGTCTACCGGCCCGCCATGCTGATCTCGGCGCCGAGCCGCCCGTCAGCCGGTTCCCAGCAGGCAGAACTCGTTGCCCTCCGGGTCGGCGAGCACGGTCCAGGTGACGTCCGGACCCTGTCCCACGTCCACCCGTCGGGCTCCCAGGTCCAGCAGGCGCGCGAGCTCGACCTCGGCGGAGACCCCGTCAGCACGCAGGTCCAGGTGCAACCGGTTCTTCTGGGTCTTGGTACCCGCGGGCGGAAAGATGGCGATTCGCGACTCGGTCTCGCCGGGGGGCGCGATGCCCACTCCTCCCTCGACATCCTCCGCGACCTCCCAGCCGAGGACGCGACACCAGAAGTCGGCCAGCGCCTTCGGATCGGTCGCATCGATCGAGAGCGCCTCGATTCTACTCGTCATGGCCGGACCTTAACCCGCTCGTATTCGGGATGCCCACCGGTTTTCGCCCGGCCGTCGACGTCCCCACCCGGCGGGGTCACGGCCGGTGTCCCAAGAGGACGGCGATGGCCTCCGCGGACCACGCGGGGCGCGCTGCGGGCTTAACGCCGACGTGACGCGGGCGTGCCCGCTCTCTCGACCCGGCCGCGCCGTTCACGGCGACACCCTCCGCGGCGACACTGTTCCACGGCGACGCCCTTCGCGACGACACCGCTCGGCACGACACCGCTCGCGGCGGCACCGACGGCCGCATCGAGACTCCCGCGCCGCCGTGCGAGGCCGGCTGCCTGCGACGGCACGGGGCCCGCACCACCGCGGTGATGCGGGCCCCGATCATGCGGTCGGCAGGCCGATCAGCCCGACACGCCGCTCAGCTCGTTCGGCGCGGCGTCCAGGGACGCGGTGGCGGTCGTCGTCCCGGTCGCCAGGTCGACGGCGTGGATCTCGTTGCCGCTCGGGTCGCTGACATAGGCGACGTCATCACGGACGAAGATCGCAGGCCGCGGCTCCTGCCACTCCAACGGCTCCTCCCAGGAGTCGATGACCGGGATGGTCTCGGTGACCTCGGCGGTCTCCGGGTCGATCACGTGGATCCGACCGTCGGTGCCCAGCACCAGTGCCTCACCCGCCGGGCCCCTGGCCAGCGAGCGGAAGGTGTAGCTGGTGTCGAGGTCGACGAGCGTGATCGTCGCGGCCTCGGTGTCGATCAGGGACACCTGGGTGGGCCGCTCCAGCTCGGCCTCGGCGTCCTGCTTGTAGTCGCCCAGGGTGATCGGCGAGATCTCCGAACCCGCCTGGTTGCCGATCCGCCCGTACTCGGTGGGGCTGTCGACCTTGGTGATGGCGCCGTCCCGATAGATGAGCACCCCGGTCTCGCAGCCGATGACCACGGCCTCGTCCTGCGCGGCCGCCTCGCCGTGCACACCGGGGCAGTCCTCGTTGCGGGCGATCTCGGCGCCGTCGGCGTCGAGCACCACCATGCCCGGCCGCTCGTCCTCGTTGCCGATCGTCGTGACGAGGGACCCGTCGGACAGTTCGACGGCCACGCCGTGGTGTGCCTCCGGCGTCGTGTACTGCTCGGTCTCCGGCAGCTCGACGCCCAGCGCGTTCGAGTCGAAGATCGTCACTTCGCCGGTGCCGTCGGCGAACAGGACGGTCTTCCCGTCGTGTCGCACGACGTGTCCCGCCTTCTCCGCCGGGAACTCCAGCTCGGTCAGGGCGGGCGCCGCCGCGTCCAGGACGCGGAAGCCGGTGGAGGTCGACACGAGCAGATGCCGGTCGTCGCCCGCGGGATTGAGACGGTTGAAGCCGTCGAGCGGGATGTCCTCGGCGAGGTCGAGCGTCTGCCCGTCGAGCACGTAGATCCCGCCGTCGTAGGTGGCGGCGATCGGGTCGGTCACCGTGGCGGGCGGCAGCTCGGCCGACGCGGCGGTCGACTCGGACGCGGCGCCCGAAGCGGCCGTGTCCGAGTCGGCGGTGCCGCAGGCGCTCAGCGTGAGGGCGGCGACGGCGGCGGCCGACATCGCGACGCCCCGACGGGACAGGAATGGCGAGTTCGCCATGGGCGGTACCTTCTGTTCTTCTCGATTGATCGTCGGAGGCCGACTGCGCTCCGACGATCGCGGGTGATCAGTGACGTTCGGGGGCGAGACGCGCGCCTCAGTACTCGCCGAGCAGGCCTGCGGTGATGTCGTCGGTATTGCTGCGCATCATCTCCAGGTAGGTGGCCGCGCCCTCGCCCTCAGCGCTGAGGGACTCCGAGAACAACGGGACGACCGCGACGTCGATCCCGGCCTGATCAGCCAAAACCTGGGCGAGCCGGTCCGGTTGGGAGGAGTCCGCGAAGATCGCGGGAACTCCGGCGGCGCGAACGGTGTCGGCGAGCGACTGCAGATCCGAGGCGCTCGGCGAGGCCAGCGTCGTTCCGCTGGGAATCACCGCGCCGACGACCTCGAAGTCGAAGCGGTCGGCCAGATAGCCGAACACGTGGTGATTCGTCACCAGTCGACGGTTCTCCGCCGGAATACGCTCGAAGGCCGCGCTCATCTCGGTGTCGAGCTCGTCGATCTCGGCGCGGTACCGTTCGGCGTTCTGCCGGACGGCACCCTCGTCCACGCCGTCGACGTGGGCGATCACCTCGGCGGCGATCAGGTCGACCGCGTCGGCGACACGGCGCGGATCGGTCCAGAAATGCGGATCGGGGGCGCCCGCCGAGTCGTCGGAGGTGTAGTCCATCGGATCGACCCGCTCGCCGACGGCCAGCGTCGGGACGTCCGCCTCCTCGGCGGCCGCGATGTTGCGCAGGACGCCCTCCTCCAGCCCGAGACCGTTGTAGACGATCAGTCCGGCACCTTCGATCTCGGCGGCCTGGCGTGCGGAGATTCCGAACGAGTGCGGGTCGGCGTCCGGCTCCATCAGCACCGTCACGCCGACCTCGTCGCCGACGACGTTCTTGGTGACGTCGCCGAGGATGTTCGTGGTCACCACGATCGACGCCTGCGGACCGTCCGGCTCCGCGCACGCCGAGGCGAGCAGGAGGATCGCGGCGGCGCCGGCCGCGAGCGCCGTGCGCAGGCCACGTCGCCGGGCGCGGATGACGGGGATTCGCGTCATCGTCCGGTCTCCACCATGTGATCGGCCCGACCGTCGACGGCGAAGGTCCTGGCGAGCCGGAGGTCGTCGCCGTAGTCGATCTCGTGGATCTCCCCCGCGGGCGGGTCGTTGACGTAGGCCCGTGTGGTGTCGACCTGGATCACCGGAGCGGGCTCTCCCGCGGCGGACTCGGCGGGCAGCAGTGCCGACCGGGCGGTCTCCTCACCGGTCACCGCGTCGAGCGCGTGGAGGACGCCGTCATCGGTGAGCGTCAGCACCGGGGCGCCCTCGCCGACCGCGTTCACCGCGACGACAGGGCCGGTCGGAAGCAGCCGCCACTCCCGCTCCGTGATATCGAGGACCCACACTCCCTCGTCCCCGGCCGCGCTCACGAGCGTGGTGCTGAGCGGCCGGTGGTGGAACTCCACCGCCCGCTCGTCCGCCGGGACCTCTCCCGGATACGGGATCTTCTCGCCTTCGAAGACGTCGCCGTCCTCGGTCACCAGCAGCGCGCCGTCCGCGCAGCCGAAGACCACGCCACGACGGGTGGTCGCCTGGCCGAGCAGATCGGGGCAGGGCTCCTCGATCCGCGAGACGAGGGCGCCGTCGCGGCCGCGGACCTCGACGCCGTCGGCGCTGCCCGCGCCGGGCTCGGCCGCCGAGACCAGGAGGTGTTCTCGGTAGGCCACCGCCGCGGCGGGATGGGACTCACGGCTGATCGGCTCGTGCCGGTCGATGGTGCCCTCGTCGAGCCGGGCACGGTCGAGCAGTTCGGCGGTGCCGTCGGCGAAGGAGACCGCCGCGACGACCTGATCACTGGAGACGTTGGTCGGCTCCGAACCGGTGATCGGCCCGACGGCGCGCGCCTCGGCACGGTAGTAGTGCACATGGTCGCCGTGGTCGACCATCCAGGAGCCGCTGTCCACGACGTGCACCGAGTCGTCGCCCGCGAGGTAGCCGAAGCGGCCGTCGCCGAGGATGCCGTGGACCCCGTCGACGCGGCCGACGTCGACGGTCTCCTCGGTGATGAGGTCGACGACACGGACGGCTCCGGTCTCCTCGTCGGCGACGATCAGTCGGGACTGGGCCTCGGCGGTCTCCTCGGCCCCTTCGACATAGCCGTGCGGCATCTCCTGCGCGGTGTCGGTGCCTCCGTCGTCGGTGGCGACGTCGTCGGCGGGTGCGCCGCAGGCCGTGATCACGACTGCTGACGCGATCACGACGGCGGCCCGGACCATGACGGGGTTGTCTCTGGATTTCACGATGCGTACTCGATCTCCTCGTCGTGGTGGACGGTGGACGATGGGGCGTCCCGACGCACGAGGCGCACAAGGCCGCGGACGAGCGCCGAGAGGAAGAAGAACGCGACGGCGACGGCGGCGATGCTCGCGCCCGCCGCGGTCGCGAGATGCCACGAGACGAGCAGGCCGATCGCCGTCGAGGCGCTGCCGAGCAGCGCGGCGCCGAGCATGATCATCGGGATGCGGCCGGCCCAGAGCGTGGCGGTCGCGGCGGGCGCGATGAGCAGGCCGAAGACGAGCAGCGTCCCGACCACGTGGAACGACGCGACGATCGCGAGCGTCACCAGGGCGAGCAGCAGCCCGTCGGCGAGGTCGGGACGCAGGCCGAGGGTGTGCGCCTTGCGGCGGTCGAAGGCGAGCGCGACGAAGGAGCGGTATCCCAGCCACGAGGCGACGATCGTGATCGCCAGTGCGATGCCGAGGCCCAGGAGATCGCCGGCGCGCACGCCGAGGACGTCGCCGAAGAGGAAGGCGGTGAGATCCACCGCGAAGGACTGCGAGTGCGAGACGATGATGACGCCGGTCGCGAGCATCCCCACGAACAGCAGCCCGATGGTGGTGTCCTGGGAGAGCCTGCGAGATCTGCTGAGCGCCGTGACGCCGAGGGCCATGACGCCCGCGCTGAGGGCGGCGCCGACGAGCAGGTTACCGCCGAGCAGCGATGAGATCGCGACGCCGGGCAGCATCCCGTGGGACATCGCGTCGCCGAGGAAGGCCATGCCGCGCAGCACCACCCAGGTGCCGACCAGGGCGCAGATCAGCGACACGAGGATGCCCGCCGCCAGCGCACGCTGCACGAAGGACACCTCGAACGGGAGCAGTAACCAGTCCACGCCGGGGACTCTATAGTGACAACGATTCTCATTGTCGAACTGGCGGGAAGGTTGTTCGATTCAGTGTCTGAGGTCACCCTCCGCAACGTCGACGCGAGCTACGGACGGCACCGCATCCTCGTCGATGTCACCGCCCACATCCCTCGATCACAGGTCACAGCCGTGGTCGGCGCCAACGGCGCCGGAAAGTCATCACTACTCAACGTGATAGCCGGCACGCTGGCGTCGACGGCCGGGACAGTGCGGCGAGCCGGATCACGTCGTCCCGCCTACGTGGTGCAGCGCAGTGACGTCTCCGACGCCCTGCCGATCACCGTGCGTGGCACGGTCGAGATGGGACGCTGGGCACACCGCGGCCCGTGGCGCGGGCTGACGGCGCGGGATCACGCGATCGTCGAGGACTGCCTGACCCGGCTGGGCATCGAAGACCTCGCCGATCGGCAGCTCAGCGCGCTCTCCGGCGGCCAGCGGCAGCGCGCGCTCGTCGCGCAGGGCCTGGCCCAGCAGACCGAGCTGCTCCTCTTGGACGAACCGGGCACCGGACTCGATCTCGCGGCGCAGACTCGCATCGAGGAGGCGCTGGAGGACGCGCGTCGCGACGGGATGACGGTGCTGCGGGTCACCCACGACCTCGCCACCGCCCGGCGCGCCGACCACTGCCTGCTGCTGCACGACGGGCGCCTGGTCGCGGAGGGACCGCCTCCGACGGTGCTCACGCCGGAACGGGTGCGGTCGGCGTGGGGCGTGCCCGACCTGGTGTGAGACGGCAGCCGGCTGCCGATCTGCCGCCCGAGGCCCGACACGGAGCCGCGGAACCGGAAGGCGGTCCGCATGACACGCCTGTCGGCGCGGCCCCGTCGATCGATCGGCCGCGGATGGGGCGGCGCACTCGTGAACGGGCCGGACGGCGCGTACCCACCGGGCGAGATCGACGGGAGCCCCTGCCCGGCAGGAGGGCCGGCCCCGCCGGGCGCGGACTCGAACGTCCTTCGGCGGCGTCCACGCGGCGGGAGCGTCGAGCCGCCCCGACTCGGACACCGCGCGAACCCGTCACGTCCGAAGCGCGCCGCACCGCCGACGGGGACCCGCGGCCATCGCGCGATCGCCTCCGGCGGCCATCCCCGCGAGCCGCCGCCGATACGGTCGCCGACGCACAGGGCGTCGACCGCTCGACCGCGCTTCGCCGTGGTCGGACACCGTGGCGACCGGACACCGTGGTCATCGGACACCGTGGTGACCGGACCCGTCGGCCATCGGACACCGTGGCGATGGAGGGGCCGCGGACGATCAGGGCCGGAGGGGGCCAACGCAGGAGGGGCCAACGCAGCGCGATCGGGGCGGGCAACGAGATCGGGCGACGGCGCACCGCATTCTCGGCGATGCCTCCCCAGAGCACGACGCCCGCGCCCGACGGCTCCGCCCCGGCACGAGTGGGTCCGGCGCAGTCCACCCGATCGATATCTTGCCGGAATAGAACACATGTTCGATAGTCGAGTCATGGTCAGCTACTCGGTCGCCGCGTGCACCGCCACCGTCGTCCTCTTCATCGTCCAGGCCCTTCGCCGGCGTCGGACGCGACCACGCTTCGACGCCCGTTCGGCCCGCCGGCCTCAGCCTCGGTCTCGGCGTGTCCTCGCCGCAAGCGGCGCCCGGCCGGCCTCGAGCGACCATGCACGGCCCGGGCCGTGGCCGTGGCCGCCGGGCCGGACGACGGGGACGCCGGGCCGATGCCGAGCCGCCGTGTCAGTCGAACAGCCGCCGGAACACGTTCGTGTCCGCCAGGTCGACGAGCTCGTCCCCGCGGCCCGACATGATCGTCCGCAGGGCGTACAACGTGAATCCCTTGACCTGCGCCGCCGTGATGGCGGGCGGAACGGAGATCTCCTGTCGGGCGGTGACGACGTCGACCAACGCGGGCCCGTCATGGGTGAAGGCGTCGCGCAGTGCGTCGGCGACGTCGTCGGGCTGTTCGACGCGCTGTCCGTGGATGCCGAGCGACGTGGCCAGCGCGGCGAAGTCCGTGTCGTCCAGCTCGGTGGCGAAGTTCACCAGTCCGGCCGCCTTCATCTCCAGCTCGACGAAGTTGAGCGAGGAGTTGTTGAACAACACGATCTTCACAGGCAGCCGGTGCCTGCGGATCGTCAGCAGCTCGCCCAGCAGCATGGCCAGCCCGCCGTCCCCGGCCAGGGCGACGACCTGCCTGCGCGGGAACGCCGACTGCACGCCGATCGCCAGGGGCACCGCGGCCGCCATGGTCCCGTGCGCGAACGAGCCGATGAGCCTGCGCGAGCCGTTCATCCGCAGATAGCGCGATGCCCACACCACCGGAGACCCGACGTCCGGGATCAGCACGGCGTCATGAGCGGCGAGTTCGCTGACGAGCCGCGCGACGTACTGCGGATGGATCGGGGTGCGGTTGCGGTCGTTGTCGGCGAGCGCGTCGAGTTCTCGGCGGGCCTTCGCGTAGTCGGCCAGCGAGGAGTTCAGATGCCGCGAGCCGTGCGAGTCGGTGAGCATCGGCAGCAGGCCGTCCACCGTGTCTCGGATGTTCCCGACGAGGCCGACGTCGATCGGAGTCCGCCTGCCCAGCTGTTCGCCCCGGATGTCGACCTGCACGATCTTGGCCTTGGGCGGGAAGAACTGCTGATAGGGGAAGTCGGTGCCGAGCATGAGCAGGGCATCGCAGTTCTCCATGGCCTTGTAGCCGGAGCTGAAACCGAGCAGGCCGGTCATGCCGACGTCGTAGGGGTTGTCGTACTCGATGAACTCCTTGCCACGCAGAGCGTGCACGATCGGGGCCTGGAGCCGCTTCGCGATCGCCAGCAGCTCCGGGTGGGCGCCCTGCACTCCCGCGCCCGCCAGGATGGTGATCTTGCGGGCGGCGTTCAGCACGTCGGCGGCGGCACGCAGCTCGTGATCGGTCGGTCGCGTGATCCTCGGGACGGCGCGAACGGGCGTCGAACGACGCCGCTCGGGAGAGTTCCGGAGGAAGATCTCGCCGGGTATCGCCAGCACGGCCACGCCCTTGCGCTCCACCGCCGTCCGCATGGCGATCTCCAGCAGGCGAGGAAGCTGATCCACCGTGCTGACCAGTTCGGTGTAGACGCTGCATTCGCGGAACAGCTCCTGCGGGTGGGTCTCCTGGAAGTAGTTGCTGCCGATCTCGGCCGCCGGGATCTGCGCCGCGATCGCGAGCACCGGCACACGGCTCCGGTTGGCGTCGAAGAGCCCGTTGATCAGGTGCAGGTTGCCCGGTCCGCAACTGCCCGCGCACACCGCCAGCTCTCCGGTGACGGCCGCCTCGCCCGCGGCGGCGAAGGCCGCCGCCTCCTCATGCGCAACGGACCGCCAGGAGAGGTTCCCCGACCGTCTGATCGCGTCGGTGAGCCCGTTCAGCGAATCGCCCGCGAGTCCGTAGACCCGTGTGACCCCGGACTCGTGCATGATCTCGACGATCCGGTCGGCGATGGTCGGCATCTTCGGTTCCCTTCTGCGTGGTCGGCGGTGCTCCGGCGGCGGACAGGCGAACCGCCTCGGATGGCACCGTGTCCTCGGTCTGCCCGGTGTCGTCGGGATGCCCGGCCGGATGGAGGTCGGAACCTCGCGGTGCCGTCGCGTCCACCGTCCGGGCGTCATTCGGCCCGGAGGCCATCAGAACGCCGGGGTCGGCCGGTCCTCGCCATGGCCGGCTTCCCGGCCGGGACCGCACGACGAGCGCCGGGCGGGCTCAGAACTCCTGATAGACGGCCGGGTCCTGGTCCGCCGCCCTGCCGTCGGGGCGGCCCAGCCCCGTGATCGTGCGGACCTCGTCCTCGGTGAGGCCGATCCCGTCGAGCTCGAGATTCTCGCGTTGACGATGTGGCGACGCCGCCTTCGGCAGCGGGATCGCTCCGACGGCGACATGCCAGGCGAGCACCACCTGAGCCGGGCTCGCCCCGTGTGCTTCGGCGATACCGGTGATGGTCGGGTGATCAAGCAGGTCGTTGCCTCGGCCGAGCGGCGTCCACGCCTCGGTGACGATGCCCTGTGCGTGGTGGTAGGCCAGCGCGTCCTGCTGAGGGAAGTAGGGGTGCAGTTCGATCTGGTTGACGACCGGCTTGACTCCGGTCTCCGCCACGAGGCGTTCGACGTGCTCGGGCAGGAAGTTGCTGACGCCGATGTGTCGTACCAGTCCGCGCCGCCGAGCGTCGACGAGGGCACCCCAGGCCTCCACATAGCGGTCCTCGCGAGGGTTGGGCCAGTGGATCAGATAGAGGTCGAGGTGGTCGAGACCGGTGCGCAGCACGCTCTCCTCGATCATGGCCTTGGCCTTCTCTTCGGCGTGGTGCCGTCCCGGCAGTTTGGAGGTGATGACGAGCTCGTCTCGGGGCACGCCGGATCGACGCGCCGCCGCACCGACGGCGCCCTCGTTCTCGTAGTTCACGGCCGAGTCGATGAGGCGGTAGCCCAATCGGATCGCACCGGTGATCGTGTCGACGCCCGCCGCCCCGTTCAATCGATAGGTGCCGAAGCCGACGGCAGGCAGCGACGCACCGGAGGCGGCGGTCAGCTCGGGAATGGTCATCGGGGCGTCCCTTCGGTCTTCGTCGTCAGCCGTCCGACCGTCGTCCAGGCGGACTCGGCCGGGTTGATCACGACCATGACAGACGGGACGGCGGCCGGCATGACGAGCGACCGGCGATCGCCGGAGCAGGCGCACGGACCCGCCCCGCCATCAGCGCGGGCAGGGTCGATCGCCGCAGGCGGTGTGTCGAGCGCCGCCGTGCGCGGGCGTCGTCACCGCTTCTCACCTCGAGAGGCGGCGGACTGCGTCGCGCGGAGGGCGTGCACGAGCTGTCGGACGCCGACGGACTGTGCACCCGCCCGTGTGGTCAGGTGCACCAGCCGCCGGGTAGGCGGGTGATCGTCGAGCGGTTCGACGGTGACGCCTGCGGGAATGGTGGTGAGGCTGAGTTCCGGCAGGATCGCCATGCCGAGGCCTTGAGCCACCATGGACAGCACCACCCCGTCATCCGCGGCGGTCATGGTGGCAGGCGGCAGCCAGTCCTGCCGAGACCACCAGTCACGGGTGTACGCGGAGCAGTTCTCCGCCCAGTCAATCAGCGGCAGGGTGCGCGGCGCGGGGTGCCCGGCCGGGTACACCAGCAGGTAAGGCTCGCGGAGCAGCTCCCCCACCAACAGGCCCGGCGCGGGCGTCGCGTCCTCGGCCAGGGTGGCGACGGCGATGTCGGCTCGGCCGTCGATCACCTCGCCCATCGTGCCTCGGCCCAGCTCCGGAACGATCGAGACCTGCGGGCTCAGCCGAGGGTTGCCCGTGGTGAGCCGTTCCAGAGCGGCGGGCAGCAGGTGGACGGCCGCGCTGCGGAACGCGGCGATGCGCAGCGGTCCGCTCGTCGTCCCCGCCGCCGCGCCTCGTGCCTCGGCCCGCAGCACTTCGTGTTGTCGCAGGATGTGGCGTGCATGCACCAAGGCGCGCTCGCCCGCTGCGGTGGCCCGGGCACCTGCCCGTCCGCGTTCGAAGAGGACCGCGCCGATCTTGCGCTCGACGGTCCGGACGGCATGGGAGACGGCGGACTGGGTGAGCCCCAGTTCCTCGGCCGCGGCGGTGAAGCTGCCGCCGCGTTCGACCGCGAGCAACAAGGCCAGCTCGTTCGGGTTGGGAAAGCCGGTGGTCACGACCCGATCCTAGGCGAATCCATGAACAGGATTCATGCAACCGGCGGAATCACGCACGCCGAGGTCTGCCCAGGAGATCGCCGAGAACCTAGCGTCCCCACCGGTGTCCATCGCTAGGAGGAACTCATGAGCCCTGTCATGACCGTCATCCGTCAGGCGGCGCGCCCGGCGGGCCCGCCGCGTGAGGAGGACTTCGAGGTCGTGAGCCTGCCCGTCCCCGATCTCGTCGACGGCCATGTCCTGGTCGAGAACCTGTATCTGTCCGTCGACCCCTACATGCGGCAGCTCATGGACTGGGGCGGCTGGGAACTAGGCGGCGGCCTGGAGGGCCAGAGCATCGGGCGTGTCCTCGAATCGCGTGATCCGTCACTGCCCGTCGGTGCCCTCGTCGTGCACCGACACGGCTGGCGCACCCACGCGGTGCCCGCCGTAGCCGAGGTACGGCGCATCGAACCGGCCGCAGGCGTCCCGCTGAGCGCCTACCTCGGCATCCTCGACATCACCGGGCTCACCGCCTGGGTCGGTCTCACGCGCATCGCCCGTCTCCATCCGGGGGACGACCTCTTCATCTCGGCGGCGGCGGGTGCCGTGGGCGGCGCGGCGGGACAGATCGCGCGGCTGCTCGGCGCGCGGCGGATCATCGGCAGCGCCGGCTCGGCGGCGAAGGTCGAGCATCTGACGAGCAGACTGCGCTTCGATGCCGCATTCGACTACCACGAGGGACGCCCGGCGGATCTGTTGAGCGCGGCCGCCCCCGACGGGATCGACGTCTACTTCGACAACGTCGGCGGCGAGCAGCTGGAGGCGGCGATCGGCGCCCTGCGGGAGCACGGTCGGATCGCCGCGTGCGGCGCGGTCGCGCAGTACAACACGCTGAGCACGCCGCCCGCGGCGCCGCGAAATCTGCTCGACGTCGTCGAGAAGAGCCTGCGGTTCGAGGGCTTCATCGTGAACCGTCACCTCGATGCTCGCGAGGAGTTCGAGCGGTTCCTCGTGCCGCGTCTGCGGGACGGGACCGTCCTGATCGACGAGACGGTGGTCGACGGCTTCGAGAACACGGTGCCCGCGTTCCTCCAGCTGCTGCGCGGCGGGAACATCGGCAAGATGCTGGTGCGGCTCACGGCCGAGTGACCGTTTCCGAATCCCCGAGCAGTCCGCGGCCCCGCGCCGCCGCGCCGTCCGGCGGCGACGTCAGAGCGGTGCCCTGCTGTACCCGCCCCGCGCGGGGGTCGGTCGTTCAGGACAGGAGGAAGTCCAGCACCATCGGGCTCGCCTCGGCGCGGAACTCGTCGAAGTAGGCGTGTCGGGCGCCCTCGATCAGACGCAGTTCGGCATTCGGAATGCGTTCGGCGAGCAGCGGCGCGTTGGCCGTCGGGTTGAAGACGTCCTGGTCGCCGTGCACGACCAGCGTCGGCGCGGTGATCTCGGGCAGCTCTTCCCATGCGTCATGTCGGGCGCTGGCCGTGAAGTGCAGCTTCTTCGCCCGCGCCGACATGTCGGGATCGCCGAGCACGGTGTACGGGCCGGGGTTCTCGGCCAGCCACTCGGGGGTGTACATCAGCTCCAGCAGGAAGCGGCGGGCCTGTGCCGCGTCGGGGTCGGCCAGGCCGGCATGCACGGTCGCGTCCCGTTCGACGCCGTGCGTGCCGCCTGGCGAGGTGCAGCCCAACACCAGCCGCCGCACCCGATGCGGGTGCCGGACGGCGACCCACTGGGCGACCCTGCCGCCCATCGAGGTCCCGTAGACGTCGGCCTGCTCCACGTTCAGCGTGTCCAGCACGGCGACCACGTCGTCGGCGAAGCCCTGGGTGCTGTAGCGCCGCTCGGGCGCGTCGCTGTCCCCGGTTCCCCGGTAGTCGAGTGTGATCGTCTGCCTGTCGGTCTGGAAATCCGCCCGAACACCGTCCCACCAGTGGTGGTTGTTCGCCTGCCCGGCCAGCAGGACCAGTGCGGGCCCGTCGCCCTCGGTCTGGAAGGCGATCCGGGAGCCGTCGACGCCGTTCGCGTGTCGCATCGCGTCATGCAATCACGCCGACGAAGCTTCGGCGACGAGCAGGATCGACTACGCGGGCACCGGATCGGGCAGGCACCGGCTCCAGCGGCACCGCCCGTCCACCCGGCCATCGCGACCCGACTCCGCCGTGCGTGACTCCGCTGATTCGGTGAACACCACACCGACGGCGACGAGGTCGGGGCAGTCGCCTCACCCCACCGCGGCGGCGTTGGCGCGCGAGCGCGGCACGGCGCAGGTCTCGCCCGCGCAGGTCTCGCCCGCGCAGGCCGACCTCGCGCAGGCCGGCTCCACACGGCAGGCGCCGAAGAGGCAGGCGATCGGCGGCGACCACGGTCTCGTCACCGGGCGCATGGCGGCCTCTCGGCTGAACGACTCGTGCACCGCCGACCGCGATCCGGCCGGGCTCCGGCGACGTCGTCGCCCTCGGCTCGCTCCACGCGGGACCGCCCGCCCGCGAGCGTCGAGACGTCCTCCTCGACTGATCACGCCGTCGTGGCGGGCCGTCCATGCGGCGCGCCTCGGCCGGCGCCTGCTTGATTCGTCGTAGCGGTACACGGTCGGGAGCTCCCCGCCGGTGCGGGCCTGATCGAGGGCACGGGTCCGACCCCGGCAGGCCGGCCCGGGCAGGCTCGCGGACCGGCCCGGAACGACCCGACCCGGCCCGAGGGCCCGCCGAACGGCTCGGTCCGGTGGATCAGCCGCCGACGTGGCCCGCGATCCAGTCCCGGAACTGTGCGACGTCGGTGTAGTTGGACGGCGCCGTGCCGCACACGCCGGGTCCGCTGCTGGTCACACCGACCAGTTCCCACCCGCCGCCGACGGCACGGATCGCGGGACCGCCCGAGTCTCCGAAACAGGCTCCGCTGTCGCCGCCCGGGTTGTCGATGCTCAGGTAGAACCCGTGGAAGCCGACGATGGAGGTGTCCAGCTGCTGAAGGACGGGCGGCGGCGGGCAGCTCTCCGGTGAGCAGGTCGCTCCCCAGCCGAGCAGCCGTAGGGGCGTGCCCACCGGGCCGGGCGAGGTCGCGGGCGAGATCGGCGCGGCCGAGACCGCCCGGTCGAGTTCGAGCAGCGCGATGTCGGCCTGCGGGTTCGGGATCTTGCGGATCACCTCGGCCGTCTCGCCGCCACTGGTGTTGCTCAGCGAGCCGACCCGTACACCGTCGATGGGGCCGAGGCAGTGTTCGGCGGTGACGACCCAGGTCGGCGCGATCAGCGTTCCGCCGCAGTAGGGGCTGCCGCCTGCCGTGGGCGACACCATGAACGAGTAGACCTGATCGGCGTCGACTCCCCCGACGATCAACGTCTCGGCGGGCGGGCCGCTCGTGGGTTCGGGGGCGATCGACGACGAGCCGGCCCACGCCGTGGCCGTGCTCGCCGCCATCATGATCCCGGCGCACACCGCCGCGATCAGTCCGGCCTGGCGTCGTGTTCTCGTACGACCCACTGCTGGTCTCCTTCTCGACGCGAGCGGCCCTCGGCCCGTGTCCCGACGGCGGGCCGATTCGTCGGAATCGAACGTATTCGGCGGCAAGCCGGTGAGGAACCGCCGAACGGCCGCGCCGGGATCGGCCTGGCCGGAGCGCCCCCCGCACCGGGGCGCCGCACACGGCCGCTCAGCCCCGACCACCTGCTGTCGGCCGCCCGGCACCGTGGCACTCGGGTCGGGAGACCGCGGACCTCGACGCGGACCCCGCGGCGCCGCCGTGGTCGACGGTGGACAGGATCGACGGTCGAACCCGGCCGCGTGGATCGCCGAGGTTCGGCACCGAGCGTCCGGTTGACGATCAACGGTGTGCGGCTCGCGGCTGATCCGCACGCCTGCGGGCGCCAACGGTGCGAGTCAGGCGGACGTGGACGATCCGACGTCGGCGAGGCGACTCCCGCGCGGGCAGCTCCCTCACCCCGTGGCGAAGCGAGCAGAGGCGTCGACGACCGGTCGTGCGGCGGCCCGGCGCCGGCCGCCGCGTCCATCGGCCCGGGCATTCGGCGGGCGTCTCGGCTCGGTGACCCGTTCGTCGGTCGACATCCGGCAGGACGAGACGCCGCGCGGGGCGGTGATTCAGCGGTGCCCGCTGAGCCCTTCGGCGCAACACCTCCTTCCCGATTGCCCAACCATGCGGATCGACGATGCGATACACCCGCGCCCGGTTAACGTGAATCAGCCGATCCCCGGTTCGGAAAAGGCGCCAGCGAACGACACGGGCATCGCGGAGAGCGATTCGACATTCTTCCGCGCTGTCGGTGCGCCGCTGCGCGCGCCTCGTCGACGGCGCCGATTCCGACCGAGCCGATATTCTTCTCAAGGAGTCGATGATGTCGCAGTCAGGAATCTCCGAGGAACATTCGCCGCCGACGGCGGCGACCTCGACGCTCGTCAACGGACACTTCCCCCGCCGACGTGGGCTGATCATCCTGTTGAGTTCCGTGGCGGGTTTCCTGCTCACCGTGGTGTGGTCGGCGGAGTTCGTCGACTCGGCCATCGGCGGCACCGTCGCGGACACCCTCCTCGGCCACGACGCCGACGAGACGCCCATCGCGGGAATCTGGGCGGGCGTCGTCTTCGCCTTCGTCTCGGGGCTGGCGGGCACGTTCACCGCCTGCAACATCGCCGCGTTCGGCGCGATGGCCCCGCTGCTGGGCTCGCCGGGAAGCCGATGGTCACGCATGGCGAACACCCTGCGCCCACTGGCATGGCTGGCCGTCGGGATGCTCGCGGTCTCAGCGGTGTACGGGGTGATCGTCGGTGTGGTCGGCACCGACATGCCGCAGTTCTCCACCGCGCCCAACGGGCCCGGTCTGTCGCCGCGCAGCGTCCAGTCGATGGTCGTCTTCGGCATCATCGGCCTGACCATGCTGTATCTGGGACTGGCCGCGCTCGGCGTGGTCAGAGACCCGTTCGCCCGAGTGTCCCGACGGTTTCCGAACGCCCCCATGGTGTTCCTGGGCGCGCTCGTCGGTGCCTTTCAGATCGGCAGGCCGTTCCCGCTTTTCCGACAGATGTTCCGTGATGCCGCCGAAAGTCACAATCCGCTCTACGGCGCGGCGGCATTCTCTCTGCAGGCCGTCGGGAACATCCTCATCATCGCCGTCCTCTTCCTGATCCTGGTGTACTGCACCGGTGACCGGCTGCGGCGATGGCTGCTGAGCGATCCGCGTCGCATCACGATCATCACCGCGGTGGCGCTGATCGTCGTCGGCGTCTTCACCGTCCTGTACTGGGACGTGCGGCTGCTCGCCCGCCGCGAGATCATTCCGTGGTACCCCGTCGCTCCGTGGGCGGGTTAGGGCGTCCGACGTGGGCGGAGTCGGTGTTCCCGGCGCGGTCCTCGCCGGGACCCGGCCGTCTCAAGGTCCCCACGGCCGTCGCCGCACCGTCCGCGAGGGACACCGCGTTCACGATCGTCTCCTCAGGCCATGTCTCGACGGTGCCTCGCGTTCGGATGCCGAGAGATCGGGCGGTTCCGATCGCGGCTCGACCGGAGCCGCCCGGCGCGGGCCGCGCGGCCTCCTCTCCCGCCGGGCGGCTCCGGCGCCGGCTCGTCGCAGCACGGCGTCGACCTTCGACGATCTCGCGGGCTTGACGACCGCACCGCCCTTCGGCGAGGGGAGCGGATGCCTCAGCCCTGTTCGCGGGCGATCTCGGCGAGGAGGTCCATGCCCGCGCTCATCGTCTCCGCCATGCCCGGCCGCACCCACGCATCGCGTTGCTCGACGGAGGCGAACACCGAGGTCTCCCGATAGGCGGTGCCGCCGTCGACGGCGTCGAAGGTGAAGACGCCGAGTTGAACGGCCGAGGGCATCCCTTCCATCTCGCAGGTCTGCACGAGCCGCCTCGGCTCGTCGACGTCGTGACAGACACCCCGGAACACGAACTCTCCCGCGCTGTCCGGGTCGCGCACGACGTAACGCCACAGCCCGCCGGGCCGGATCTCCAGCCGGTCGACCTCGGTGGTGAACCGCCCGCCGCTCCACCAGCGGGGCACGAGCGTCGGATCGGTGACCCCTCGGAACACCGCCTCGGGCGGTGCGTCGAAGAAGCGGGTCATGATGATGTCCTGCCGTCCCGGCGCGATGATGATCTCCGCCTGCGTCACGATGTCCGTCCCCTTCCGATCGTCGACCACAGTCGGGCCGGTCCCGCGCCCGCCGATCGTGCCCGCCGCGAGCACCTCGGCACGGCGGGCCGCCTGCGGCGGGCGGTGCTCGCCGGCGGCCTCGACGCCCGTGACCTGCCCGGTGGCCATCGTCGTCGAGGCGGCGCGGCGGGCGGGCGAGGCGGCACCGGCACCATCAGGTGGTTCGGCTTCGTCCGTCCCGCCGCGTCGCGACGCGATCAACGGTCGCGCCTGCCAGAGTGGTCGGATGAGGACATCCGTCGAGGGAACCGTCGCGGCCGGCTACGACCCCGTGGCCGAGGCGTTCGCGCGGTCGCTGTCCGAGGCAGGCTCCGAGACCGCGCAGGTGTGCGTCCATGTGGCGGGCGAACCCGTGGTGGACCTGTACAGCGGCGCACCGGGTGCGATCGAGGTCGTCTTCTCGGCCGCGAAGGGAGCCACCGCCGCCTGCGCGAACCTGCTGGTCCAGCGGGGCCTTCTCGATCTCGATGCCAGGGTGGCCGACTACTGGCCCGCCTACGGCGTCCGGGGCAAGGAGTCGACGCTGGTCCGCTGGGTCCTCAGTCATCAGGCGGGGGTGCTCGCGCCGAGGGAGCGGCTGACGATGGACGACCTGGCGGACTGGGACAGGGTGGCCGCCGCGCTGGCCGCGCAGACTCCCGCCTGGGAACCGGGCACCGCCTACGGCTACCACGCGCAGAGCTTCGGCTGGCTGGTCGGTGAGCTGGTGCGCCGAGTGGACGGCCGAAGCCTGGGCGCGTTCTTCCAGGAGGAGCTGGCCCGACCGGCGGGCGCCGACTTCTGGATCGGACTGCCCGAGGCGCAGGAGGCGCGAGTCGTCGAGGTGGTGGCGGAGGAGCCCCCGCTGCCGCCGGGAACGGACCCGGCCTCGGTCGATCTGTCCTCCTTCTTCGGCCCGCACCATCTCGACGCCTTCACCCTCGGCGGAGCCGTGCCCGAGGACGCCGTGACGGCCGCCGCCGACCGCCGCTACCGGGCCGCCGAGCTGGGTGCCTCCGGCGGGGTCACGGACGGGCGCGGCCTGTCCCGGCTCTATCGGCTGCTGCTGGACGTCTTCACCCCCGCGACCGTCGAGGACATCCTCCGGCCGGAGACCGACGGCGCCGATCTGGTGCTGTCCAGTCCCGCCATGACCGTCGAACAGGTCTTCGGTCGCGGCTTCGAGGTGTCCCCGCCGACGGGAGCGCCCGCCGGTGTCCGCGCGTTCGGCCACAGCGGGGCAGGCGGGACCGTCGCCTTCGCCGACCCCGATCGACGAGTCGCCTTCGGCTACGCGACCACCCGGCTGGTGCCGGGTCCGCCGGGCATGGACCCGCGCGCCGCCGCCCTGGTCGAGGCCGTCTACGCGGCGCTCGACTCGGTCACGGGCTGAGAGGACGGCACTCGTTCGAGCCTGCCGCCCACAGGACGACCCCGTCGATCGCACGGCTACGGCACTCGTCGCACTCCGTCCCGGCGGACCGATGTGCGAACACCGACCGCTCACCCACCACGCGACCCGGTCGCCCCGTGCCTCGGGTCTCGACGCCCGGTAGGCGGGCGTCCAGCGGCTCGCCTGCCGCCGCGGCCAGGCGCCGACCCGGTGCGAGCCGACGTGGACAGCCGGACGGCACTCCACCCGCCCCGGCGACGAGGACGGCGCGATTCCGAAAGGCACGGGCCCGCGATGCCGAGCCGCGACCCGCGTGCCCGCCACCCGTCGCGACGTCACCCGGGAAACCGCTGCTCACCCGATCGGCGGAACGACCGCGGCCGGGCGCTCGACGATCCTGGACGGCCGGACAGGGTTCCACGGACCCAGGCCGAGCGAACGCAGCGTCCCGCCCGCCGCGACGGCCAGCTCCTCGACGGAGCCGACGCCCGTCCTTCGCATCAACTCCAGACAGACGCCCGCACAGGCCTCGGCGTCATCGGCCGCGTCATGGTGTGTGCCGAGCGGCAGACCGAGATGGCGTGCGACGTCGGGCAGCCGATGACGCGGAATGTCCAGTAGTCGCTTCGCCCACGTCCAGGTACAGCCGAATCGGAGAGCCGGATAGGCCAGGCCCTCCTGATCACACGCCTGCCGTATCACCGAGATGTCGAATGAGGCGTTGTGCGCGACGAGGACGCGATCGCCGACCGCCACGACGAGTTCGGCGAGCACCTCGGCGAACGCCGGGGCAGCATGGACCCGATCCTCGGTGATGCCGTGCACGGCCGTATTCCGGGGAGCGAAGTAGTCCAGCCCGGCGGGCGGTCGACAGAGTGTCGAATAGCGGCGGACGACTCTGCCCCCGTCGACCACGACCAGCCCGACGGAACAGACCGAGCCCCGCTTCTCGTTCGCGGTCTCGGTGTCGAACGCGGCGAAACGCATGCTCACTTCCGGATTCTCCTCGATCAGGACCGGCGTGGTCCTCTTCGGCGCGTCCCGCACCAGGGCGGGACCGGGCAGGTCGTGGTCGTCCGAGCGGCTCCCGGTGCGCGCGACGGTCTCTTGGCGCCGCGCCGCGCGGTTCGGCGGCGAAGGCCGACTCCGGCGCGCTCGGGCAGCGCGTCGAGGCGCTCACGGCGTGAGCCGGTGCGCCGCGGGTGGGACCCGTTCGGGCCTCGGGTACAGGTGACGGGCGGCAGAGGACACGGGGCAGCCGGCAGGCGGACCTTCGACTCCGGCCGCGCGCTCGCCGGTGGCGAGCAGCCGCCGCGCCACGTTCGTCCATTCGTTCTCGAGCGCCCGTCGGCTCGGCTCTCGGCGGCCGAGACAGGCCGATGTCGTCCGCCATCACGGCAGGCCGGCTCGCCGTGTGCTGCTCGTCGACGACGATATGGTCCGACTGCACGAGACCCCCGCGATCACCTTTGATCACCGCCTGCTCCGCGCAGCATGTATCGCCGGAAGGCGGAGTCGTGTTTCCGCACGCGCGTAACGAATTCGACACGCCGGATCGTGATTCGTCGTGTTTCGCCGATGAAGGACCTGACAGGTGATTCGACGACGATGCCGAAGCACGGTGTAAGGAGAATTCCGGGATGCCCTGAACGAATCAGGACATCGGAGAGGTGTCGGACCGCCATCGGGCTCGTGACGAGAGTGGACGATGCGGTGTGTCTCGACCGACGTGCCGACGATGTCTGCCCGACCGCTCGGGGCCGCCGGATCGGCCGACGGGCCGTGACGGGTCGCCACGGCACGGATCGCCACAGTGGTGGCGGACGACGACGGCACGCGCCCGCACCAGGTTCAGGAGCGACGCGCTGCCGGCACGGGGAACCGGCCGCCACGGCTCCGTCTGGAGGAACCGGCCGCCGGTCGGCGACGGACCCGACGGTGGAGCGGTCGCGGCGAGGCGGCCGGACGAAGGCGGCTCCGCTCCGGTCTCCGACCTGTCTCAGGTCGCCGGACGAACTGGTGGGCCGGGCACACCGGAGACTCGACCATCAGCGCACCGAACATGATCAGCCGAAGGGCGGGCCGCGCGTCCCCGTGACGAATTCAGGCCCGCACGGTTGATTCGTCGCCCTCCCGCGGCCGAACGCCGAGCTGATCGCACAGGAACGTCAGCACGTCGGTGGTGGACGCGACGCGCTGGTCCCTCGTCACGCCCTCGCCGTGTCCGGTGTCGGCCTCGACGCGGAGCAGCACCGGCCGCTCCGAGGCCGTGGCGGCCTGCAGGCGAGCGGCCGTCTTGGCGGGCTGCCACACCGCCACCCGAGGGTCATCGAGCGCGGTCGTCAGCAACACGGCCGGATACCGAGTCCCGTCCCGAACCCGCAGGTAGGAGTCGATGATCAGGACGTCACGCAGTCCGTCCTCGGTGGTGACGCTGCCGAATTCGGGAACGTTGACCGGCCCGTTCTCGCTGAACTCCTGGCGGGTCGCATTGGTCACCGGTACCCGGAGCACCATGGCCGCCCACAACTCGGGCCGCCGCACCATCGCCCCGCCGACCGGGATGCCGCCCGCGCTGGCGCCCTCTCCCGCCAGACGGTCCGGGCGGGTGTAGCCGAGCGCGATGAGGTGTTCGGCGCAGTCCACGAAGTCGGTGATCGTGTTCTCCTTGCGCGGCCCGCGGCCGGCCTCGTGCCAGTCGCGCCCGTGCTCGCCGCCACCACGGAGCCCGGCGACGGCGTAGACGCCGCCGCGCTCGTACCAGGCGAGCAGCTCCGGGGCGAACTCCGCCGCGAGCACATGCCCGTACGAGCCGTACCCGGTGAGCAGCGTCGGATTGTCGCCGTCGAGCGCCAGTCCCGCGCGGTGCACGACCCGCAGCCCGACGGCGGTGCCGTCGCGGGCGGGCACCGAGAGGTCGGTCACCACGAGATCGGCCGCCGACAGACCCGCCACCGACAGATCCGCCACCGTGCGATCGGCCGCCGCGAATCCGCGCGGCTCCGGCGACGTCGGCGGAGCCGCCGACGTCACGGCGGACGGCGCGGACCGGCCGATGTCCCGCACCGTCCCGGTGGCGTCCTCGTAGCGCAGCATCATCGCCGGGCTGGTCTGCGATGTCAGCACCAGCAGTGCGGCGGCGTCGCCGAGTTCGACGAACTCCCGCACGCTGCCTGCCGCGGGCAGCTCGATCTCCTCGGCGGGGCCGCCCGCCACAGGCCGCCTGCGCAGCCGATCGGCGCCGGCCACCAGCTCTCGGGTGATCACCTGTCCGCCCACCACGTGGACGGCGCCGAGAACCCGGTCGGTCGCCGACACGATCACCGACGAGTGGTCGGGGTCGACGGCCGAGATCGCCACCACCCGACCACGCGGCGCGCCCCGATGTCCCACCAGATAGAGCGTGTCACCGTGCATCGCGAAGGCCGTGACGTCGTCGGCGGGGCCGGCGATCCGCCGCCAGGGGCAGGTGGCGGGATCGGCGAGTGCCGTGTGGGGCGCCAGGTACACCGAGCAGTCGGACAGCCGTTCGGTGAGAGGACCCACCAGCGCGCTGTGCGAGACGACGGCGACGACCCAGTCCGACCGCCGCTGCACCAGGACGAACGGCCGGTCCCGTCGCGACAGCGGCACCCGATCGTTCAGCCCGCGCGCCAGGAGCGGGACGTCCTCGTCGGCGGAGGTGCCGAGCCGGTGCAGGCAGGATCGGCTGTCCAGCCGCAGTTCGTCCGTCGGCGTGCCGGGCGGGGCCTCACGATATCGGTGGTAGACGAGCGACTCGCCGTCCGGCAGCCAGGACACCGCGCCGTGCGGGGTGCCGGGGAGGACGTCGTCGAGCAGCCGGGAACCGTCCACCTCCACGATGCGCAGCGTGCCGTCCTCCGCGCCGCCCCGGGAGAGACCGACCGCGACCCGCCGGCCGTCCGGGGAGGGCACGTACCAGTCAAGGCTGCCGTGTGCGTCGCCGGTCGCGACGGCGGGATCGAGCAGCACGCGGCCGCCCGTCGACGCCTCGGACGTCGTGGTGCCCCGCACGATGTCCGCCAGGTCGCCGTCCTCGGCCACCATGAGCAGTGACCCGTTCGTCCGGGAATCGGCATGGCGGAAGAACAACCGCCCGCCCGCGGAGGCGAATCCGGTGCGGCTGACACCCGCCGAGGTCAGCTCGCCGATCCTGGCATGCAGAGCGGCACGATTCGGCGAGGCGTCGAGGACGTTCCTGGTGTGCCGGGTCTGTTCGGTGAGCCATCGACTCAGTTCCGGACCTCCGTCCTCCATCCAGCGATAGGGATCGGCGAGATCGACGTCGAATCGGCGCTCTCGAACGATGTCGACCCGTGCCGCGGGCGGCCTGCTCTCGGGTGATCGCGTCACGCCGTCGACCCTGCCATGCCCGCCGATCCGCGCGACCGACCGGCGCGACGCGCGGGACGCGACTCGGCGCGACCATGCCGCCCGACGTCCGGCGCCGCGGTCGGCACCGCGGCCCCATCGGCGCGGCGACGCGGCAGGCGCGGGATCGTCGGACCACTGGTCATCGGCCCGCGCGCCCGTCACAGTGTCCGAAGGAGTATCGCCGCCGGAGAGGATCGAGGCCGCCGTGCACATCAGGATCGTCGGGGCAGGCGTGATGGGCCGAGGCATCGCGCAATGGGCCGTCACCGCGGGACACGCCGTCGAGCTCGCCGACGCGAGGCGGGAGTCGGTCGACGACGCCGTGGGCTTCGTCGCCGCGATGCTCGAGCGGGCCGTGGACAAGGGCAGGCTCGATGCCGCCGAGGCGGCGGCGGCGCGAGCAAGACTGCACCCGCTGGGGTCGCCGTGGGAGCCGAGCACCGACGTGGAGCTGGTCATCGAGGCGGTGCGGGAGGACCTCGACGTCAAGTCCGAGGTCTTCGCCCGGTTGGCCGAGGTCCTGCCCGCCTCGACCGTCTTCGCCACGAACACCTCGTCGATCCCGGTCACCCAGCTCGCCGCGACCCTCGCGGACCCGACGAGGCTGGCGGGTCTGCACTTCTTCAACCCGGTGCCGCTGATGCGGATCGTCGAGGTCGTGCCCGGCGGGCTGACCCGGCCCGAGATCCCCGCACTGCTCGTCGAGCTGGTGCGCGCCACCGGTCACCGCGCCGTCGTGGTCGCCGACACCCCCGGCTTCCTGGTCAACCACGCCGGGCGCGGTCTGATCACCGAGGCCCTGGCCCTGGTGGAGGAGTCGGTGGCCGGGGTGCCGGACGTCGATCGCATCGCCCGGGACGTGCTCGGGCTGCGGATGGGTCCGTTCGAGTTGACCGACCTGACGGGGCTGGACGTCTCGGCGGCGGTGATCGACTCGGTGTGGGCGGGCTTTCGGTACTCCGACCGACTGCGGCCGTCGTTCCTCACCCCCAACCGGGTCGCCGCGGGACTGCTCGGCCGCAAGACCGGCCGAGGCTTCTACGATCACGGCCCCGATGCCGCGCCGCCCGCCCCCGAGCCCCCGATCATCGGCGACCGGAGCCGTCCACTGCGGGTGGTCGGCACCGGACCGGGCGAAAGGTGGGCGGCGGACGCCGTGCGCCGGTCGCTGCTCGCCGCGGGCACGGCCTCCGGCGCGGGCGAGCACCCGACGCGCATCGCGGCGAACGGGGCCGCCGACCGGGGCCCCGTTCTGCTGGTGCCCACCTGGGGAACCACCGTCGCCGCCGCCGTCCGCGAACACGGCCTGCCCGCCGATCGCACCGTCGGCGTCTGCCCGCTCTCCCTCGACACCGGACGTGCCGTGGTCGCCGCCACGCCCGCCGTGTCGCAGGCCGCGGTCGCCGACGCCCGCGCCGCGCTGGCGGCCGGCGGGGCGGCAGGCTCGCCGCGGGCGGTGTCGGTGGTCCGAGACACCGCGGGCTCGGTGCCGCAGCGCCTGCTCGCCTCGATCATCGGCGTCGGAGCCTCCATCGCCGAACGCGGCCTCGCGACTCCGGAGGACGTCGACTCGGCGGTCACCGCGGCGCTCGGTTACCCGCACGGCCCGCTGAGCTGGGGCGACCGCATCGGCGCCCGCAGGCTGCTCGACCTGCAGGAGGCGCTGTCGGCCGGCACCGGGGATCCCCGGTATCGGCCGACTCGGTGGGTACGGGAACGGGCGCAGCTGGGGATCTCGCTGACGACACCGCCGTTCGACATTCGGTGAGACGCCGCAGGCCACCGCTCCGGTCGAGCGGCGGTGCCTCCCGCCGGAGAGGGCGACCTCGCCGCGACGGCCGCCCCTGGTGCCGCCGTCTCGATCCCCTGGGGCGGCTCGCCGAGGCCAGGACGGTCGGGCGACTCGTCTCGGCCTGCGAGCGGTTCATGGAACGCGCGGCCGAGGCGGACGGGGTCGTCGACCGGGCGGGCGTGGGCACGCCGTGCGGCGGTGTGCCTGAGCGTTCCTTCGAGCGGATGAGCTCGGCCTTGACGCTATCGTCGAAGAAACGAGTGAGGCCTCGTTCCGGAAAGCCGCGGGACGATGCCTGGCAGGCGTCGAACGGAGGTGCAGGCTGCGGCCGATCGACCTCGCCCGGGAGCACGGGCTGTCCGCGCAGGCGATCCGCAACTACGAGGAAGCGGGCGCCCTCCCCGCCGCCGGACGCGGTGAGACGGGATACCGGCGTTACACGCCCCGGCATGCCCAGGCTCTTCGCGCCTTCCTCGCGTTGCGCGGCGGCCACGGATATCAGCAGGCACTGGAGATCATGCGCGCCGTCCACCGGGACGACGCCGACGCCGCCTATCGCCTCATCGACGCCGCGCACGTCGCACTGCTCGCCGAGCGCGACACCCGCGCCGGGGTCGCGGCCGCGTTGAACGGCCTGACCACCACACCGCCCCGGCCGATCGACGGCCGACCGCTGACCGTGGGCGAGCTGGCCCGCAGGCTCGGCGTGCACCCGGCGACACTGCGTGCCTGGGAGGCCCGGGGCATCCTGCACCCCGAACGCGACCGCGCGACGGGCTACCGCAGGTACGGCCCCGACTGCGTGCGCGACGCGGAGATCGCGCGGCAACTCCGCCGAGGCGGCTGTCCGCCGGCTCAGGTCGCCCGGTTCCTCGACTCGCTGCGCGAGGCGGGCGGCGGGGAGCCGTTGGCGGTCTTCCTCCGCTCCTGGCAGGACCGGCTGACCGCCCGCAGCCGCGACCTGCTCGCGGGCGCGAGCATGCTCGACGGCTACCTGGTCATGCTCGAGCAGCCGGGAGCGGCGAACCCGGCGGGAGCAGCGGGAGCGGCGACGAAGCAGGCAGGCGACAGCCGCAGGCCGCCACTCGATCCCCCGCCGTCGTGATCGCCCGAGGCGCCGCACGCGGCTTGTCGGATGTGCCCGCCCGTGATCATGACGGGTGCGGCGGCCGCCGCAGACCGCCGCACGCCGCTGGTATCGGCACTCCCTGAGACGAGCACTCCTCCACCGCGTCGTGCCCGACACGGCGTGGTCCAGCGGCCCCGAATGCAGCCATGGTCGTCACTCACCGAGAGGACCGCCTGGCGCCGGGACCGGTGACCTTCTGCCTCGGCACCGCGCCCGGCAGCCGGTGGCAGGAGTGCGCGGCGGTTACGCCGGTACGTGCCGTCGACCCGCCGCGTGTCCCCGGCCTGCCGCCACGCACCGCGATGCGCACCATCGCGGCTGTCACGACGGTGCGCAGGCTGCCTCCCGGACCGAGAAGCGGGGCAGGCGCGGTCCGCGCCTGCCCGTGCCGGTCATTCGCAGAGCGCCGCGTCCAAGACCGCGTCGGCCCGTGCCGTCGCCACCTCGGTGGTCACCATGGCGTTGGTGACCAGGGAGGCGAATCGACCGTCGTCGGTCACCGCCGTCACCGAGGTGTGCCCGGTGCCGAGGGCGCCGTGCTTGAACCAGGCGGTGCCGCCGCAGGAGAGCTGTCGGTCGTTGAGGCCGAGTCCCATGCCGTAGCCGTTCAGGTAGGGCACGGTGTCCCGCATCTCCGCGAGCGCGCTCTCCGAGACCACGTCCCCGGCGAGGAGAGCCTGGAAGAACCTGACCGAGTCCTCCAGTGTGGACTCCATCCCGCCGGAGGCCGCCCACACCGACAGCTCGGTCGAGGTGGTGACCTCGGTCCAGAACACGAGGGGCGGGACCCGGACGATGAGGTAGCCGGGCACGAACGGGTCCCGCAGCGCGCGCTCGCCCCGAGCCGGGAACGACGTGCCCTCCAGCCCGAGCGGCTCGATGATCCGCTCGGTGATCACGTCGCCGACCGGCTTGCCCGTCAGTTCCTCGATCAGCAGACCCAGCACCAGGTAGCCGACGTTGGAGTACCGCACCGAGGCGCCGGGGGCGTCCTGCGGCGGCTCGTCCATGGCGGAGCGCACCAGTTCGGCCAGTTCGAACGTGCCGTCCGGGGACGGCCGAGCGTCGCGGGGGTCGCGCACCATGCCGCTGGTGTGCGCGAGAAGCTGGCGCGTGGTGATGACCCCGCCGTCGTAGTTGTCGGTCACCACGCCAGGCAGGTAGGTCTCGATCGGCGTGTCCAGCGCGACCAGCCCCTCGTCGACGAGCTGCATCACCACCGCCGCCGTGAACGTCTTCGACTGGCTTCCGTGTCGGAAGTGGTCGGTCGTCGTGATCGGCCGCTGCTGTCCGATCTTCGCGGTTCCGGAGGTCAGCGTCCACGCGGATTCGACGTCGCCCGCGTAGACGGCCGCGCCCGGTCCGCCCACCTCCCGGTAGAGATCGAGTGCCGCCTGGGTCGCCGCGTGCTCGTCCTGCGCCACGGCCGCGGGCGGTGCCACGGCGACGCCGAGGGCGAGCGTCACGGCGCCCGCGATCCCGACGAGCCGTCGTCGATTCGGTCCCATGTTCCCGTCTCCCGTCTGCTGATCTATTCGGTGGGGCGACGGTATGACCGGCGCGATCCGCGCAGGAGGTCATCGGGCGGCCATCGGCCCGGACATTGCCGGCCGGTAGTTCTGACCAGGTAAGACAGCAGCCGGAACACTGTGCCTCGCACCCCGACCGGCCACTGTGCAGGAGCGTGTCCCGTGTACGAGGTCCTGATACGTCCTCGCCCTCGACATCGTCTCGTCGGTCGCGCCGACGCCAGGTGATCGTTATACGGCTCCGACTCGGCTCCGATGCAGGTCTACGCAGCAGGGCGCGGGCCCACAAGCGACGCTCGATGCACCTGACTGCGAGCATCACTCCGCTAGCCCAGAGCCGGAATGACCAGCGAGCCAACCAGCGTCAGGTTCCTTGTGGCATCGATGCCCTCACCATCGAGAACGTCTGACACAGCGGCTGGATGGAAGTGCTACGGCTCGCTCGCCAGGCAAAGCTCCCTAAGCCCACACGCCGGAGAGGGTGATCTCAGCAGCGGAGACAGGTAGCCACTGTTGCTCAGTAGAGACGGAAGTGCTGATCACGACGATCGGCATCGCGCATATCACTTTTCATCTCTCACACTGTTGGATACACAGCTGCGGACAGAAAATTTCCTACCGCATCCGCCGGCCGGTCCGTTCTCCCTTCATGCAACACTCAGCGAACCCAAGGGTCAGCATGAAAGTTTCAGTCAGCACTTTTCCCATGACTCGCAGTTGCAAGTCATGGTTCGAGCGCTGCTATCCTTCATCAATCGCACCAGAAAGGGAGCACATTGAAGGCCACCGAAGCAACACTTCAGGCAATTCTTCAAGGGTCTAAGAAGTTCACAATACCCCTCTATCAACGATCTTACAGGTGGGGAATCGAGCAGCTGGAACAATTATGGCAGGACATAATCAGCCTCCTTGAATCAGACGACACGGAAAGCCATTTCATGGGTTCCATCGTCCTTTCTCCAAGCCCATCGCATACCTCGTCCGTGCCACACTGGCTCGTAATCGATGGACAGCAGCGCCTAACAACGCTAAGCATTCTCCTATGCGCAATAAGAGACTATGCAGAAGAAATCGACGAAGAGCTGGCCCGAAACATAAATTCATTCTACCTTAAAAGCAAGTTTAACAGGAATGTTCACTATAAGCTCGTGCCAACTCAGATAGACCGACCTTCCTGGAATGCCCTTGTCGACAAAATTCACAACACTGGAGGCGAAGACGGAATCGGCGTCGCATACAATTTCTTCCGAACGAAGGTAGCCGAACTGGCGGGTTCCGGGTACTTCGAAATCAGCGAAATCGAAGAAGCCATAACAACCCGGCTAGCCTTCGTTGAGATCTGCACACACGAAGGAGATAACGCTTATCGGATCTTCGAGTCACTGAACGACAGAGGACTCAAGCTTACGCAAGGCGACCTGTTGCGCAATTATTTATTCATGAGACTTTCAGACAGGGCTGACCGCGTATACGGAAACTTATGGCTTCCCATGCAGAAAATGCTGACCGACCAAGAGTTGGTGGATCTCATTTGGTTCGACCTCATCCTCCGCGGCGTTGATCACCCCAGATTAGGATCAGCATACGCAACACAAAAGAACCTGCTTGAAGCCATTACAGAAGAAGACGATATTGAAGCATGGATCTCAGATCTCCACTATAAAGCGATGATGCTAAGGCGCGTCGTCCACCCGAATGAGAACGCAACTCCTGAGCTGCGGGAAGCTCTAGATCGTCTTCAGCGATGGGGATCAAAAACAGTTCACCCAGTGTCACTCCTCGTCGTAATATCCCACGACAAGGGTTTCATCACTGCCCAACAAGCCTCGGAATCTCTCAGGATCCTGGAAAGCTACATGGTTCGCCAAATGCTCGTCGGATCAAGGAGCACAGGGAACAACATCCACTTCAACAACCTCGCAAAGATGTTGGGGAAGAAGCTTCCCGTAGTGCAGAACATTCTGCCAATCTTGTCTGGACAGCGAAGGCGATTTCCCACCGACGAGAAGATCCGCGAGGCATTGAAATTCGAGCCCTTCTACTACAAAGGCAGGAAGGCTCAACAGAACTTCGTGCTGCAAAGCATCGAGGAAAGTTTCGCGAATTCCGAGCCAGTAGACTACACCAGGTCACCACTCACCGTCGAGCATCTGCTTCCACAAACGCTCAACGAGGAATGGATTCGAACGCTGGAATCAGATTTAGGCGAGTACGATTCGGCAGCCGAGCTACACCAGGCACTACTGCACACCCTAGGCAACCTCACCCTGTCAGCGTACAACGGGAAGCTGTCCAATAAGAGCTTTCGAGAGAAATCGAAGATTCTCGCCGCCAGCGGCCTGGCAATGAATAAGGAGATCTCAAACTACTCAAGCTGGGGAAGAGAGCAGATCGAACACAGAAGTGAACTGATGATTCAGAGGGTTCTCTCCATCTGGCCAGGACCACTAGACTCCGAGATCTCCATCGATAAAACCCAGAAGATCGCTCTGATGAAGCAGGTCCTTGGAGCAATTCCACGCGGCCGTTGGTCATCTTATGGCGACATAGGACAAGCCGTGGGCGTCCACCATAACACCATCGGAAAATGGCTTTCCTCGATCGCATGCAAAGGCGGGCATCGAGTACTTCGCCTAGACGGCAGCCACTCAAACGACGCAAGAATTGCCGGATACGACAGTGTAGAACAAATCTCTGAGGAATTGGCCGCCGAAGGGATCATCATCAACGGATCCGACGTTGCAAACAAGAAGAAGTACATAAGCGGCGCCGATTTGGCGAAAATTGCGGGAATCGCACCCGTCGAAGATCCAGCACTTGATCCATTTAGCGAACAAAAGGAAACCTGATACCAACCCAAGTCCAGAGGCGGGCCGTCGTACGAGAACAAGAATCAAACGTAAAGACGGCCAACCTCTCAACCTCTCTACAGCAAGAATGGAAACCGTCGGCAATATTCGCAGACAACAGGCCGCACTAGCGCAGAGTAGAAAAATTTCCAGTCGCTACACGAGCATCCTCTAATGTGTCCGTCCACAGCGGTCGACACCGACATTCTAGCTGCCGTCCTAGAGGCTGACATACACATGCTCACGCCCGGTCGTCGACTCCGCGTGCCAGCAGCTGCGCCAGGTGGACGCCGCGCACGCCTGCGAGCTGCTCGGCCTGGGTGCGGCAGGAGAAGCCGTCCGCGAGGAACACCACGTCCTCGGTGTGCTCGCGCAGGGCGGGCAGCAGGGCGTTCTCGGCGACCGCCACCGACACGTCGTGGTGCCCGCGTTCCATGCCGAAGTTCCCGGCCAGCCCGCAGCAGCCCGCGAGCCGCGTGGTTCGCGCGCCCGCCGCCGCCAACAAGGCGAGGTCCGTCTCATAGCCGTAGACGGCGTGCTGATGACAGTGCGGCTGTGCCAGCACGGTGACGCCCGTCAGATCCGGCGGCCGCCACGGCGTCGCCGACGTCGAGCGTTCGGTGAGCAGCTCGGCGAGGCTGGTCGCCGCGCGGGCGACCTGGTGGGCGCGCGGATCGTCGGGAAGCAGCTCGATCAGATCCGAGCGCAGCACCGCCAGACAAGACGGTTCCAGGCCGACGACAGGCACGCCGTGGGCGGCGTACGGGCCCAGGATCGACAGCAGCTCTCGCAGTCTCCGGCGGGCGGCGGGCAGCTGACCGGTGCTGATCCAGGTGAGCCCGCAACACGCCTGCCGCGCGGGCACGATCACGCGCAGGCCCGCCCGGCCGAGCACGTCCACGGCCGCCCGGGCGATCGCGGGGTCGAATCCGTCGGTGAAGGTGTCGACCCACAGCACCACCGGCGGCCGGGCGTCGTGCTCGGTCAGGTCGACGGAGTCTCGACGCCGACCGGTCCGCGCCGCCGATCTGGCCGTCTCCTCGGTGCCGTCGGCGGCCGGGGGCGACCCGTCCAGTCCGGCGTCACCCGGGATCACCTCCGCATCACCCGGGATCACCTCCGCGTCGCGCGGCGTGCTCGGCCCACCGGTCGCGCGCCCCGCGCCGGCCGATTTCGTCGCGGCCGGCCCTGGCCCGGTGGACTTCACCCCGGTCGCCTCCGCTCCGGTCGACCCCGTCCCGGTCGGCCCTTCGCCCAACGGCGGCCGTTCGCCCAACGCCGGCCGTTCGACCGCGACACGGCCGAGGGCCGCCTCGGTCGCGGCGCCGCCGAAATCCAGCGTCGGGCGGGAGTACCGGCGCTGCCACCAGCGGCGGAAGGGCACGGCGGCAAGCCGGGGGACCCGTCGTCTGCTGTCGACGCCTGCCGGCGCCAGCAGGAGACGCCGCAGCGGCCCGGCGGCGAACACCGCGTTGACCAGTGTCGGGCCGATCCTCCCGAGCCGGTGCAGGATCGACAGCCACAGCGGCAGCCTGCCGAGGCTGTAGTGACTGGCCGGCCGCAACCGCCCGGCATATCTGCGGTGCAGCACCTCGGACTTGTACCGCGCCATGTCCACCTCGGCGGGGCAGTCGCTCGCACAGGCCTTGCACGACAGACACAGGTCCAGCGACTCGTGGACCTCCTCGGCGGCCCAGCCGCCCGAGATCAGCGAGCCGCGCGCCAGGTCCTGCAAGACCCTGGCCCGGCCACGCGTCGAGTCCTTCTCATCGCGGGTCGCCAGGAACGACGGACACATGAACCCGCCCGCCGCGCTGTCGTCGGCCCGGCATCGGCCCACTCCGACACAGCGGTGCACCGCGCGGGTCAGATCGCCGTCGTCGGCGGCGAAGGCGAAGCCGTCGGCGGCGAGCAGCGGCAGCGCCCTCGGCCGACGGAGGTCCGCGTCGACGGCGCGCGGGCGCACCACGATCCCCGGGTTGAGGACGTCGTCGGGGTCGAGCAGCGCCTTGAATCCCGCGAACACGTCCATGACACGCTGGGAGTACATCAGCGGCAGCAGCTCACCGCGGGCCCGACCGTCCCCGTGTTCACCGGAGAAGGAGCCGCCGTGCGCGGCGGTGAGCCTGGCCGCGTCCGTCACGAAGGCACGCAGCACCGACCCGTCCCGTTCCAGGGGGATGCCGAGTCGCACGTGCACGCAGCCGTCGCCGAAATGTCCGTAAGGCAGGCCCTCGACGCCGTAGGAGTCCATCAGGGACTCGAACTCCCGCAGGTAGGCGCCGAGCCGCTCCGGCGGCACCGCCGCGTCCTCCCAGCCGGGCCACGCTTGTCTGCCGCCGGGGGTCCGGCCCGCCAGTCCCGCGCCGTCCTCCCGGATCCGCCACATGGCCGCCGCCTGCGCCCCGGCGGGCAGCACGACGGCGTCGACGGCCTCGGCGTCGGCGAGCAGCGCGCGCACCGAGGCCTCGGCGGCGGCGGTGTCGGCGCCGCCGACCTCGACCATCAGCCAGCCGCCGCCGCGCGGCAACGCGGGCACGGCCGCCGCGCCACGATGGCGACGAACGACGTCGATCAGCCGGGCGTCCAGTCCCTCCACGGCCAGCGGACAGTGGGCGAGCAGCCGCGGCACGGCGTCGGCCGCGTCGGGCATCGTCGGATAGCCGAGGACGACGAGGACGCGAGCCGGCGTGATCGGGACCAGGTCGACGGTGGCGGCCAGCGTGATCGCCACGGTCCCCTCGGTGCCGACGAGCGCCTTCGCGAGGCTGTGTCCCCGTTCGGGAAGCAGATGTTCCAGCGAGTAGCCCGACACCTGCCGGGGAAAGCGACCCAGCTCGGTACGCAGCACGTCCAGTCGGGACCCGACCAGTTCGCGGAGACCGGGGACCGCGTCGACGTCGGCCGCGGCGGTGAAGCGGCGGCCCGTCCCGTCGACGACGTCCAGCGACCGCACGTTGTCGGCGGTGCGACCGTAGGCCACGGCGTGCGGCCCGCAGGCGTTGTTGCCGATCATGCCCGCCAGGGTGGCGCGGGAGTGGGTGGAGGGGTCGGGTCCGAACCGCAGGCCGTGCGGAGCGGCGGCGCGCTGGAGATCGGCGAGGATCATGCCCGGCTCCACCGTCGCGGTCCCCGCGTCCGCGTCGAGGGAGAGCATCCGGCCGAGATGTCGGGAGAAGTCCAGCACGACGCCGGGGCCGATCGCATTGCCCGCGACGGAGGTCCCGCCGCCGCGCGCCGTCACCGCGACGCCCGAGGATCGGGCGGTCTCCAGCGTCGCGAGCACGTCGTCGGCCGCGGCCGGGAACACGACGACCTCGGGGACGACCCGGTAATTCGAGGCATCGGTGGAGTACTCGGCGCGCCGCCGGGTGTCGTCGTCGACCTCGCCCGCCACCACATGCCGCAGTCGGGCCGCCAGACCGGCTGCCTGCCGACGTTCCTCCCGCCGCCCGCTCACCGGGCGGCCCCGCCCCACGACACGACACGACGAGAGCGGGCGGCGCGCACCACCCCGGGCAGGTCGACAAGGCTGGACATGTTCTCCAGACAGTAGTCGAGCGGACCGTGCCACGCCGCGAGCGACGCGGCGACGACTCGTCGTGTCACCCCGCCGCCGAACCGGCCGCGCCACGTCCGGTCAAGGCCGTCGGGGCGACTCCTCCCGCAGCGGCCGAGCCGCGGCACTCCCCTTCCACACCATTGTTCGACGACGCGACGAACAATTCGCGGATCGGATCGTCGAATCACTTCGACAGAACTGACAGCGAACACCGAAAGGCCGCTTGTCCGACCACGATTGATTCGCTATGAATTGTCTTCCATAGATTATTCGCCACCCGACCAGGGATTCGCGGACCACGACCGCCGAATCGTTCCGCTCCGTTTCCCGCTGCGCCGTTCGGCGCTCCATCGCAAGGATCGACCGCCCGTGCACGAGATCGCAGGGAGAAGACCGTGATACCGATCAACCACCGCCGACGCGGCCGATGGCGTGCCGCGATCGTCTTCGTCGCCTCGATCCTGGCCGTCGGCGCCGTCCCGGCCCCCCCGCCCGCCGCCGCGGCCGTCGCCGTCGACCCTGCCGCATCGTATGTCCTGGTCAACCGGCACAGCGGCAAGGCGCTGGACGTCTACGAGCTGGCCACCGGAGACGGCGCGCGCATCGCTCAGTACAGCCGTAACGACGGCGCCTGGCAGCAGTGGCGGTTCCTCGACTCCGGCGGCGGCTGGTACCGGCTGCGGTCCCACCACAGCGACAAGGTCTTGGAGTTCGTCTCGACCGCCGACGCGGTGGATCTGGTGCAGAACACCGACGCGAATCGGCCGAGCCAGCAGTTCCGGCTCGCCGAGTCCCCGGACGGACACGTTCGCCTGATCAACCGGGTGAGCGGCAAGGCCGCCGACGTCTGGGAATGGTCCACGGACGACGGCGCGCGCGTGGTGCAGTGGCCCGACACCGGCGGGGAGAATCAGCAGTGGCGACTCGTCCAAGCGGACGCGACGCCGCCGGGAACGTTCGCCAACCCGATCAAGCACAACGGTCCCGACCCGTGGTTGCAGTACCACGACGGCTTCTACTATCTGGCCACCACGACGTGGAACTCCACGATCACCATGCGCCGGTCTCGCACGCTCGCCGGGCTGGCCAGTGCGGCGGACCAGGTCGTGTTCGACCTGTCGGGACGCCCGAACGGCTGCTGCAACATGTGGGCACCGGAATTCCACCTCATCGACGGCCGCTGGTACCTGTACTACGTGGCCGGGCAGGACGTCGAGGACTTCAATCCCACTCAGCGCCTGCACGTTCTGGAGAGCGCGGGCACCGATCCGATGGGCCCGTACTCCTTCAAGGCCGACCTCGGCGACACCTGGGAACTGGACCCCAGCATCCTCCGCCACGACGGGCGACTGTACCTGCTGGGCAGCGCGATGGACGGCACGCAGAGCCTGACCATCACCCCGTTGAGCAACCCGTGGACGATCAGTGGTGCGCGGCGCACGATCTCGCAGCCGACGCTGCCCTGGGAGCGGCAGACGCACCCCGTCAACGAGGGCGCCGAACCGCTGTATCAGGACGGCCGCACCATGATCGTCTACTCCGCCAGTGCCTGCTGGGGTCCGGACTACAAGCTCGGGCTGCTCACCCTCACCGGTTCCGACCCGCTCGACCGGTCGCACTGGACGAAGTCGCCGAACCCGGTGTTCCAGCGCCACGACGGCAACGGCGTGTTCGCCCCCGGCCACAACGGCTTCTTCACCTCGCCCGACGGCACCGAGAGCTGGATCGTCTACCACGCCAACGACTCCGCGAGCGGCGGCTGCGACATGAACCGCTCCACCCGCGCACAGCGGTTCACCTGGAACGCCGACGGCACTCCGGACTTCGGCGTCCCCGTGCGCCTGGGGACGACGCTGCCCGCGCCGTCCGGCGAGTCGACCTTCTGACCACACCACACTCCCGACCAGGACGGCCCGCGGTGCACGCGCCTCGCGGGCCGTCACACCCGACACCTCCGGAGCCCCGCGATGCCGCACCGCCGCACCGTCCTCGCTCTCGGCCTGTCCGCCGTCGTCCTGGCGGGCACGAGCCGCCACACCGCCCTGGCGGCGGTCGACGACGAGGCCTACGTGATGGGCTACTTCACCGAGTCCCCGTCCCGGCTGGCCGACCGCTACGCGCTGCACCTGGCCGTCAGTCTGGACGGCCTCACCTGGATTCCGCTCAACCAGGGCGAGCCCGTCGCCACCCCCGCCTCGGGCACCGGCGGTCTGCGTGATCCGCACATCCTGCGCAGACACACGGGCGGCTTCGTCGTCGTGGCCACCGATCTGCTCGGGACCGACTTCACTCGACAGAACCAGTACATCCATGTCTGGGACTCCGCCGATCTGCGGTCGTTCACCGGCTATCGACGGCTGCGCATGCACTCCATGCCCACGCACACCTGGGCTCCGGAGTCGTTCTTCGACGCCGCCCGCGGGCGGTACGGCATCCTGTACTCCGCGCGTCACCACGGCCGTGACGCGCTGTACGTGAACCACACCACCGACTTCCACACCGTCAGCGCGCCGGAGCTGTTCTTCGATCCCGGCTTCGACGTGCTGGACGGCACCATGCACAGTCACGGCGGGACGCATTACCTGTACTACAAGAGCTTCGTCGACGGCAGGCTCTACGGGGCGCGGTCGTCGACGTTGGATCCCGGCGGCTTCACCACCTACACCTCCGGGGTGATCAGCGGCGGCATCGAGGCGCCGATCGTGGTGAAGTCCCACACCCGCGACGAGTGGTGGCTGTGGGGCGACTCGTTCTCGCCGATCAACGGCGAGCTGTACGCCTGGCGCAGCGGGAACATCGACGTCGACTCCTGGACCGCGCTCACCAAGGCGCAGTACGACCAGCCGCTCAACGCCAAACACCCCACCATCTGCGGCATCACGCGCGCGGAGCACGACGCCCTGCTCGCGCGCTGGGGCGCGCCCGCCTGGAATCGGGTGAAGTCCTACAACCTGCCCGACCACTACATCCGCCACAGCGGATACGCGGGCCGCATCGACCCGTACCCCTTCGACCCGTACCCGGACTCGCAGTGGTCGCTGGTGCCCGGACTGGCCGACGGCGCGGGCGTCTCCTTTCGTTCGATCAGCCATCCCGGCCACTATCTGCGGCACACCGGGTTCGCGGTGGTCCTGGCGGCGGACGACGGCGGCGCCGCCTTCGCCGCCGACGCCACCTTCCGTCGGGTCCCCGGCCTCGCCGACCCGGCGTGGACGTCGTTCCGCTCGGCGAACTTCCCGGATCGCCATCTGCGGCACGCGGATCACCTGCTGCGGGTCGACGTGGTCTCCACCGAGACCGACCGGCGGGACGCGACCTTCCGCGTCGGGTACTGATCCCGCGTCGGCCGCCCGGCCCGCGCGTCCCGACTCGAGGCGCCTCGGCTCCAGTCTTCTCGACTCCAGGGCGCCTCGGCGCAGCGGGGTCGCGCGGTAGATTGCCGGGACTGGCACGGGCGCGGCGAGGGGTGGTCCCGGTGGATCGGCACGAGCGGCTGAACGCGCTGCTGGACATGGTGGGACAGCGTGACCGGATCGACGTGGAGGCCACTGCCGCCGAGCTCGACGTCTCCGCCGCGACCGTGCGGCGCGACCTCCAGCATCTGGCCGAACGTCAGCTGCTCACCAGGACGCGCGGCGGGGCCGTGGCCAGCAACGTCGCCTACGATCTGCCGTTACGTCACAAGGCCGCCCGCAACGCACCGCAGAAGCAGCGCATCGCCGAGGCGGCGGCCGAACTCGTCGAACGCGGCATGGTGGCGGGGCTCAACGGCGGGACGACCATCACCGAGGTGGGTCGCGCGATCGCCACCCGCCAGGACCTGGCCGAGCGAGGCGAGTCCCCGGCGCTGACGGTGGTGACCAACGCACTCAACATCGCGGGCGACCTCGTGGTGCGACACAACATCAAGACCGTGGTGACCGGCGGCGTCGCCCGACAGCAGTCCTTCGAGCTGACCGGGCCGCTGGCAGTCCCGGTCCTGGAGGAGATCACCCTCGATCTCGTCCTGCTCGGGGTGGACGCCGTCGATCCGGTGCGGGGTGCCTACGCACATCACGAGGGCGAGGCCAGCATCAATCGGCTGATGGTGTCGCGCGCCAGGCATGTCGCCGTGGTCGCGGACAGCTCCAAGCTCGGCGGCTACGCCTTCGCCCGGATCTGCGCGACCTCCGAGGTGCACACCCTGGTCACCGACGCCGAGGCGGAGCAGTCCGTGCTCGACGCCTTCGCCGCGGAGGGGCTGCGGGTCATCACCGCTTGAGCGAGGTGACACGGACGGCCGGCGTGAAGGGCCCGCGCCGCCGTGCGAACGCTGCGGATCTTCCCGCAGGCCACGGCCCTCGTCGACTCCGGCGCTCGGCCGCCCTTCCGTTCGTCTCGTCGGCGCGCCGCCCGTCATCCCCGGACCGGCGAGCAGGTGCTCGTGACGCGGCGGGCGCGGAAGCCCTCGCCCAGGATGCGGTGTGAGCGGGCATGGCGAATTCATCCGGTGTTCGAGACTCCGCGCGTCCCCCATCCCCCGTCCGGCATCGGGCGTCCGGCGCGCAGCCCGACGGCCGCCGGGTCGGGACCGGGGCGGGCCGCACCGCCTGTGTCGGCCCGACGCGGCGCCGCGGCGTCCGAGCGCACGCGGGGCGGCTCGGCGAGCGGGTACGCATCCCGGATGCCGGCGGCACGAGACCGCCCAACACGAGAACACCGCGCCGCCGGGTCACCGGTCAGCGGGTCGACAACAGGCTCAGCAATCGGGAGACCTCCGCGGTCAGACGCTCCCGGCCCGCGCCGAGGTACTTGCGAGGATCGACCTCCGCGGGTCGTTCGGCCAGCCGTTCGCGCACGCCCTCGGTGAAGACCTGATTCAATCGAGTCGCGATATTGATCTTCGTCATGCCGTGGCGGACGGCCTCGATCAGATGGTCGTCGGCGACCCCGGACGAACCGTGCAACACCAGCGGCACGCCCGCCCGCGCACGCAGCGCGGCGATCAGACCGAGGTCCAGTCGGGCATCGCGGGTGTCCATCGCGTGGGAGGTGCCCACGGCCACGGCCAGACAGTCGACGCCGGTCTCGGTCACGAAGGCCTCGGCCTCCTCGGGATCGGTCCGCACCCACGGGGCGTGCGCACCGTCCTTGCCGCCCACCTCGCCCAACTCGGCCTCCACCCAGACCCGATGAGCCCGACAGTGCTCGACCACCGCGCGGGTGGCCAGCACGTTGTCGGCGTAGTCCAACACCGAGGCGTCGAACATCACCGAGGAGAACCCGAGCGCGACGGCCTCCCGCACGAGCTCGGCGGACTCGGCGTGATCCAGGTGCACCGCCACCGGGACGCGCGCGGCCCGGGCTGCGGCGACCAGCGCGGCGCCGATCGGCCCGAGCGCGCCGTGATGGCGGACGGCGTTGTGGCTCACCTGGAGGATCACCGGCGTCCGCACCGCCTCGGCACCGGCGATGATCGCGCTGACGTGTTCCAGGGCCACGGCGTTGAACGCCCCGCACCCGATGCCCTCGTCCGCGGCCGGGATGACGATGTCAGACGTCGACACGAGCGGCATGAATCTCCTCCACGATGACGGCGCGGTGCTCGCGCCGGTGATGATCGAGGTCGAGGTCGCCCGCATAGGCGCCCAGCACGGATGCCGAGGACACCGACACGGCGCTGCGCAGCACCTCCGGCCAGGGCCGCCTGGCGGCGAGCTCCATCGAGGCCCCGGCGACGGCCGCGTCACCGGCACCGGTGGTGTTGCCGCGGAGGCGACGCGGGACTCCGGCCCGCCAGGCGGCGCCGTCGGTGACCGCGAGCATCCCCTCCGCCCCCAGGGACACGAACACCGTGCGTGCGCCGCGCGCCCGCATCCGCAGCGCCCCGGTCAGGGGATCGTCCGTGCCGGTGGCCTCGCACAGCTCCGTCGCGTTCGGCTTGACCAGGTCGGGGCCCGCGGCGATTCCCGCGAGCAGTGCCTCGCCGGAGGTGTCCAGCACGGTGGGCACCCCGCCCTGGCGCGCGAGGTCGATCAGCTCGGCATAGCCGTCCACCGGGGCGCCGGGCGGCAGGCTGCCCGCGCAGACGAGCGCCGAGGCCCGGGGCACCCGGCGACGCACCGCCGAGACCACCGCGTCCCACTCGCTCGCGGACACGAGCGGCCCCGGCTCGTTCACCAGCGTCACCGTGCCGTCGGCGGCCGACAGGATCGTCACGGTCCGGCGGGTCGGTCCGGCGATCGACGACAACTCGTGCGGCAGCCCGGCGGCGGCCAGGTCCGCACCCACGAGTCTGCCGTCGCCGCCGCCGCACGGGACCAGCGCCAGGGTCGGCGCGCCCAGCGCGTGCAACACCCGTGCCACGTTGACGCCCTTGCCGCCCGCACGACGATGCACGGACGAGGCACGGGACATCGTGCCTGGGGTCAGCACGGGCACGGTGTAGGTGACGTCGAGAGCCGGGTTCGCGGTGACGACCAGGATCACGGCAGGCCTCCGATGCGCTGGTTCGCGGTGGTCACGAGCAGACGGGCGTGCCGACCGCGGCGTGGCCGGGAGCCGACCGGCCGTCGGCGGATCGCGGCGTGGCCGAGCCGACGAGCCGTCGGGTGCGGCCGGGCATCCGATCCCGGTGCCCCGGCTCGGCGGGCCCCGTCGCCAGAGCCGCGGGCACGGCCGCCCGATGGTGCGTTTCGACGCGACCGGGCCGGTCCCGGTCTGCCGGGTGCGCGCGTGGTCCTCCGCCGGGTTCGAGGTCCTGCACCGAGTTCCCGCACCGAGGCCCTGTGCCGTTCCCGAGCCCGACCGCCGCGCCGACCCGCGGCGCTCCTCGGTCTGGGCGGCGTGGCCGCGCGCGAGGCAGCCCTGTGCGCGGCTCGGCGCCCCGGTCCGGCACGCGGGGCCGAGTGCGTCGATCCCGCGGGCATCGCTCGACAGGCCTGTGCACGCCGTCATCGCCGAGTCGCTAGGCCAGCACGACGGATCGGCTGAGATGACGCGGGGCATCGGGGTTCAGCCCCCGGTCGGCGGCCAGGGCGCCCGCGAGTCGATGCACCCGGACCAGATCGGCCATCGGATCGAGGTCGTCGTCCACCACGATCGCCCCGGTTCGCCGCACCTCCTCCGCCAGGCCGGCGGGCGCGGCACCGAAGATCCAGGTCACGCGGCCGGGCTCGGCGACGCTGATCGGCCCGTGCCGGTACTCCAAGGCCGGGTAGGCCTCGGACCAGCACGCCGCCGACTCACGAAGCTTCAAGGCGGCCTCCGACGCGATGCCCACCGTCCATCCGGTGCCCAGGAAGGTGAACTGGCCCGCGCCGCGCACCGACTCCGGCACCGGGGTCTGAAGAACCCGCTCGGCCTCGGCGGCGGCACGGCTCAGGTCCTCCCCGAGATGGGCCCGCAGCAGTGCCAGGGCTGAGGTCGCGAAGCGGGTCTGCACGACGGACAGCTCGTCGCAGAAGGCCAGATCCACCACCGCGTCGGCGGTGTCCCGGATCGCGGCGGGCACCCCGGTGACGACGACGCTGGGTGTGTCGTCGAGCCGCGCCAACAGCCGGTGGATCTCGGTCGTGGTGCCGGACCGGGTGATCGCGAGCACGCGATCATATCGACGGCCGGTCGGGAACTCCGAGGCCGCGAAGGCGTCGGTGTGGCCGAGTCCCGCCCCTTCACGCAACGCCGCATAGGCCTGCGCGATGTACCAGGACGTCCCGCAACCGACGACCGCGACCGTGCTGCCGTGCTCCGGCAGTCGGTCGGCGAAGGCGGGGACGAGTTCCGCCGCCTGCCGCCAGTGCTCGGGCTGACTCGCGATCTCCGCATCCATCATCGACGGCGACATGCGTGACTCCCCATCTCCCGCGTGGTGTTGACGTCCGCGACGTGATCACTTCGCGTGATCAGCAGAGCGCGAATCGAGCGATCCTGATCGATGGTAGCCATTTTCGATCAACTTCGCGCACTCATGATCAGCCGAAGTCGACACGACGACTCGACCGCGTCGGGACGCGCACGTCCGAGGGCGCGGCGATCGCCCATCGGCGTCGGGCGCGGGGCCCGGACGACTACGACCACGAGCGCCACCCGAACGGCCGAGCACCCGCGACCGGCGGCGCCGCCGACCCGACGACGACACCGAGCAGGACGACAGCCGAATCCGAGCAGTTCAGGACGCCGCGGCCCGCCCCGCTGCACCTCCACGTCCGGGGCACCCGCCGCGGCGCCCACCCCGGACGTCGACCGCCCGATCTCCCCCCGACACCGCGGCCCGCTGCCTCGATCGGCGCAGCGACATGGTGCACCCGGCGGAACAGGACCTCGGACCGCTCGGCGGAGGACGAAACGGCGACGGCAGCACTGATCGATCATGCACAGAACTCGCGTTGACAGCGCATGATCGATCACTTAACGTCGAGTGACGATCAAAGTACTCCGCGGTGGGCAGGAGTGTTGATGACTCAGTCGTTCGTCCCGACGCGGATCGCCGATTCCACTGTCGACGGCAGCCGACACTCCGACGTCCGACGCTCGATCGCGAGAGCCGCAGGCTCACGCCGTCGACGCTGTTCCCACCCGCGGCCCGCCCGGCCCCGGCTCGCCGACGCGCCTGCCGCCGGAACATCGGGCGCGACGCTCCCGAACCCCCGACATCCCGCCGGGACACCGCCCCGGCGGCCGGGCGTCGCGCTCCCGCGAACGTCGAGCCGCCGCCCGCCCGAACGCCCACCGGCGGCCCCGCCCGCCCGCCCCGGTTCGGCGTCGGACCGGACGACACCGAGGAGCCCGGAGGTCGGGTCGACACCCTGACCGGCCCCGGTCGCCCGCCCGCGGCGACCACGACGTCCGATTCCCACGACCGCCCCGACGGCCCGCCGACCCGCCGACCGTCCGCGGGTCGGACCCCGCGCCCAGCCTGCCCGGCAGAGCGAGACGCGGCACACGATGAGGAGAGAGTGCCATGTCTCCATCCCCCACCGGCCCGAGAACCTCCGCCGTCGGGCGCAAGATCGCCATCGCCGCCGCCGCCATCGGCGTGATCTACGGCTACGACATCGGCAACATCGCCGGGGCGCTGCTGTTCATCGGCGAGGAGATGGACCTGTCCACGGCGGAGCTGAGCAGCATCACCACCGTGCTCGTGGCCGGGAACATCGTCGGCGCGCTGGTCGCGGGCAAACTGGCCACCGCCATCGGCCGGAAGAAGTCGATGGTGATCGTCGCGATCGGCTACGCGGTGTTCGCGGCCGCGTCCGGTCTGGTGTCCGACGTGGTCAGTCTCGACATCGTGCGGTTCTTCCTCGGCGTCACCATCGGACTCTCCCTCGTGGTCGCCCCGGTGTTCGTGGCCGAGTCGGCGCCCGCGGCGATCCGAGGCGCGCTGGTGGTCGGCTATCAGGTCGCCACGGTCACGGGCATCCTGCTCGGCTATCTCGTCGACTGGTCGCTGGCGGACTCGGGCAACTGGCGGCTGATGCTCGCGATGTCGGCGCTTCCCTCGGTCCTGGTGCTGTTGCTGCTGCTACGGCTGCCCGACACCGCGCGCTGGTATCTGATGAAGGGGCGACGCGAGGAGGCCAGGGCCACGCTCGCTCTCACCGACCCCACCGTCGACGTCGACCGAGAACTCGCCGAGATCGACGCCGACATCGCCGCGGAGCGGGGCGGCGTCATCCGGGAGATGTTCCGCAAGCCGTACTCGACGGCCACTGCCTTCGTGCTCGTCCTCGGCTTCCTGGTGCAGATCACCGGCATCAACGCGATCACCTACTACAGCCCGATGATCTTCGCGGACATGGGCTTCACCGGCTACGGCGCCCTCCTGGGGCTGCCCTCGGTGGTGCAGCTGGCCGCGCTGGTCGCCACGGTGTGCGCGCTGTTCGCCGTCGACCGGATGGGCAGACGCCCGATCCTGCTCGGCGGAATCGGCGCGATGGTCGCCTCCTGCGTGCTGATGATGGCCGTCTTCGCCACCGGCTCGCTGACCGAGGGCGGCTCGATCTGGGGCTTCGTCGGCATCCTCGTCTTCACCGCCGCGTTCAACTTCGGCTTCGGCTCGCTGGTCTGGGTCTATGCCTCGGAGAGCTTCCCCGCCAGGCTGCGAGCACAGGGCGCCTCGCTCATGCTCACCGCGGACCTCGTCGCGAACATGATCGTCGCGCAGTTCTTCCTGCCGCTGATGGACGGAATCGGCGGCACGGGAACGTTCGGCATCTTCCTCGCCTTGTCCGCCTTCGCCTTCGTGTTCGTGCTCCGGCTCGCACCGGAGACCAAGGGGCGGCCGCTGGAGAGCATCCGGCACTACTGGGAGAACGGCGCGCAATGGACGAAGAAGGAGCCCCATGGACCTGCATAGATCGATTGCCGTCGTGCTGGCGGCCAGTCTGCTCCCGCTCGGGCTCGACGCCCCGTCGGCCTCGGCCGACGGCGGTTCCACTCAGGACACGGCGGTGAACGCCGCGCCGCTGACCGTCCCGGCGATCCAGCAGTGGACGGGCGGCCAGGGCAGCCTGGAACTCACGGACGAGTCCGCCATCGTCGTCGAGAGCCCCGAGCTGCGCGCACTCGGCGACCAGCTCGCGGAGGAGCTGGCCGCCGACGGGCTGCCGTCGATGCCGGTGATCGAAGGCCGGGCGGCGGCGGGCGACATCGGACTACACCTGGAACCGGGCTGGGGAATCCAGGACGACTCGTATCGGATGGAGATCAGCGAGCGAGTCTGGATCTCGGCGGGAGCCGAGGCGGGGGTCTTCTACGGGACGCGCACCCTGTTGCAGGCCCTGCGCAGCGCACCGGAGTTCGGCACGCTGCCTCAGGGCCGGGCCCTGGACTGGCCGCTCGTCCACGGGCAGCGCGGCCAGATGCTCGACATCCGCAAGTTCTTCTCGCTGTCCTACCTGAAGCAGCAGATCCGCCAGATGGCCTGGTACAAGCTCAACACCTTCCACCTGCACCTGACCGACTGGAACGCCTTCCGCATCGAGAGCAGGCGATTCCCCGGCCTGGCGTCCCCGCAGTCCTACAGCCAGGCCGAGCTCCGGGAACTACAGGACTACGCGGCCCGGTATCACGTCACGATCATCCCGGAGATCGACATGCCGGGGCACGCCTCGCACATCGGCACCTACCGACCCGACGTCGCCTTCGCCTGCGAGTCGATGTCCTACCCGTCGAACATGCCCTGGGAGGGCTCGGGCACCGGCAACTGGACCATGGACGTCACCAAGCCCGAGACCATCCAGTTCGCCACCGAGCTGCTGGAGGAGATGCTGCCGTTGTTCGACGCGCCGATCTTCCACATCGGCGGCGACGAGATCCCCGACGTGTCCGATCAGCTGCAGTGCCCCGAGCTGGTCGCCTACCAGCAGGAACGGGGCTACGAGTACACGGCCGACGTGTTCGTGGAGTTCATCGACACGCTGAACGACGTGATCACCAGCCACGGCAAGACCACCGAGGTGTGGCAGTGGTGGGACTTCAACCGGGAGACGAGCATCGATCCCTCCCGAGACGTCATCGTGGACGAATGGCTCAACGCTCCCGATGGTCGGGTGGCACAGGGCTATCCCACGATCGGCACCGAGGAGGCGGACCTGTACGTCAGCCCGGGCTTCGGCACCCGGCCCGGCCAGTACGCCTACTTCGATCCCCGCGAGGTCTACCACTACGAGTTCAAGAACGACCCCGGATTCCTCGGCTACAAGCTCTCGCGCTGGGCCGACCGCGCCCACGAGGAGTCCGAGAGCTGGTTCGACTTCTACGCGCGGCGCCCCCTGGCGACGCTGGCCGACCGGACCTGGGGGGCGCCGGGCGACGACGTCGTGTCGTTCCTGGACCGATACGACCAGGTCGGCGACGCCGATCCCGACGCGGTGGGCTTCGGCGAGAACACCGGGATGCACAGTCACGTCGGCTGGCGGGCGGTGCAGGGCCGCAACAGCGGGCAGCGGGCCGTGGACGGCGACCCGTACACCGGCTGGGAGGCGTTCCCGGAGAGCGAACCGCTGCTGGAGATCGACCTGGGCCGAGAACTGGACGTGGCGGGCATCCGCTATCTGCCGCCGCCGAAGGGCGAGGGCTACCCGGTGCGGGACTACCGACTGCTGGCCTCGGACGACGGCACGACCTGGCGGTCGGTGGCCAGGGGGCGCTTCGAGAACACCGCGATGGAGACCGTGGTGCGCTTCGATCCGGTCACGACGCGGTATCTGGGTCTGGAGGTCCTGAGCGGGCACGGGCCGGTGCCCTCGGCGAAGTCGGCGGTCAACGAGCTGGACGTGCTCCGAGTCCGGCCGACGCCCTGAGTTCGGCGGCGCGACGCGCCGCACACCTCGGCTCACCTCGGCGCCCCGAGGGGACGGACCTCCTCGTCTCCTCGGGGCTGCCGCGTCCTCGGCCGGGGACGGCGACGGGGTGAGGCGGTGCGCTCCGATGACTGCTGACGGCTGTCGGGTCCGGCGCCTGCCGCCGCGCGGTCCGCCGCCGTCGGGGCGGACCTGGCCCGGCGCAAGCGGTCGACCGGCTGACGCGGCCTCGCCTCACGACCGACTCTTCACATCCACAACCGCGCGTCCGCAGCCTCGTGTGGCGGACGGGCGTTCCCCTCGCCTCCGGACGATCCGGCGCCGCCGTCAGGGCGCGTCCTGCGCCTCGGCGAGCCAGCGCGTCCACGTCGGGATCTCGGTGAGGGAGACGTGCAGGTCGGCGAGGAGTTCCAGTGCGTGATCGTGGGCGGCGGCGCGTTCGAGCGGCGTGACCGGGCGGTGACCGAGCGCGCGGAAGAGCATCCACGCCGCCCCGCCGAGCTGAGTACGCAGCAGTCCGGCGAAGGCGTCCGTGGTCGGGGCGATGCGCCGGCCGCTCCGCGCGGTGTACGCCCGCAGCACGCGCCCGAAGACGTGGCGATCCCCGGCGGCGGCCCGAGACGCGGCAGGCGGGTTCGCCGGGGGCAGGCCCGGCGGACGCCCGCCGCCGGTCGCCGGGCCGGGCGCCGTCGCGGTCGGGGACGCCGAGGACGACGGGGACACGGCAGCGGCGGCCGGGCTCGCGGCGGCCCGACCGAAGGCGGAGGCGGCCCGGACCGCCTCCCATTCGGCGACGTCCGGCCCCGCGCCGTCCCAGTCCACCAGGATCGGCGCGGTCCGGGTCAGCAGAACGTTGTCGGGTTTGACGTCGCGGTGGGTGCGGACCGGGGTGAGCCCCCTACCCGGTCCCGTCAGGGCGGCGGTCACGATCTCGACGGCCCGCTCGACGTCGGGCAGTCGAGTCCGCACGGAGCCGAGGAAGCCCGGTGCGACGTCGGGAGCGGCGCCGTCGAGCCACGCAGCCCACTCGCCGACCGAGTGGACCGTCTGCGGGGGCACCGCGTCGACGGGGACGTCCGGCGACAGCGAGTGGAGGTCCGCCAGCGTCCACCCCACCCAGTCGGCCAGGTCGGGGGTGATGTCGGCGGCGGTGGGCGCGCGACCCGAACACCATTCGTGGACGAGGAAGCTGGCCGGGCCGCCGTCGATGGTCAGGTCGGCGAGCAGCGGTGCGACGGGATCACGCGGTGGAACCGGCCGCGGCATCGAGATGCCCCGCCGGACGGCGGCCAGCTCGATCTCGGCGGCGATCGTGTGGTCGGCCAGCCACCACGACTCACGAGAGCGGTTCAGTCGTTTGACGATCCAGTCGCCCTCCGACGTTCGGAGCCGCCACGATCGGTGCGACCGGCCGCCGTGGACGGACTCCCACTCGTCGAGCACGGTGCCCAGGCCGAACGCCGCCGCGACGGCGGCGGCGGACCGGTCTTCGACCATCCGTCGACGCTATCCTGTCGCGTCGCGGGACCGCCACGGCCGGCTCGGGAGTGACGCATCGTCTGCGACGTTCCGTAGCGCATCAACTTCGTTCGAGACTGAAGCAACAGTGATAGTGGACTTGACCGCGGAGGCGCCACCGTTCCTCGACGGACGTTCCCAACGGATGATCGCGGGCGGTCGGGCGGGGCCGTCGACGAGGACCGGCGCGCAGCACACTCGACGCGACGGGGTTCGACCGCCACCGGCCCGGCTCCTCAGCGACGAACTAGCCTTCTCGCTCACCACCGACGCGACCCGCCGCCGTTCGGCTCGCGCCCCCTCCCCGAGCCGATACGGGCTGGGCGGTCGAAGGGTCGGGCCGCGAACGCCCGTCTCGTCGTCGTCTCGGCTCCCTGTCGAGACGACGACCGAGGACCGAGGAGCAGCCATGGCCGAGACGAGACCCGCCGAACGGTCCGATGAGGACGAACTCGTCATCCCGACGTCATGGCATGCGGGGATCATGCCCCGCCGTGGCGGCGTGCATGCCGCCGTGGCACTCGACGTCGAGGCGTCGGATCAGGTCCGCTGGATACTCTCGACGACGGCCCCGCGGGTCCAGGCGGCACTCGACGATCCACGCAGCCCAGCCCCGCTCGCCGCCGCCGCCCGCGCGGCGCTGGCGGGCAGCCCCACACCCGCGGGCGTCGCGATCCTCGCCGCCCTGACGAGCAGGGTGCCCGTCCAGGGGACGGCCTGCGCGCACGCCGAGTTCGCCGACGCCTGGACCCACGAGCACGGCATCGTGTTCGCCGCCGAGGCCGCCTGTCTGCTGGCCTGCGTCACCGTCGTGGGCGGCAGCGGCGACCGGCCGCCGCATCTCGGCTCGCGGCCCGACGGCGACTTCCCGGCGGACGGCGCGCTGGAGGTTCTGCCGATCCTGGCGCGGATGCGTGCCCTGATGGCGGTCGCCACGCGGGAGGATCACGAGCGGGTCGTCGCGACGCTGGCCGCACACCGGATCGACGAGGCGGCTCGTGTCCCCGCCTCGTTTCTGGTGCCGAGTCGCACGGACTGGGTCGACGCGGACTGCGCCGCGAGCGCGCCGTCATGGTGGCCGCTGCTGATCCGCTCGGTCTCGACGCTCGACCAGCTGACCACGCTGGCCGACCACGTCGGTCCCGCGACGCTGCTGCGCGACGAGCGGGCGCTGCGCACCGTCGTCTCCGCCGTCGGGGCCGCGTCGGCTCCGGTGCTCGCGGCGGCGCTCGACGACACGGCGACGGACGTCGAGTCGCACCGGCGGATCGTCGAGGCCATGGCGCTGCTGCCCTCCGATACGGCCTTCGACCTGCTGGCCGCGCGCGCGGGCGACCGTCGAGCCTGGCCTGCGCTGTCGGAGATGATGCGGCGGTTCCCGGTCCGGGCGCTACGCAGGCTCGCCGCCGCGGCGACGGACGACGAGGCGGGATCGATCGGGGCGGGATCGGACGGGGCGGACGAGCTGCTTCGCCGCCATGTCGTGACGGCGGCCTCGGTCGTCGAGCGCGTCTCGGCGGAACTGCCCGCCGCGAGCCGAGCGCGGGTGACGGCGGCCCGTGCGGCCGTCGCCGAGGCGAACGAGGCGCGACGCACGGTCGCGCCCGCCTCGGCGCTGCCCGCCCTGCTCGTCGAACCGCCGTGGCGGCGACCACGCGATCCCGCCACGACGGACGTGTCGGCCGACCCGACCCCCATGGCGCTCGACGTCCACTGGGCGGACGGTGAACGGCAGGAGTGGGCGGCGGCTCCCCTGCCCGTCGGCGAACGACGGTGGGGGCAGGCCACCGACTGGGCGCGGGAGGTCCATGCGCTGCGGTCGCGACGATTCGATCCCGCGCAGGAGGCCGCGTTCTTCGCCCAGGCGCCGCGCGAACTGGTCGCCTCGACGCTGGCACGCTGGCGGTTTCGACGGCGGATCTCGGCAGGGACCTTACGCCTGCTCGTCGCCAGGTTCGGGCGAGCAGTGAGCGGGCAGGTGCTCGGCCAGGCACGACGACAACCGGATTTCGAGTCGGGGCTGCTCCTCCAGCCGTTCGTCGGCACTCCGGTGGCGGAACTGATGGCGGACTGGCTGTCCCGCACGGCGATGCGTCCCCACGCCGTGACGTGGCTGGATCGGCACGGCATCACCGCCGTCCGGGCTTTGCTGCCCGCCGTGTTCGGGCAGGCGGGCGCGAGACGATCCCAGGCCGAGCGGGCGCTGCGAGTCGCCGCCGCCGGGCGGGTCGAGGAGGTCGTGGCGATGACCGAGGACGAGTGCGGCGGGCAGGCCGCCGTCGCGGTGCGCGCGCTCCTGGAGATCGGTCCGGCGGACGAGCTGCCCGACCGGGTGCCCGATCCGTCGCCCGGCTGGCTGCATCGGGGGCTGCTGCCGCCGATCCGTCTACGGGGGCGAACGGACGTCCTGCCCGCCTCGGCGGTCGAGCACGTGCTGACCATGCTCGCGATGTGCCGGTTCGGCCAGACCTACGCAGGCGTCGAGGCGATCCGCGACGCCTGTGACCCGCGGTCGCTCGCGGACTTCGGCTGGGCGCTCCTACTGGAGTGGCAGCGCTGCGCGCGTCCGCCCGTCGGCGACTGGGTGCTGCCGGCGCTGGCGGCGATCGGCGACGACGAGACGGTGCGGCGCCTCGTCCCGCTGATCCGCGCGTGGCCGGACGAGGGACACCGGCGGCGCGCGGTGCACGGCCTCACCGTGCTGGCGGGCATCGGCACCGACCTGGCGTTGATGTACCTGCACGTGCTCGCGGAGCGGCTGCGCTTCCCGGAGCCGCGCCCCGGTGTCTGACGCACGGCGCCCCGGGACGACGACTCGACCGTCACCCGATCGTGTCGGATCGCTCCTCTAGTCTTCCCGGCGGCCGACGATCTCCGCCTGACACGGGCGACCGCCGTCGCGCGCATCGCCCGAGAACAGGCTCCGACCATGCCGTTCGGCGAAACCTCGGCATGCGGAGACCCGGCGGGGCGTCTGGCGGAGCGGGGCCCCTGTTCAGACGTCCCAAGGAGCGGCAATGCCCGAGACGCCTCCCGCACGACCCGATGAGGACGCGTTCGTCGTCCCCGACTCCTGGCATTCGGTGATCGCCGTTCGCCGGGGCGCCGTGCGGCATGCCGCGGAGGTCGATCCCGGCGGCGTCGCGAAGGCCGCCGAACTGACCGAGCGCGCGACCGGCAAGCTGGAGACGGCGCTGGGTGATCTGAGAAGCCCGGCGGACCTCGTCGCGGCCGCCCGCGCGACGCTGGCAGGTGAGCCCACCCCGTCGGGCGTCGCGACCGTGGCGGCCGTGGTGAGCAAGCCCGAGACCTACGTGCTGGGCACCACCGCCCACGCCGCCTTCGCCGACGCCTGGACCCACGAGCACGGCATCGTCTTCGCCGCCGAGGCCGCCTGCCTGCTGGCCTCCATCGTGGTCGGCGGCGGAGGCCCGCGGCAGGAATCGCTCTACATCAGGGGAATCGCCTCGTCGATGGCGCCGGAGGAGGCCGAGCCGGCCGTGTGGCGCAGCGTGTCGTCCGCCATGCCCGTCCTGCTGCGGGTCCGGACGCTGCTCGCCGGAGCCGCCGACCGGGACTACGACGCGGCGGCCGAGTCGCTGTCGGGGCTGCGCGGCGGTCTCCCCGGCCTGGACACCACCGCCTACCTGCTGCCGACCCGCACCGACTGGGTCGACGAGGCCTGCGCGACGTCCGCCCGGTCGGCATGGCGGCTGCTGATCCAGTCGGTCTCCACCGAGGAACAGCTCACCATGCTGACCCGCCGCTACGACCCGGCCATGCTGCTGCGTGACGAGGCGGACCTCAAGACCGTCGTCGCCGCCGTCGGAACGGCGGCGGTGCCTGCGCTCGTACGCGCCCTGAACGACGACGAGCGGCAGAGCGCCACGGGGCGTCGACGCCTGCTCGAGGTCCTGGCGAGTCTGCCCGCCGACGAGGCCGTCGACCTGGTCGTGGCCGAGGGCGAGCCGCAGCGCCCCGATCCCCTGCTGCTCTCCCTGATCCGACGCGCTCCGGCCCGCGCGCTGCGCAGGCTCGCCGCGGTGGCGACCGGCGGATCGCCGAAGGCGTCCGTCGCCGCCGACGTCTTACGACGCCATGTCACGACAGCCGGCGCGCTCGTCGACGAGCTGCTGCCGAGCCTGCCCGCCGACAGCCGGGATCTCGTCGTCTCGCTCCGCACGACGATTCCCGCCCGCCCGGAGACCGCACCCGACTCCGCGCTGCCCGAGCTTCTCGTCGAGCCGCCGTGGCGAAGGCGGCGCGACGGCGGTAAGCCGGTGGTGCTGAGGCTGAGCCCGCCGGACGACGCGGTCTCCTGGGCCGACGGCGAGCGGCAGGCGTGGGCGGACACCCCCCTGCCGCCCGGCACCCGACGATGGGGACCGGACACCGACTGGCCGCGGGCGATCGAGGATCTGCTGGCGGACCGCTTCGATGCCGCGGCGGAGACGGCCTTCTTCCTCCAGGCGCCCGTGGACCTGGTGGCCCCGCTGCTGCGGCGCCGACGCCACGCCCTCCGGAAGTGGCCGGGTCTGCTCCGCCCGCTCGCGGCCCGGTTCGGTGCCGCCGCGCTCGACCACGTCGTCGACGGGGTGGAACGACGAACCGACGTCGACCCCACGCCGCTGCTGCCGTTCGTCGGCGTACGGGTCGCCACACTGGTGGCAGGCCTGCTGCCACCCCGCACGTCACTTCGGCCCTTCGCCCTGGCCTGGCTCGAACGACACGGACTCGCCGCCGTCCGTGCCCTCGTCCCCGCCGCGTTCGGCAAGGCCGGAACCGGACGATCCCAGGCTCGGGAGGCGCTGCGCATCGCCGCCGCGGGACGGATCGAGGAGGCCGCCGCGACGGCCGAGGCTCAGTTCGGCGAGCGGGCAGGCGGGGCCGTGCGCACGCTCCTGAGCACGAACGCGCTGGACGACCTGCCCGCCCGGCTGCCCGCGCTGCCCGACTGGCTGGAACTCGCGCTGCTCCCGCCGATCCTGCTGCGCGGACGGAGGCACGCGCTGCCGGACTCGGCGGTCGAGCACGTGGTGACCATGCTGGCGCTGTCCGCCCCGGGGCGGGAGTACGCGGGCGTCGAGGCGGTCCGGGAGGCCTGTGATCCGGCGTCGCTCGCGGAGTTCGGCTGGCAGCTCTTGAGTGAGTGGCGGCGCCACGGGATGGGGCCGGCGGAAGGCTGGGTGCTCACCGCGCTGGGAATGATCGGCGACGACGAGACGGTGCGGCGGCTCACCCCGCTGATCCGGGTGTGGCCGGGGCAGTCGCTCCATCACCGGGCGGTGGACGGCCTCGACGTCCTGGCGGGCATCGGCACCGACGTGGCCTTGACGCACCTGCACGCGCTCTCGCAGAAGGTGAGGTTCGCGGCACTGCGGGGCAGGGCCGCGCGCAAGATCGCCGAGGTCGCGGCCGAACGCGGTCTCGGCGTCGAGGAGCTCGCCGATCGGCTGGTCCCGGACTGCGGGCTGGCTGCCGACGGCAGCCTGACACTGGACTACGGTCCCCGCCGGTTCACCGTCGGCTTCGACGAGTCCCTCGCCCCGTTCGTCCGCGACGAGGACGGCAGGCGGCGCAAGACGCTGCCCAAGCCCGGCGCCCGTGACGACGCGGAGCAGGCCTCGGCGGCGTACGCGCGGTTCACGGCGATGAAGAAGGACGTCCGCATGCTCGCCGCCGATCAGATCCGCAGGCTGGAGCGGGCCATGGTCGGCGAACGGCGTTGGAGCACGGGGGACTTCCGCGACCACCTGCTGACCCATCCGCTTCTCTGGCACCTGGTGCGCAGGCTGGTGTGGCTGATCGAGGAGGACGGTTCGATCGTCGGATCCTTCCGGGTCGCGGAGGATCGGAGTCTGGCCGACGTCGACGACGAGCCCGTGGTCCTGCCCGAGGGCGGCGCCGTCGGCGTCGCCCATCCGCTGCATCTGACCGACTCCGACGCGAAGTCGTGGGCCGAGGTCTTCGCCGACTACGAGATCACCCAGCCGTTCCCCCAGCTCGCCCGGCCGGTGCATCGGCTGAGCGAGGAGGAGCGCGGGGCACGGGAGTTGAGTCGGTTCCAGCGAGGACCCGCCGTTCCGCCCGGTCGAATACTCGGGATGACGAGCCGGGGCTGGGAGCAGGCCGCGCCGCAGGACAACGGCGAGGTGCCGTGGATCTCCCGGCCGGTGCCGGGCGGGCTGCGTGTGGTGGCCGAGCTGGACCCGGGTCTGTCCGCGGGCGACCGGGACGCGATGGGCGATCAGACGCTGGAACGGATCTGGTTGACGGCGGCCTCCCCGCGGCGCTGGTTCCACGGCCGAGACCGCAGCCTCCCGTTCGGGGAGCTCGACGCGATCACCGCATCCGAGCTGCTGACCGAACTGACGAGTCTGAGCGGCGTGGCGGAGTAGCGGGACCGGGCGACCGGCGGCGACCGCCCCGTGGTCACATCGTGGACGACGGGCCGAGGCGCGCCCGCAGCGGACGTGCGTCGCTGATCCGGCCGTCGGCGGCGACGGTGACGGCCACACGACGGCGGGTCCGTTCGAAGTCGACCTCGAGCACCAGCCGGTGCGAGGCGCCGACACCGTCGCCGTTCGCGACCATCCCGAGCGCCGCATCGCCGACGGCGTCCCCTTCGGACGGCGGGGCGTCACCGGACTCGGACACGGGCTCGCCGACGTCGAGGGCGCGGAACACGAGGTCGACGACCCGGTCGGCGTCGACTCCCGTCCGTTCGAACTCGTCGGTCCGATCGGTGTCGAAGCCGGGCATCGAGTTCTCGGTGTCCGCGCGAGACCGCAGCCAGACGATCCGCCCGTTGCGCAGCCTGGTCATGCGGAGCACCCGCTCGGGGTCGATCGGCGTCCCGTTGCGGCGCAGTTCGGCGATCCATCCCGGATATCGGGCCTCCGGGTCGATCGTCGTCCCGGCGGGCACCGGGGGCGGCGTCGGCTCCGCCTGCGACGCGGGCAGGCCTGAGACGGCGGCGGCGGAGACACCGGCCTCGTCGATGCCGTGACCCGCGATCGCCCGACAGTATCCGTCGATCAGCTCGCGCACCTGGTCTAACAGCACGTGCGCCGCCTGCACGTCGTCGCGTGCGGCATCGGCGTGGCGCGCCGCCTGCTCGACGACCGGCTGTCCGGAGCCGACGGTGGCGGAGTCGAACAGCGTGGCACCCGCGACGATCGCGGCATCGGCCTCGGTCGTCGCCTGGAGGGCCTCGGTCAGCCGGGCGTGCGCCCGCCGAAGCTGCTCGACGACATCGGCGACCCCCAAGTCAGGACTCCTCCCCGCTCGCGCTGACCCCATGGTGCCGTAGAACCCCTGGTCCACGCCGGCCTATCCGGGCAGTTGGCCCCGGCAATCGTGGCGATCGCCCTCCGGCCCGGGGTGGATGCCTCAGCCCACGCCCGACAGATGACGAACCGGATTCGGATGTCACTCGTCTGGGTTAACGTCTCGGCATCGTTGATCAAGGAGGAAACGTGAGCAGGGCGCAGACGGTCACCCCGGACGATGTCGGCTTCCTCGTCCCACCGGAATGGGTGCCACGGCTCGACCCCCGTCGGGACGGCGGTGTCACCTCGTCGGCGACATTGGATCGCGGTGCCCGGGCGAAGGTGAAGCGAATGCTCACGAAGGCCGAGGCCGCGCTCGCCGCGGTGCTCGATCCGGCAGGCCCCGACGATCCCGCGCTGACGGCGGCGGCCGCCGAGTACCGCGAGGGCGAGCCGACCCCGCTTGGGGCGGCGGCCGTGCTGGCGGTCGTGGCGACCACGGTGGATGCCAAGCACCTCAGAAGCCTCGCCGCGTTCGCCGACGTCTGGTTCAAGGACCACGGAGCCGCCTTCACGGCCATGGCGGTCGTCGAACTCGCTGGCATTCGAGTGACCGCGGCCGCCGTCCCGCGCGGCGCGCCGCCGGTGTGGCGCCTCGGACGGCGCGGCCCGGACACGGCGTTCGCCGACGCCTGGCGGTTCGAACCCGTCGTCCGCCGCGTCAGAGAGCTGCTGGCCTCGGCCGACGACGCCGAGGCGGAGGCGGCGCGGGCGGCACTGGATTCCGGGGTCGGAGTGCCGTCCGTCGCCACGACGACGCCGGGGCGTTCCGACGAGACGGGCGCCGAGGCCGCCGAGGCCCGCTTCGACGACAGGCTGCGACATCTCGTCGCCTGCTACCTGATGCCCGGCGAGCAGGACCGCGTCACGGCGCTGTGCGCGGCGCCGTGGATCGCCGAGGCGCTGCCCACGCACTGCGGGCTCGTGCTGCGCTCGGTGAGCACCCCGGCTCAGCTCGCGGCCCTGCCGCTCACGGACCCGGCCGTCGTCGGCACGCTGCCGATCTCCGCCGAGGACCTCGTCACGCTGGCCGAACGGGTCGGAGCGGGGCTGCTGCCGCTGGTCTCGGTCCTGTTGGACATGCCGAGCCGGACCGGCCCCGGCGAGCATGTGCTCCTGGAGATCCTCGCCCACCTGCCGGGGGACGCGGCGTTCGACCTGATCGCCGCCCGCCTCGGCCGTCGGCACGCCTACGCGGCCGCGGCCACCGCGACGCGGCGCGATCCGGAGCGGACCTGGCGACGGCTGCCCGTGATCGCGGCACGCGGCCCGATCACCGTGGCGGGCAAGGAGCATGATCCGGGTCCGGGGGCGGCCCGGCTGCTGTGGGAGCTGACCGACGACGGGATCGATACGGGAGCATCCGACCCGCTAGTCGAGCAGGCTCGTCGGGCCGCGCTCGCCGCCGTGTCGCGCCCGGTGGATCATCGACCGCCCGCCGATGCGGCACGGCTGCCCGGTCTGTTCACCGAACCGCCCTGGCGGCCGGGCGGCACGGCCGTCGAACCGGTGTTCCTGGAGATCACGGCGCCCGCGGATCGCGGACCGGTCTGGCTGCCAGGAGAACGCGCGCAATGGGCCGCCGCGGAGACCGGCTCCTCGCCGCTGGGACCGGACCCGGACTGGGCGCGGCTCGTGGCCTCCTTCCGCAGTCTGGATCCCTCCTCGGCGATCGCGCTGTTCGTGGACGGCCCGGCCGACCTGGTGTGCGGGCCGCTGCGGTGGTTCGGCCCGGATCCGACCGGGGTGGACCCGGCGTGGACTCGGCGACTGGCCGCCCGGCACGGTGATCTCGCGGCGTCGGCGCTGTACCGGACGGCTCGGGAGTCGCCGCACGCCCATTCGCCCGCGCTGCTGCCGTACCTGGGATTCGAGGCCGTCCAGCATTTCGCCAGGCTGGCCGACGGCGCTCAGCCCGCGGCCGCCCACGCCGAGGCCTATCTGGACCGACACGGCATGGCGCTGGTCCCATACCTGACGAATCTGGTGACCCTCCGTTGGCACGCCGGCGGCCATCTCGCCCGACCGAACGCCGTCGAGTGGCTGCGCAGGCTCGCCGCCCGCACCTCCACCGCCGAGGTCGTCGAGGAGGCACGGGCCTGCGGCGATCACGCGGCATCGGTGATCGGCGAACTGCTGGCGGCCGACCCGCTCGACGTGCTTCCCCGAGCGGTGCCCGTGATCGGCGACTGGCTGGACCCCGCGCTGCTGCCTCGGATCCTGCTGCGCGACACGAAGCACGCGCTGCCCGTGGACGCCGTCCGCACCCTGCTCGCCGCGGTCGGGACGGCGGGCCTGCGCCGGGAGTACGCCGGGCTCTCGGTCATCGAGGAGGCCTGCGATCGGGAGTCGCTGGCCCGATTCGCCCTCGCCCTGTTCCAGGACTGGTCGGCGGCCGGACGCCCGCCCGGCTCGGAGTGGGTGTTCGCCGTGGTCCGGTACTTCGGCGACGACGAGGCCGCGCGGGTTCTCGCGGGCAGGCTCGGTTCCTGGGGAAGCTACGGCGAGCCCACCCTGGCCGAGGAGGGGCTGAACGCCCTCGCCGGGATGGGCACCGACGCCGCCCTGCGGCTGATCCGCGAGATCTCCGAACGCTCCAAGCCCGCGACCCTCGTGCGATCGGCGAAGTGGGCGGTGGCGGCGGCGGCCCGCGAACGCGGCCTGGATTCCGAGCAGCTCGCCGACCGGCTCGTGCCGGATCTCGGGCTCTCGCCCGACGGCACCATGGAACTCGACTACGGGGCCCGCCGCTTCCGCGTCGGCTTCGACGAGGCCTTGCAGCCGTTCGTCACCAACGCCGACGGCACCCCGCGCAGGTCGCTGCCCGCGCCGGGGGCCCGCGACGACGCCGATCAGGCGGCGGCCGCCCGCAAGCGGTTCACCGCGTTGAAGAAGTCGGTTCGTGCGATCGCCGCCGAGCAGGTGCGGCGCCTCGAATCGGCGATGGTCACCGGGCGACGGTGGCGGCGCTCGGACTTCGAGGCGCTGGTGCGACACCCGGTGCTGACCCATCTGGTGCGCAGGCTGGTGTGGCTCGTCGAGCGGGACGGCCGGGTCGTGGCGACCGTGCGGGTCGCCGAGGATCGGTCGCTGGCCGACGTCCACGACGACGTCGTGGTGTTCGCGGCGGGTGCCGTCGGCACGAACGGCGACGGGGCGGAAGCGGTCGGGACGGGTCGGTCCGCCGCCGAGCCCGGCGAGCCGGGGACCTCCGAGGCGGCAGGGTCCGCGCTCGCCGCCGTGCCCGAGGACGCGCTGTTCTCCGTCGCCCACCCCCTGCGGCTCGGCGACTCGGCCGCCGCCTGGTCGGAGGTGTTCGCCGACTACGAGATCGTCCAGCCGTTCCGACAGCTCGGCAGGCCGGTGCGCCCCCTGACCGAGGAGGACCGGGCGGACTGGGACCTGACGCGCTTCGTCGGTCGGTCCATGCCGACCGGCCGGGTGCGTGGGCTGGAGCGGCGCGGCTGGCGATTCGAGAGCCCCGAGGCGGGCACGGGCGGCGCCCGGACGATCATCACCACGACGTTCGGCCGGACCGGGCTGAGTCTGCGACTCGAGCCGGGCTTCCCGATGTACGACGTGCCCGAGGACATCCAGACGATCAGCACGGTCTTCGTCTCGGCAGGCCGCAAGATCGCGACGGCGGGACCGCTGACGTTGGGCGATCTCGATCCGATCGAGGCCGCAGAGCTGATCAGGGCACTCACCGAGCTGACGGCCGACGTGGGCTGATGCCGGTGCGCGGGCGGGACGGCACGACGCGCCCCGCCCGCGCCTCGGGCGGGCATCGAAGCGCACCGCTCGCCGCCGATCGATCGCCGTCGCCGACCGCCGTTCGGCCGCGATCGGACCCGCCACGTCCGCACATCCGCCGACCCCTCCGTCCGCCCACACGAGAGAGACCTCCGCCACCGATGTCCCAGGACAGCCTGCAACGACCGCCCGCCGAGATCCGACATGCCGACGAACTGGCTCGACTGCGCGCCGAGGACACCGGCCATCGACCGCCCGGCTGGGCGCTGAGCCTGTCGGCGGCCCGCCGATTCATCGTCGGCGACGACCGAGCCGACGTCAGCCGGAAGTTCGTCGGCGATCCGTCGCTGATCGACCGCGCGCTGGTGACGCTGGCCACCAGCCGAGGCCTGATGCTGGTCGGCGAGCCCGGCACGGCGAAGTCCCTGCTCTCGGAGCTGATCGCCGCGGCGGTCTGCGGCGAGTCCACCCTCACCGTTCAGGGCGGCGCCGCGACCACCGAGGACCAGATCAAGTACTCGTGGAACTACGCGATGCTGGTCTCCGAGGGCCCGTCGCCCCGGTCGCTGGTGCAGGCGCCGATGCTGCGCGGAATGGCCGAGGGGAAGATCGTGCGCTTCGAGGAGATCACCCGTTGCCCGCTTGAGGTGCAGGACTCGCTGCTGTCGCTGCTGTCGGAACGGGTGCTGGCGGTGCCCGAGCTGACCGGCGCGGACTCGATGGTCTTCGCCCGGGAGGGCTTCAACGTGATCGCCACCGCCAACACCAGGGACCGCGGTGTCAACGAGATGAGCGCGGCGTTGAAACGCCGGTTCAACTTCGAGACCGTGTTCCCCATCGCCGATTTGCGGACCGAGCTGGACCTCGTCGAACGCGAGGCGGCGGGCCTGCTGCGCCGGTCCGGCGTGGAGATCGCGCCCCGCCGGGACGTCCTGGAGGTGCTGGTGACCACCTTCCGCGAGCTGCGCGACGGCCGGACCACGCAGGGCCAGTCGATGGAGCGGCTCTCCACCGTGATGAGCACCGCCGAGGCCGTGTCGGTCGCCCACGCGGTCGGCCTGCGCGGCTGGTTCCTACGCGGCGAGGCGGGCAACGCCGCCGACGTCGTCGAGTGTCTTGCGGGCACCGCGGCGAAGGACGACGGCGAGGATCTGGCCCGGCTGCGCCGCTATCTGGAGCAGCAGGTGCCGAAGAAGTCCGACGGCGCGCAGTGGCAGGCGTTGCACGACGCCCGACACCTGCTGCCCGGCTGATGCCCGCCACGTTCCTCGGGGTCCGTCACCACAGCCCGGCCTGTGCTCGGCTCGTCGCGTCGACCATCGAGACGCTGCGCCCGGCGATCGTGCTGGTGGAGGGTCCCGCCGACGTCAACGATCGAATCGACGAGCTGCTGCTCGGCCATCGGCTGCCGATCGCGATCTTCAGCTACTACCGGGACGCCGAACGCGCGCAGTCCTCCTGGACGCCGTTCTGCGAGTACTCACCGGAGTGGGTGGCCCTCACCGCCGGGCGTGCCCAGGGCGCCGAGGTCCGGTTCATCGACCTGCCTGCCTGGCACCCGGCCCTGTCCGAACGTCGCAATCGCTACGCCGACGCCGAGATCCGGTACTCCGCGGTCGTCGACGAGCTGTGTCGTCGGTTCGCCGTCGACAACGTCGACACCCTCTGGGACCACCTCTTCGAGACCGGGGACGACGTGGGGTTGGCCGAGCGGCTGGCAGCCTACTTCGACCTGCTGCGCGGTGTGCCCGCCGGCGAGGAGCCGGCGGTCGAGGAGACCGACGGCGATCCCGCCCGCGGGATCCTCGCCGCGGCGCGGCCCGAGACGGCGGGCGGCTCCACGCCGGAGGACGCCGCCGGCGTCGAGGTGAGCCCGGCGGACGCCGCCCGGGAGGCGTACATGGCCGACCGGGTGCGGGCGGCGGTCGCCGAGGCGGGTGACCGGCCGGTGTTGGTGATCACCGGCGGCTTCCACCGCCCCGCCCTGGTCGCCGCGGCCGGGACGCCGGAGGCGCGCACCGCGCCGCCCGAGGTCCCTCGGCCTGCCGAGGACGCGGTGACCGGGAGCTGTCTGGTGCCCTACTCCTTCGCCCGCCTCGACTCGTTCGTGGGCTATGAGGCGGGGATGCCGTCGCCGGAGTACTACCGACGACTCTGGGAGCACGGCCCGGAGCGGGCGGCCGAGGCGGTGATGACCGCGGTGGTCGGCCGGCTGCGTGAACGCGGGCAGCCCGTGTCCACCGCGGACCTGATCGCGGCCAGGGCCGCCGCCGAGGGACTGGCCCGCCTGCGCGGCCACCGCGTGCCCAGTCGGACCGACATGCTCGACGGTCTGGTCACGGCTCTGGTGTCGGAAGATCTGGAACATCCGCTGCCCTGGACGTCACGCGGCCGCATCACACCGGGGACGCATCCCGCCGTGGTGGAGATGGTGTCCGCGCTGCGCGGCGACCATGTGGGAGAGCTGCACCCCGACACCCCGGCGCCGCCGCTGGTGCACACGGTGCAGGCCGAGTTGGAACGGCACGGCCTCGTCGACGGCGAGGTCACCCTGGATCTCACCGGGCACGAGGGGCGGGAGCGCAGTCGTCTGCTGCATCGCCTGCGGGTGTTGGGGATACCCGACATCGAGCGCACCGCCGGGCCGACGACCGGCACGGAGGCGGTCGCCGAGGAGAACTGGCGGCTCGCCGACGGACCGCACCGGCTGACCGCGTTGATCGAGGCGGGGGCCTACGGGGCCACGCCCGTCGACGCCGTGACCGCGCTGCTGGAGGAGCGCACCGCCGCGGCACGGTCCGATGTGGACGCGCTGGCCGCCGTGCTGTTCGACGCGGCGTCGTGCGGGCTCGCGGAGTCGACCCGGAACGTCGCCGTCGCCGTCGAGGCCGGGGTGGCGGGGGCGATGGATCTCGGCGCGTTGGGCCGCGTCCTCGCCACCGTGCTGGGGCTGTGGCGGCACGATCGGCTGCTGGGCTCGGCGCGCAGCCCGTTGTTCGGGGCGCTGGTCCGAGGTTCGGTCACCCGGGTGCTGTGGCTGTCGGAGGCGATCCAGGCAGGGCCCGGCCCCGCCGACCTCCCCCGGCTCGCGGCCGTGGCCGCCACCAGGGACGCGCTGCGGCACGCCGAGACCGCTCTCGGCCTGGACCGGGCCGCCGCGGTGGCGGTGATGCGGCGGATCAGCGTGGACGAGGCGGCCCCGCCGGACCTGCGCGGCGCCGCCTTCGGCTTCTGCTGGTCTCTGGGCGACGGCGACTCGGGAATCGGCGCGGACGCCGGGACCGAGGCGCGGGCGGCGGCCCTGCCGAGGGTCCTCGGCGACTGGTTGACCGGCCTGTTCCTGCTGGCCCGCGACGAGGTGCTCACCGCCGGTGCACGAAGTGCCGACGTCGACGCGAATCGGGCGGACGTCCTGACCGTGCTGGACGAGATCGTCGCCGCGATGACCGACGAGGACTTCCTCCTCGCCCTGCCCGCGCTGCGCGGCGCGTTCGAGTTCTTCCCCCCGAGAGAGCGCGAGGCGATCGCCGAGGGGCTGCTCGCCCGTCGCGGGCTTGCCGGTTCGGCGCGCGGCCTGCTGCGTACGG